>USAL01000132.1 GCA_900552545.1 uncultured Sutterella sp. | reverse complement strand
TCGCACGGGCGAGCCCTATGCGCTCGACAAGGTGCCGCCGGTTGAGAAGGACTACGATCCGCTGCCCTACTACATGGAGCCGAGCGAATCGCCGCTTGACCCGAAGACCGTCAAGGAATATCCGCTCACGATCACCAACGGTCGTCTGCCGATCTACCACCACGGCACGCTGCGCAACGTCCCGTACATCCGCGAGATCATGCCCACGGCCGAAATCTGGATCACTCCCGATACGGCCAAGAAGCAGGGCATCGCTCAGGACGACTGGGTCTGGCTCGACTCGCGCGTCTGACCGAAAGCATGAACCCGCACGTGGTCTACATGGAACGCTTCTGGAATCCGGAGACTCTGAACACCCCGACCCACGGCTGGCAGGAAGAGAACTACAACGTTCTCACCAAGAACACGCCCCCGTTCAACGACGTGGTTGGCACGTACACCCTGCGCGGCATCCAGGTGAAGGTCTACAAGGCCGACGGCGCTCCCGCCGGCGTCTGGACCAAGCCCGAAGATTTCAAACCGTGGATGCCCCAGCCCTCGGATCCGACAAAGAATGTGGAGTTCTAAAAAATGGCACAGAAAACTCTGGTTATCGACCTCGACCGCTGCATCGGCTGCCATGCCTGTGAAGTTGCCTGCAAGCAGGAAAACGGCGTGCCGCTCGGCGTGTACTACAACAAGGTCCTCTCGATCGGCCCTCTGGGCAAGTTCCCCGACATCAAGCAGTACTTCCTGCCGTCGGTCTGCCAGGTCTGCAAGGACGCTCCGTGTCTGAAGGTCTGCCCGACCGGTGCAACCTACCGCACGGAAGACGGCCAGATTCTGGTGAACAAGGAAAAGTGCATCGGCTGCAAGATGTGCATGGCCGCCTGCCCGTACGGCGCTCGTTCCTACAACCCGGAAAAGAACGTGGTCGAAAAGTGCACGCTCTGCCACCATCTGCAGGAAATCGGCGAACAGCCTGCCTGCGTGAAGGTCTGCTGCGCCAAGGCCCGCTTCTTTGGTGACATCGACGATCCCAACAGCGACGTCTCCAAGGCGATCAAGGCCGCCGGTCCCGAGAACGTGCACTCGATGCCCGACACCGGGAACCACCCGACCGTGCGCTACATTCTTCACAAGAAGAATGCCGAGTGGCAGTCCAATCCTCCGAAGATGCTCTAAAAAAGGAGAAGCAAGATGGGCGACGGTTCGATGACTCTCACGCTGTTTACAGCTCTTGTCACGTGCGGCGCCGGCCTCATGGCCGCCGTCGCGCTGGGCGAACGCAGCAACTTTCCGGTACGCGTACTGGCTGCGTGCGGCGCCGCCGTCCTCGTCAGCCTGCTTGCGGGGGCCGTCGCGGCCGTGAGCAATCTCGGCCGCCCCGCTCTCATCTTCGGCGTGCTCTCCAATCCGGGCACTCCGATCTTCGAGCAGTTTGTCGGGATGATGGCGCTTGTCGTCATCGACCTCGTCTATCTTCTCCTGCTCTACCGGGGCGCTGAAGCCTCGACCACCTCCAAGGTGGCCGTGCTCGGCGCTCTGGTGGGACTGGTGCTCGTCGTGATTCTGGGCCGCAGCCTCGTCATGCCCTGGCGCGCGGCCTGGAACACATGGACGTTGGTCCTTGCACTGATCGGCTGGATGAGTCTTTTTGCAAGCGCGGGCTATGCCCTCATGGCCTGGCGCGCTGAAGACGATCCGCGTCCCACGGTCATTGCCGGCACCGCCGTTGCGGCGCTTGCCTGCGTTGCCGTCTACCTTGCCGTGCTCGGGCTCTCGGGGCAAAGCGAATCCATGCTTGCCGCGCAGCGCGCGCTCACGGGCGAGGCCTCCGAGCTCTTCTGGGTCGGCATCGTCGGCTGCGGCGTGGTCGTTCCGCTCATTGCAAGCTTCATCGCACGGCGCGCGTGCGCCGCTGGCGGCTTTCTCGCCCTTGCGGGCGCTCTCGTCGGAAGCGGTGCGACGCACCTTCTCGTCGTGGCGTTGGGCACGCGAGCCTGGCAGTTCTTCGGGTAGGAAAAGATTTCGTTCTTTGATCGTTCTTTTTTCATTCTTTCGCGCTCTTTCTTCGCTCTTTTTTGTTCTTTCCGGGCTTGAATTTTCCGTCAGGCAAAGCCCCCTGACGACACAACACCCCATTGACACCTTCCCATCGCCTGATCGCGCCGGGAGGCATCGACAACAACAAGAAGGATCTCTCCCATGGATCAGCAAGAAGTCCTCGCGCTCAACCAGCGCAGCGCCATGTACCGTCTGACGAGCCGGTTCTTTCGCACGGAAATCACCCGCGAGTGTCTCGACGGTCTGAAGGCGGCCGGTTTCCCGACCGACAACCCCGAGGAAAATCCCCTCGCCGAAGGCTTTGCGCTCATCCGCAAGTTCATTGACGAACCGCGCGAGGATCCGCTCACGGACTTGGCCGTGGACTACGCCTCTGCGTTTCTCGGCGCAGGCAAGACCAAGGCGGCCTACCCCTATGAGTCGGTCTACACGAGCCCCGAGCGTCTCGTGATGCAGGGCGCCTGGGAAGAGGTCACACGCATCTTCCGCACCCATGGGCTTGCCTGCAGCGACCATCGCGACATCATGGAAGACCACATCGCCATGGAGCTTGAATTCATGGCCCATCTCACCGACGACGCGCTTGCCGCACGCAAGGCCGGAAACGACGCGGCCTACGCCGCAAGCTTGAAGGAGCAGCAGTCGTTTTTGAAGAACCACCTTCTCAACTGGGTTCCCTCCTTTGCGCACGAAGCGCGCGAATACATCGAGACGGACTTCTACCGCGGCGCCGTGGACGTGACCGAAAAGTTCCTCGCCATGGACGCCTACATGTTGAACGACCTTCTTGCGTCGGCAGGCATCACGCCTGAGGCGGAACCTGAAAAGGCAAAGGCCCCCTGCAAGGCCTGCTGCAGCAAGGCCGCCCCGCAAGCCGCCGCCGCGCAGCCGCAGGCTCAGGCTTAAAAAACGAGGCGCATTGCCGGCTCTCCGCCGGCTATTGAGGAGCGGCTTTCCCGATCTCGGGCAAAGCCGCAGTTGATCAACCGTTTAAATACCCAAAAGGAGCCAAGGATGCCAGAGAAGACCTCCCGCCGCGGCGCTCTCGGCCAGGGCGGTGAAAAGCCCTCGCTTTTTGGAATGCAGCGCCGCGATCTGTGCGTTGCCGCAGGCGGCATCCTTGGACTGCTGGCGCTTGGCGCCGCCGGCCGCGCCGGCGGGACGAGCGCCCCCGCGATCCGTCCGCCCGGAGGGCAGGACGAAAGCGAATTCATCGCGCGCTGCATCCGGTGCGACCGCTGCCGCAGCGTCTGCCACACCTCCGTGATCGGCGTCGGCACGATCGCGGGCGGCCTCACGCAGATGCGCACGCCCGTGATGAACTATGTGCGCGGCGACTGCGACTTCTGCCACAAGTGCGTCGACGTCTGCCCCACGCAGGCGCTGCACGACTTTGATCCGAAGACGGCCAAGATCGGCACGGCCGAACTCACCGACATCTGCATTGCGCTGCGCACGGGCGGCTGCACGAAGTGCTATGAACTGTGCCCCTACGACGCGATCAGCCTCTCGGAGACCAATGCCCCGATCATCGACGCAAACCGCTGCAACGGCTGCGGCACGTGCGTGAACGTCTGCCCCGCCAACGTCTTTCAATCCTTCAAGGGCGAGACGGTGCGCGGCATCCGCATCGTGCCTGACGCGCAGACCGTGCGAGGCGACGCAACCGAGCGCGACACCACGCCCAACCCGTTGCCCGAGCGCAGCAAATCGGCAGGCAAGACCGCCAAGGCGGCTTCGCTAAGCGATCCCGCCGTCAGGGAGGGTCAGTCATGAAATTCAAACCTTCTGTGCTGCGCACGGTGACGGCCGCGGCCTTCGTCGTTCTCGTCGTTGTTGGCCTCGCGTTTCACACGGGCTGGGGGACGCTCTCGTCCTTTGGCATCGGCGCCATTGCCGCGATCTGCCCGCTTGGCGCCATTGAAATGAGTCTCGCCGATGGGTCGCTTTTACCGCGCGTTCTGATCGGCTTCATCGTCTTTCTGCTCGTGACGACGCTCTTTGGGCGCATCTTCTGCGGCTGGGCCTGCCCGGTGCCGCTGATTGAACGCGTGAGCGGCAAGCGCACGATCGCGATTCATCCGGAAAAGAGCGCCTGCGGCAGCTGCGCGGCCAAAAGCTGCAGCGCCTGCGCCGCAGCCGGCAAAAAAGATACGGCTGAAAGTAAGGCATCCGCAGCCGACGCCAAATCCTCAAAGCCCTCCCGCGCTCCCTACTTCATTCTGGGCGGCGCGCTTGCCTCAAGCGCCATCTTCGGCTTTCCGGTCTTCTGCCTCATCTGCCCGGTGGGCCTGACCTTTGCGCTCGTGATCGGCCTCTGGCAGCTCTTTGCCTTCAACGCCACCTCCTGGTCGCTTCTCTTCTTTGCGGCCTTCCTCATTCTTGAGATCTTCGTATTGCGGCGCTGGTGTCACAACTTCTGTCCGCTCGGTGCGCTCAACTCGATCATGAGCCGGCTCAACCGCTTCTGGCACCCGACGATCAACAAGGCGGCCTGCCTGCGCACGACGCACGGCTTTGAATGCAACGCCTGCCGCCGCGCCTGCCCCGAAGGAATCGACCTCACCGCAGGGCACGTCGACCCCGAACTGATGGCGCGCTGCACCAAGTGCCACGCCTGCGCCGAAGCCTGTCCGGCAGGCGCGATCAGCTTCCCGTTTGCAAAACTCACAAAGACCGCTGCTGCGGCGCCTGCCGTGACTCCCCGCGAGGATCCGGTGCAGCTTTCGGTCGCCG
>USAL01000131.1 GCA_900552545.1 uncultured Sutterella sp. | reverse complement strand
GCTCGCACCTCACCGACCCCGCGGCGGGCAGCAGGCTCTATGAGGCGGGACACATTCCTCTGGCGCGCTATGCGCCCATGGTAAATGACGACGCAGGCTGCCGCAGCGGCACCAACGGCCGGCACCCCCTGCCCGACTCCGGGCGCTTTTGCGTGAACATGCGCCGCCTCGGCATCTCGCCCGACTCGGTGGTCGTGGTCTACGACGACGGGCTTTTGAACTTCGCCGCGCGTCTGTGGTTTACGCTGCGCTGGGTGGGCTTTGAAAACGTGCGCGTTTTAAACGGCGGCTACGCCGCCTGGGAAAAGGCGGGGCTTCCCATTGAAACCGCTGTGGGCGAATGGGAACAGGGCACCTACCGCGCGAAGACGCCCTTGGAGCGCGTCTTCGGGCTGGAGTTCGTCGAGCACAACCTCGAGTCCGGCGACTACACGCTTTTGGATGCCCGCAGCCCCTCGCGCTATGCGGGCGAAGAAGAGCCCTTCGACCCGGTCGCGGGCCACATACCCGGCGCGCTCAACCGTCCGAGTACGGAAAACATCGGCGCCGACGGTCTTTTGAAGTCCCTTGAGGAGCTGCAGAAGGAATTTCGCGCCGTGATCGGCTCGCGCGATACGGCCAACATCATCAACTACTGCGGCTCGGGCATCACTGCCTGCTGCAATCATCTCGCGATGATGGCCGCGGGCATTCCCGCCGCGGGCGTCTACATCGGCAGCTGGTCGGAGTGGATCAGCGACGAAAACCGCCCGATCCGCCAGACGGCAGAACCGTAAAGCCAAGGCTGCAACCACGATAAAGCCGCGCAGTCAAACGAAACTTGCGCGGCTTCCTTTTTCCTGATGTTTTTGATTTTTCCGCCGGGGACTAGAACTCGTCGTCGTCGAACCGGTCGTCTCCCATGCGCGCAGCCCGCCAGCCCGCGCGTGCATACGCCTCATGCAGAATCTCAGGCCCGAAGGCGGCGTAGGCCGCGGGGTCCGAGAGCGTGCGGCGCCAGTTCTTGGCTCCCGCAAGGCCATTCAAGAGCCCCAGCATGTGGCGCGCGGTGCCGCGCACGCACTGCGGATGCTCGGCCACGAGGCGCTTGATGTAGTCGGTCATCGCGTCGATCACCGCTTCGCGCGTTGCCGCTGCATGCGCGTCGCCGTAGAGGACCTCGTCGACCGTCGTGAGCATCCAGGGGTTCTGATAGGCCGCGCGCCCGACCATCACGCCGTCGACGCCCTCAGCAATGAGGGCCTCGGCCTGCGAGACGGTTGCATTGCCGCCGGTCATGCAGATCACGGCCTCGGGGAAGTCGCGCTTGAGGCTGTAGGCGTAGTCGCGCTTTAAGGGCGGCACCTCGCGGTTTTCCTTGGGCGAGAGGCCCTTTAGCCACGCGGAGCGCGTGTGCACGATGAAGACGCGGCAGCCCGCTTCAAAGAGCGTGCCCACGAAGTCGCGTACAAAATCGTAGCTGTCGTTGTCATCAACGCCGATGCGGTGCTTGATTGTGACATCGATTGAGACGGCATCCCGCATCGCCTTGTAGCAGTCGGCCACGAGCTTGGGCTCAAGCATCAGGCAGGCGCCGAAACTTCCCTTCTGCACGCGCTCGGAGGGACAGCCGCAGTTGAGGTTCACTTCGTCGTAGCCCGCCTCCTCGACCCAGCGCGCGGCCTGCGCGAGCTGCTCGGGGTCGCTTCCGCCCAACTGGCAGGCGACCGGATGCTCGCAGGCGTCGTAGCGCAGGAGAAAGTCGCGGTGCCCGTGCACGAGCGCGGGCGAGGTGATCATTTCGGTGTAGAGCCTTGCATGGCGCGAGAGCTGCCGGTGAAACACGCGGCAGTGCGTATCAGTCCAGTCAAGCATCGGCGCAACGCAAAAGCGCCAGCCGTCGGAGGCGGGCAGCGTGCGCGCAGCGTTGTCAGTTTTAAGCTCTGCGCCGCGGTTTTGCGCTGCGCTCGAGAGCTTCTCGTCGGTGCTGATGTCGGCCATAGGGACGTGTTGGTTTGCGTGTTGGTTGAGGGTGCGTTGATGTTGGGATGCCTTGGCGCGGGCGAAATTCGATTACTTCTCGAGCACGTCGCCGTCGACGTAGTACCAGAGACCTAGGTGCTTTTCGAAGCGGCTCACCTCGTGGTGGCGCACGGCCCCGGTGTTGCCCACGCGGGCGCGGGCGATGAATTCAACCGTCGCGTGCTTGTCGTCGATGTCCTTGGCCGAGACGATCTTCAGACCCAGCCAGTGAAACTGCGGATCGATGATCTCCCCGCTCGGGCGCTTCTTGGCGTCCCAGGTCGCCTTGAGCCACGGCTCGTGCCCCAGGGCAAAGGCCGTGTAGCGCGCACGCATCACTTCAACGGCCTTGGTGGGCGTCACGTCAAGATCGATGAACTTGCCGCAGCACTCGGACAACTTGCGGCCGCTGCCGCACGGGCAGGGCGAATTATTCTGCTTGTCGGTGAAGTAGCTCATGAGAGCCTCCGCAAAATCAAAAAAGAAAGCCGAAGCCTTGCGGGGTACGCCGGCCGAAGTCGCAAAAACCGGGACTTCAGCAGAGCGTACGCATCGACGGGCTTCGGCCTTGGTACTGCTGTGAGCTTGACGCTCGCGCATCAGGGACGCTTTTTAGGGAATCGCCCCCTCATGCGGCTTAGAGCGTCATTTCGTCGCGCTCGGCGCGCGAGGCGCGGCGGCGCTCGAACTCCTTCAACCAGCGCTTGCGCAGGCGGATGCTCTTGGGCGTGATTTCCACGAGCTCGTCGTCGTTGATGAATTCAACGGCCGACTCAAGCGTGAGCTGCACGGGCGGAACCAGACGAATGGCTTCGTCGGTGCCGGAGGCGCGGATGTTGGTGAGCTGCTTGCAGCGGATGGGGTTCACGACGATGTCGTTTTCGCGCGAGTGCTCGCCGATGATCATGCCTTCGTAGACGGGTTCGCCAGGGCTCACGAAGAGGCGGCCGCGCTCCTGGATCTTCCACAGAGCGTAGGCAACGGCAGCGCCGTCGTCCTGGCTGATGATGGCGCCCGAGCGGCGTTCGCCGACGTCGCCCTGCTTGATCGGGCCGTAGTCGTCAAAGACGTGGCTCATGACGCCCGTGCCGCGGCACATCGTCATGAACATCGACTGGAAGCCGATCAGACCACGGGCGGGGATGCGGTACTCAAGGCGCACGCGGCCCTTTCCGTCGGGCTGCATGTCCTGCAGGTCGCCCTTGCGGCGGCCGAGCTCTTCCATCACGGCGCCCTGGTGCTCTTCCTCAACATCAAGCGAGAGAAGCTCATAGGGTTCCATCTTCTGGCCGTCGACCATCTTCAGAAGCACGCGCGGCCGGCCCGCGGCACGCTCGTAGCCCTCGCGGCGCATGTTTTCAAGAAGAATCGTCAGATGCAGTTCGCCGCGGCCGCACACTTCCCAGACGGTCTCGTCGGCCGTCGGACGCACGCGCATGGCGACGTTGCTCTTCAATTCACGATCAAGACGCTCGCGGATCTGGCGGCTCGTCACAAACTTACCTTCGCGGCCGGCCAAGGGCGACGTGTTCACCATGAAGCTCATGGTAAGGGTCGGTTCGTCGACCTTCAGAAGCGGCAGCGCCTCGGGG
Source organism: uncultured Sutterella sp. (assembly GCA_900552545.1). Taxonomy (GTDB): domain Bacteria; phylum Pseudomonadota; class Gammaproteobacteria; order Burkholderiales; family Burkholderiaceae_F; genus Duodenibacillus. Next base: position 1,204 of record USAL01000131.1, on the reverse strand, counting down.
TGCTGCGGATCGGTGATTGTGGTGCCGATGTTGAGGTCTTCGATGCCGTTGACGAGGACGATGTCGCCTGCCTGCGCTTCATCGACGATCTTGCGGTCGAGCCCTTCGAACACGAGGATCTGGTTGACCTTGGCGGCCTTGGGCGTGTCGTCGGGACCGTTCATGATCACGACCGGCTGGCCGCTCTTCAAACGACCGCGGTGCACGCGGCCGATGCCGATCTTGCCCACGTAGCTGCTGTAGTCAAGCGAGCAGATCTGAAGCATCAAGGGGCTCTCGGCATCGTCTTCACGCACGGGCACGTACTTGATGACGGTGTCGAACACGGCGCGCATGTTGCCGATCTTCTTGAGTTCCTCAACGTCCGGGGTGTAGCCCGCGTAGCCGTTCAAGGCCGAGGCGTAGATCACCGGGAAGTCGAGCTGGTCTTCGGTGGCGCCGAGCTTATCGAAGAGGTCGAACGTCTGGTTCACGACCCATTCCGGACGAGCGCCCGGACGGTCGACCTTGTTCACCACCACGATGGGCTTGAGGCCCGCGGCGAGCGCCTTGCGGGTCACGAAGCGCGTCTGCGGCATCGGGCCGTCGACGGCGTCGACGAGCAGCAACACGCCGTCGACCATCGAGAGCACGCGCTCGACTTCACCGCCGAAGTCGGCATGCCCCGGGGTGTCGATGATGTTGATGTGGATGCCTTCGTATTCAACGGCGCAGTTCTTCGAGAGAATCGTGATGCCGCGTTCCTTTTCAATGGCATTGCTGTCCATCACGCGTTCGTCGACCACCTGGTTGCTGCGGAACGTTCCCGCGCACTGCAGCAGCTTGTCGACCATGGTCGTCTTGCCGTGGTCAACGTGCGCAATGATGGCAATGTTGCGAATTGCTCGAGTCATGTCTTTTCAACTCCCGTTTTCCGGGATCCTTGTTTCACAAACGATTTCGAAAAAAATTTCTACTGCTCAAAACGGATGAGGCGCGAGGGGTGCACCGTTCCGCGGTCGTCGACTTTCACGACGCCCAGAAGCGCTCCGCGCTCGTCGTAGGCGCGTGCGTCGGTATTTCTCAGCTTGCTCGCATGCGCAAGCCGCTGGCCGTTGCGCAGGCGCGCCGCAAGCGCCGCATCAAGATGCACCGCAGGCAGCGTCTGCAGCAGAAAGTCGGCGCCCTTGAGATAGCCGCGCCGCTCTTCGGGCGTCTTTGCCTT
>USAL01000130.1 GCA_900552545.1 uncultured Sutterella sp. | reverse complement strand
GGCTCGTTGGGGCCGTTGTCGGTGTCCTCAATGCGCCAGTAGCGGTCCTCGGGCTTCACCTCGACATGGATTTCGCCGTCTTCAACCCCTTCGATCGCGTCGGCCGCGTTCTTAAAAATATTGAGCACCGCAAGCTCGATCTCCCCGCCGTCGATGTCGGCCCACAGATACGGAATGATCTGGCGCACGACGGGCGCGGTCGTGCGGCGCGAGCGCACGAACGTTTCAATGGCCCGATCGACCGAGACGCTCATGTCCTCCATCGTGAGCTTGGGATTCTGGTGCTTGGCGTAGGCGCGCACGCGGTTGACGATTTCGCTTGCGCGCGTGCCCTGCTCGACGATTTCCTCGAGCACTTCGGTGAGGACCTTGGGATCGATCTGGCCGCGGCGGCAGCGGCGCAGAAGGCCGTTGGCGAAGTTCGTGATCGCCCCGAGCGGCTGCTTCAATTCGTGGGCAATCATGGTCGACATCTGTCCCACAATGCCCGTGCGCTCAAGGTTTGCGATGTGGTCGCGGCTAGCTGCAGCCTCGCGCTCGATGCGGTCGCGGTCGGCGACGGCCTGCGCAAGGAGCTTCGTGCGGCGCCGAACGAGCACGGACAAGGAGCCGGCGTAGAAGATGATGAGAAAGCACACCCCGAGAAAGATCATCACGGTGGTGGACTGTTCCTTTGCGAAGGTCGAAAGCCGCCAGGCGGCAAGATTGGCGTAGGGCCCGACCTTGAGGTCAAACAACAGGTCGTGCACCGCGCGGTTTGATGCGGGCAGGCTCCAGTCAACGGCTTCGATGCCGGTATTCATCGTAAAAAGCGCCGTGCCCACGGACTTTCTCAACACCTGGCTTGTCTCGGGTAGCGCTGCAAAGTAAAAGCTCGGGTAGAGCTCGGTCGAGTGCGCGCACTGCTTGAGGCCCGAGTCGCGAAGTCCCAGAAGATGAAAGCGCGAGCGGTCGAAGTGCTCTTTGTTCACCATCCGCTCGAATTCGCACGCCGGGAGAATGGCCGCATCGACCCGACCGCTCATGACGGCCTGCGCAATGCGCTCGGGATCGGAGCCGAGAAACACCACTTTGTCGGTAAGCGACTCGATCACGACGCCGCGCTGATAGAGGTCCCGAAGACCAACGAGATAGCCCGTAAAGCTCGACGGATAGTAGGCGGCGATCGTCTTGCCGCCCAGGTCCTTGGGAGAAGCAATCGAATCGTCGTCCGAGCGGGAAATAAAAAGCGAGCCCGCTCCCACGGACGGGTCGGCCGAGGACAAGGGCCAGACCGAGGCGACGGCCTTGAGGCCGTTCGTCGTTTCGTAGCGCGTGTAAAAGCCCGCATCAAGAATGAGGAAATCGACCTCGTTGTCGGTGATGGCGTTCACCAACTGTTCGACGTTAAGCGACACGAATTCGACGTTTCGATCGCCAAAAACGCCTTGGAGCTGCTCGCGGGTCTTGCGGTAGGCCGCGCCGTTGTTGTAGCTCACGAAATCAAGCTGCACGCCGATGCGCATGGGCTTGCTGAAAAACGGCACGGCAATCGCGTTGTCGTCGACGGCTTCGTCGCCCGCAGCGGTGTCGCTGTCCGCGGACTTTCCTCCCGCAGTGAGCGCCTTCGCGCCACTAGCGGCTGCGTTTTGCGCCGCAAGCTTGTCCACCGGGCTCTTGTCGGCCTGTTCTCTGGCGTTTTTAAGCGCCGGGAACGAGCTTTCCGGCAGGATCACCAGGCCGGGCTGGGCGCTGAAGTCCTGCGCTTCGGTTGCCGCGGCAAAAAGCGCGCCGGCAAACAAGAATGCTGCCACCGAAACCGCCGCCACGAATGTGCGTACGCGCCTCTTTCCCGAGACGCCCTCGTTACCGAAACCCAAATGAAACTCCTCAGACCTGCTTAAAAAATGTCCGCTTGACGAGCTAAAAGCCCGCCGCGCGCCGGTCAAGATCAGGCAGGATGAGCCGTAATCGGCCGGCGACGGGTCAGACGTTGGTTGAAGACAGGATCAGATGCCCGGAATCAGGATGTGCTTGCCAGGCTTGCGGTGGTCGATCACGCGCACGATGTCATAGGTGCTCACAAGACCCTCGTCGGCACGCTGCACGGTCGTCACGTGCATGTTGACGATGAGAATTTCGCCCGGACGCAGGCCGAAGACGCCGCTGTCGATCGTGTGCAGGAATTCCTCGTCGCACATGTGCGCGTGAATTGTCTGCAGACCGTCGGTAAAGCTCCAGCAGTCGTCGTTGCGGAACACGGGCGCTGCAAGCGCAAGCGCCATGGTGCGAACCTCGTCAACAAGCGGCACCTCGGCATCCTCAACGAGTGCAAGCGAGGTGATGTCTCCCGCGCCGAGCTCAAGGATCGGCGCGCGGGTCTCGCGCTCGCAGAAAATGATGCGGGAAATGTCGGGATCGGCGATGGCGCTCACCAACTGCTGCAGACCACGGCGCACGCCGACGTGGCGCAACAGCCGGTAGGTGTTAACCGGAATATGGAAGACCTCGTCGCCCACCTCGACGTCGACCAGGTCGCCCGTGAGAAAAACGCGGTCGATGTGTCGGCCGTTCAATCTGATCAACAGCGGAATAAGGCCGCTCACCCAACCTTCGGGGCGCTCGGCCTCGGAGGCATCGGCAAGATCGGGCGCGCGAAGACCGAGAGCCTCCATCACGACCGCCGGCTGCGGATCGATGTACTGCGGCACGCCCGCAAGCGAGGCGCGGCGCGCCATGCCATAGTTGGCGTTAAAGCCCAGATCGACCTCAAGGCACCCCACTTCGTCGGTAGCGCGCACGTCCACCTCGGGTTCGACGAGATAGCCGAAAAGCGCGCGGCCGGCATTGGTGAGCATCGCATCCAGACCGATCACGGATTCGCGAACGGCGGGATTGCCCGAGGTCGTCTCACGACGGCGCAGTCCTTCATATTCAATATCGAAAACAGCTAGCGTCACTTTTTGCCTTCCCCTCGTGTTGTCTTGCGCCGGCGCCCTGCGTCATGGGCCCGATTTTTCTACGGGCCCGCGGCGGCCTCCGAGCCGGCGGCGCGAACATCTATAATCGTTTCCCATTGCCCGCAAAGCGCCCTCTGAAGGCAAAGCCTCTGCGGGCCTCTTTACGGTCAACCTTTTTATTTTAGTCAAGCGCTTGCGCAAATTGAATACGCCCGATCAATCCGCCCGCTGCGCCGGGAGCCGCGATTTCGGCTCTTCCGAGGCCTGCGCCGACTTTGCGATCCTGCCGCTTACGGACGTGCTGCCGCCGGATCTCGCGCGCCGCGTGCTCGCCCCTTTGTCCGAGCTTGATATCACATGCGCCGACGATCTTTATGAATGCATCGGCAATCTCGGCGGCACGTGGTACCGCAACGCGCAGGGCATCAGCCAGGACGATGCCGCGACCTTGACCGAGTGGCTTGCCGCCCACAGCAAGGAAGTGGGCGAAATCACCGCGCGCTTCTATCCGCCCGGGCGGATCCCGGAGACCTTGACGCAGACGGTCGTTGACGAACCCGCCCACGACCTCGTCCCGCAGGCGGCCGACTATGATGCCGTCATCAACCGCGAGCTCAATGCGAGTGACGGTATGGGCGACGGCGCTTCAATCGTTGCACCCGAATCCGACGACGACTCCCCCGCCCCGACGATTTCGACTGACGACGCCGACGATGTTGCCAACGCTTCCGGCGGCCGCAGCCTTGCCGCACTCACCGCCCGGCTTGACGCGCAGGCCTTGTCGGGCGCCACGGGCCTCAACCGTGCCCGCGCCGATCAGTCGGCTCTGGGTGCCGGCAACGACCTCGAGGCGATCGCCCTCTGGCTCAAGGCGCGCGCGGCCAACGTCAATACGCTTGCGCAGTACAAAAAGGAAGCCGAGCGTTTTCTTCTTTGGTGCACATTGGAGCGCGGCAAAGCCCTGAGCTCGATCACGGCCGAGGATGCGGCGCTCTACCCCACCTGGCTTGAAGAGTTGGGGAGAAAGGAACCTCAGGACTGGGCGCAGCGCTGGAGGCTTCCTCAAAGCGCCTGGATTGGACCCCGCAATGCGCCGCGTCTTTCCGCTCAATGGCGCCCCTACAACGGGCCGCTTTCGGTTTCGAGCCGCCGCGTGGCGATGACGATCGTGCGAATTCTCTTTGGGTTTCTCGTGCGCACCGGGTATCTGCGATTCAATCCCTTTGATCAGGTGAGCACCAAAGTGCATTTCCTTGCGGGCGAAGGGGCGCCGAGCGCCTTTGCCGACCGGTCGCTCACGCCCCGGCAGTGGGAGGAAGTCACCGCTCACCTTGAAGGCCTTGAAGATACGGCCGCTTCCCGCCGCATGCGCGTGATCCTCTCTTTGGGCAAGGGGCTCGGCATGCGCGCCTCGGAAATGATCAACGCCCGCGCGGGCTGGATCGTGAGCCGTCGCATCGGCGACGAGGATCTCATGGTGATTGAAATCGTGGGCAAGGGCGACAAGATCAGGCGGCTTCCGATTGCTGCCGAAACGCTTGCGGCAATCAACGCCTACTTTGAAACCCGAAACCTCCCGCCCGTGACGAAGTGTCCGGCGGACACCCCGCTTCTAGCGAACCTTCGCGGGCGCGCCGCACGGGAAAAAAAGACCACCGGAGCGCTGGTGCCCGCCGCAAGAGAGAACAAAACGGCCGCAAACGGCAGCTCGCGCTCGGGGCTTTATCGCGTGCTTACCGAATTCTTTGAAGCCGCGGCGCTTGCCGTCGAGTCGAAGTCCGAGGCCGACGCGGCCAAACTGCGCGCAAGCTCCACGCACTGGCTGCGGCATACGTTAGGCACGCCAGCTCTCAAGGCCAAGGCCAACAACCTCGTTCAAGCCGCCATGGCCCACGCAAC
>USAL01000129.1 GCA_900552545.1 uncultured Sutterella sp. | reverse complement strand
AAAAATGTCCGTCAGCATGCGTGAAATGCTTGAGGCCGGTTGCCACTACGGCCATCAGACCCGTTTCTGGAACCCCAAGATGGCTCAGTACATCTTCGGTGCCCGCAACAAGATTCACATCATCAACCTCGAAAAGACGGTTGAGAAGTTCGCCGAAGCCGAGAAGTGCGTTCGTGAACTCACCGCTCGCGGCGGCAAGATCCTCTTCGTCGACACCAAGCGCGGCGGCCGCGACAGCATCGTCGAGCAGGCTCAGCGCGCTGGCTGCTGCTGCGTTGATCAGCGCTGGCTCGGCGGCACGCTCACCAACTTCAAGACCGTCAAGCAGACGATCAAGCACCTCAAGGACATGGAGCAGACCATCGCTGACGGCGGCCTTGAGAAGATGACCAAGAAGGAAGCCCTCGACTTCACCCGTGAAATCGAGAAGCTCAACAAGTCGATCGGCGGCATCAAGAACATGACGAGCCTTCCGGACGCTTTGTTCGTGATCGACGTCGGCTACCACAAGATCGCCATCCAGGAAGCCAACAAGCTCGGCATCCCCGTGGTGGGCGTGGTTGATACCAACCACAACCCCGACGGCGTCGACTACGTGATCCCGGGCAACGACGACTCGGCCCGCGCCGTGGCCATCTACGCCACCGGCATCGCTGATGCCGTTCTCGCCGGCAAGGAAGATTCCGCCACTGGCGAAGAAGAGCAGCACGAGGAGTTCGTCGAGGTCGAGGAGACCCCGGCGGCCTAATTTGCAGGCTGTTTCGAGCGTCCGATCAGACGCAGGCCGCCGGTTTCCGAAAGAGCTCAGCATTGACGTCAATGAGGAACCCCGAGGAAGCGGGCGGCTCGGAATGCAGAGGGCGGTCGAAGGATTTTCGATTCGCCCTTTTTTCGTTCGCAACCATTTCCAGAACACATTCTCTTAGCAATTAATAGGAGCTAAACAATGGCCGTTATTACCGCCGCAATGGTGAAGGAACTTCGCCAGAAGACCGATGCCCCGATGATGGAATGCAAGAAGGCGCTTGCCGAGGCTGATGGCGATCCCGCAAAGGCTGAGGAGATCCTGCGCGTCAAGCTCGGCAACAAGGCGAGCAAGGCCGCTTCTCGCGTCACCGCAGAAGGCATCGTGGCCGTGTACCTCACCGCCGACGCCAAGACCGGCGCCATCATCGAAGTCAACTCCGAGACCGACTTCGTTGCCAAGAACCCCGAGTTCCAGCAGATGGCTCAGGACGCCGCCCGCCTCGTGGCCGAGCAGAATCCGGCCGACGTTGCCGCTCTCGGCGCTCTCAAGCTCGGCGACAAGACCCTCGAAGAAGTCCGCACCGGCCTCGTGGGCAAGATCGGCGAGAACATGACCTTCCGCCGCTTCCAGCGCTTTGAAGCCAAGGGCACGCTGCACAAGTACATCCACGGCGGCGCCAAGATTGCTGCCCTCGTTGATATGGGCGGCGGCGACGACGAGCTCGCGCACGACATCGCCATGCACGTGGCTGCCTCCAAGCCCAAGGCTCTCGATAAGACCGGCGTTGATCAGGATCTCATCGAGACCGAGCGTCGCGTCGCCATCGAGAAGGCCCGCGAAGCCGGCAAGCCCGAAGCCATGCTCGAGCGCATCGCCGAAGGCTCCGTGCAGAAGTTCCTGAAGTCCGTGACGCTGCTCGACCAGCCGTTCGTGAAGGACGACAAGGTCACCGTCGGCCAGCTGCTGAAGTCCAAGGGCGCCTCCGTGGCCGCCTTCGGTCTGTACGTGGTTGGTGAAGGCCTCGAGAAGCGCAACGAGGACTTCGCTGCTGAAGTGGCCGCCCAGCAGGCTGCCGCTGCCAAGGCCTAATCAATAGGACTTGAACAGCCCCTGTCGGCCGCCTTTCTGAGTGAGTCAGGCGGCCCCATGGGAACGACGCCGGGTCACCCGTTTCGGGTCGCCCGGCGAATTTGTTTTTTGCCTCTGAACGTGCGAAGATTAGGCAATTTTGAGTAGGCGTGTTCCGCACAGTGCGGATCATGCGTTTTTTTGCGCCGATTTTGCTTCGGCGCAAGCGTAAAAAACAATGGAGAAGAAAATGCCTGATTCCAATCCCGTGCCAAAGTACAAGCGAGTTCTTCTTAAGCTTTCCGGCGAAGCCCTGATGGGGCCCGATCAGTTCGGCATCAACCGGACCACGCTCTCAGGCATCGTGAAGGACATCAAGGACGTGCTCTCGCTCGGCGTGGAATTGGGCATCGTCGTGGGCGGCGGCAACATCTTCCGCGGCGTCGCTTTGGGCGCCACCGGCATGGACCGCGCCACAGGCGACTACATGGGCATGCTCGCCACGGTGATGAACGGCATGGCGCTTCAGGATGCGCTTCGCAACGCCGGCGTCGAGGCCCGTGTGCAGAGCGCTCTGACGCTTTCGCAGGTTGCCGAGCCGTACATCCGCGGCCGTGCGCTTCGCTATCTCGAAAAGGGCCGCGTGGTGATCTTTGCGGCCGGCACCGGCAATCCGTTCTTTACGACGGATACAACTGCGGCGTTGCGCGGCGCTGAAATCGGCGCCGAGATCGTTCTCAAGGCCACCAAGGTCGACGGCATCTACTCCGAAGATCCGGTGAAGAACCCCAACGCCGAGCTCTATCACGACATCACGTTCGATGAAGTGATCAAGCGCGACCTCAAGGTGATGGACGCCACGGCCTTTGCGCTGTGCCGCGACCAGAAGCTTCCGATCAAGGTCTTCTCGATCGTCACGCCCGGCGCCATGCGCCGCGTCGTGCTCGGCGAAGACGAGGGCACGCTCGTGCACAGCTAACGGATGCGCGCCGCATAAAAAGTGGCGTTCACCTGTAAACTTGCACTGACAGTTGCAAACAATTCGCCTTTGCCTCCGGCGGCGTCCTTTGGAGGACGCCCGCAGGCGAGGGTGCGTTCCCGCCGTCCGGCTGATGCCTCCCTTCTGAGGCCGCGGCGGGACTTGAAGAAAACATCAGAAGGTATCGATTCCAAAATGACCACTATTGCAGAAATCCAGCAGCAGACCGAACACAAGATGGGCCGCACCATCGAATCGCTTCGCGAGGCCTATACCAAGCTGCGCACCGGCCGCGCCTCGGTCGGCATTCTCGAACACGTGATGGTCGAATACTATGGCTCGCCCACGCCGCTGAGCCAGGTCGCCAACCTCGGCGTTGCCGACGCCCGTACGCTTACCGTGCAGCCCTGGGACCGCAAGATGATCCCTGTGAGCGAAAAGGCGATTCTCACGAGCGACCTCGGCCTCAACCCGGCCGCCATGGGCGACATGATCCGCGTGCCGCTGCCTCCGCTCACCGAAGAGCGCCGCCGTGAGATCACCAAGGTGGTGCGCGCCGAGGGCGAGGACGCCAAGGTGGCCGTGCGCAATCTGCGCCGCGACGCCAACGAAGCCGTCAAGAAGCTCGAGAAGGCCAAGGAAGTGAGCGAAGACGAACAGAGCCGCTCCGAAAAGGAGATCCAGAAGCTCACCGACAAGTACATCGCTGAGATCGACAAGCTCGTCGCCGCCAAGGAAAAGGAAGTGATGACGGTCTAGTCGCCGACGGCATGCTGCGGATTCTCACATGCTTTCGCAGCGCGCCTGCTTCCGGAGCCCCTCAAGTCCTGGGATCCCCATGGGCTTGACCGGGCGAGCGTCCGCTTTGACCATCTGGTTTCGCGAGCGGACGCTTTTCTTTTTTCCAAGACTTCAGCATTTCGCACTTTCCACTCATGACAGCAGCAAAGCACGTGGCCGTCATCATGGACGGCAACGGACGCTGGGCGCAGCAGCGGCTGATGCCCCGCATCGAAGGTCACCGCCGCGGCATCTCGGCCCTGCGGACCTTGGTCGAGACGGCACGCCGGCGCTCGATTCCGAATCTCTCGGTGTTTGCGTTTTCTAGCGAAAACTGGAAGCGCCCCGCCGATGAAGTGGCGGGCCTCATGCGCTTTTTCGTTGCGGGCCTCAAGAAGGAGGCCGTGCCGTTGAGAGATGCGGGCGTGCGCATGCATGTGGTGGGCGACAGAAGCGTCTTTTCCGCAGACCTCAATGCGGCGATCGATGAGGCCGAATCGATCGGCGCCTCGGCCAACGACATGCACTTCAACATCTGCCTCAACTACGGCGGACGCTGGGACATCGTGCAGGCTGCGCAGGCGTTGCAGAAGGAGGGCGAGGCCATCACGATCGACTCGATCGAAAAGCGCCTCTGCATGCCGTGGTCGGGGCCGGTCGATCTCATGATCCGCACGGGCGGCGAGCGGCGCATCTCCAATTTCATCCTGTGGCAGGCGGCCTACGCTGAGCTCTGGTTTTCCGACGTCCTCTGGCCCGACTTCAAGGCGGAGGACTTTCAAGCGGCGCTCGATTGGTTCGAGGGCCGCGAGCGGCGCTTCGGCATGACGAGCGCCCAAGTACGCGGCTGATCGCGGTTGTGCTACGCTGATCTGATGCGGGCGCGGTTTTTGCGTCGCACGATTGCCTCGCAAGCGTTGTCGGCGTAAGACGCTTCAAGCGCCGGCCTCGGATTTCAATTTTTTGTTTCTTTTCTCTCGGGGTGCATTCATGCTGCGAACACGTGTCATCACGGCAGCCGTCTTGCTTCTCATCGTCGTGGGCGCCATTGCGTTGGGCGACGCCGTCTTCTGCGCGGTCATGGCTGCGGCCTTCGGGCTCGTGGAGCGCGAGTGGCTCTCAATGACGCGCCTGCCGCAGGCCGCATCCTGGGCAGTGGGCGTTGTGCTTGCCGCCGCGGGCGTGGCCCTGTCCTTCATGGGCTTTGCGCCGCGAGGCTCCATTTTTCTCGGACTTGTGCTGGCCGTGACGGCCGTGTGGATGGCGGTTCTGGGTGTGACCTACGTCGCGCGCGAGCGGGGATTCGGCGTTGCCGCGGTTTCCTCGCGCATTCTCTGCATCGTA
>USAL01000128.1 GCA_900552545.1 uncultured Sutterella sp. | reverse complement strand
TCAGAAAAAGGATTACTCCAAACAAAGGAGGTGCTTGATGGGTATTTTCCAGACAAAGGCGAAGCTTTGACGCTGCATGATGTTCCGCTGCAATTCGGGCAGGAAAAACGTTATAAAGATCGTTGGGTAACAATTATTCCATGTCAATAACCGAACGTTCTCCGAGGCTCTTCGTCAAGATCAGACGAGAAGATCTACCGCAGATTCGAGATAGATACCCTTGCATCTATCTCGAGCACGGAAGACTTGAAGTCGACGACAGCAGCATCAAATGGATCGACCATGAAGGCGGCGTAATCCACTTACCTGCTGCAACACTTCAATCTCTGATGCTCGGGCCAGGAACCAGCGTCACACACGAAGCCATCAAAGTGCTTGCTTCGTTGAAGTGCACTACGATGTGGGTGGGAGAAGACAGTTTGCTCTACTATGCCACCGGCATTTCTCCCACTGCGGATACAAGAAATTTTCTAAGGCAAATCCAGGCCGCAACCGATCCGGCTCGATCCATCTGTGTTGCGCGGAGAATGTACGCCAGGCGATTTCCTGATGCAGACCTCAGCTCTAAAAGTCTGCCTGAGATGATGGGATTGGAAGGTATACGAGTAAAAAAACTATATGCCGAGAAGTCTCGAATTTACGGTGTTTCGTGGCACGGTCGTCGGTTTACCCCGGGATCATGTAATGCCAGCCATATCCCGAATCGACTTTTGACCTCTTTCAACGCAGCCTTATATGGCATTCTGTCTTCTGTGATTCATGCCAGTGGTTTTTCTCCGTATATTGGCTTCATCCACTCAGGATGTCCGCTTCCGTTCGTATACGACATGGCGGATCTTTATAAATCCGAACTATGCATCGATCTCGCCTTCAAACTTACTGCCGAACTTCATGGCAACTACGATCGTAAGATAGTTTCTGCGGCCTTTCGAGAAAAAGTCCTAGAAATCGATCTGCTTGGCAGAGTAGTCGACGACATCAATGAAATGATCGGCGAATGAGGGAATAAACATGCTTGTCGTCATTGCCAAAGATCTTCCTCCAGCTGTACGCGGCAGGCTCAAGCTCTTTTGCATAGAGCCAAAGTCCGGCGTTTTTGTATCTGGGCTCAAGAAGAGTTTGGCTCAGAAATTAATCGATTATCTTCTTCTACACTGTCCAAACAAAACAGGTTTGATGATATTATCTTCGAAGAATTCTGCTCCCGGCTTTTCGATTATCGGAAAGGGAGAGTCAATTCAAGATCTTGTTGAGGTAAGCGGGTTTCAGATGGTACGGATTCCCCCTAAAAAATCGAATTCCACTGCATCTTGATGGTGCAAACCAACCTCACCACAAGATGTTGCTGTCTTCTCCACGCATGTGGAGGTGTTTCCCAATCAGGACGCGATCAGCGCCCTGCAAACGGTCTTCTCCACGCATGTGGAGGTGTTTCCAACAACCCGGGGAACCTGCGGGCGTCGAACCTTGGTCTTCTCCACGCATGTGGAGGTGTTTCCAAAGGCTTTTCGTTGATTCCGTGGAGCTATGGGTCTTCTCCACGCATGTGGAGGTGTTTCCAGAACGGCTCAGGACGTCGATCTTCGCGCCCGGGTCTTCTCCACGCATGTGGAGGTGTTTCTATCAGGGCCTTTACATCTACGACATCGCCCGCGAGTCTTCTCCACGCATGTGGAGGTGTTTCTTGCGGTTACGGCTTCAACATCGGCGTGATCGGGTCTTCTCCACGCATGTGGAGATGTTTTCATGCAAGATCGCATGAGCACGCCCAACGGCGTGGTCTTCTCCTCGCACTTGGAGGTGTTTCTGCCCGAGGCTCTTTGCTGAGATTCGGCCGCACAGGAGGGTTAAATCGTGCTCCTGCTCATGGTATTGTCATGAGTCATTACGAACTGCACAGGAGTACGACCGCCATGACCACCGTCCCCGAAGAGCGCATATTCCTTGCCGACCGCAAAACCGCGGCCAAGGTCCTGGAAGCCCACGCCGAGGCCCAAGTGATGACCGAAGCGGCGCTCGTTGCCTTTGCCTGGGATGCACTTGCAAACCCGCCGTCCGAAGATCGCGCGCACGCCCTTGCCCAGGTGCCCACCGACGTGCTTGTTGCCGCCGCGCAGACTACAACGCGGCAATGGGCATCGCGCACCTTCAATTTCTGCGCCATCGTCAACGCCAAATCGGGGCGTTGCACGGAAAACTGCGCTTGGTGCGCGCAGTCGCGCCATTTCAAGGCGGACGTCTCCCAATACCCGCTCATCGACGAAGCAAAGGCGCTTGAAGCCGCCCGTAAGGCGGCTGCGGCCGGCTGCAGCCGGTTTTCTCTCGTCACGAGCGGCCGCAAGCTCTCTGCACGCGAAGTGCGCGAAACCGCCGCGCTCGTGCGCGCCATCCGGCGCGAAACGAATCTTGAGGTTTGCCTGTCCTCGGGGCTTTTGAAGCAAAGCGAACTTGAGGAGCTGCGCCGCGCAGGCGCAAGCCGCTTTCACTGCAATCTTGAAGCCGCGGCCCCGGTCTTTAAAAAGCTTTGCACGACGCACACGACCGAAGACAAGATCGCCACGCTCGCGGCGGCGCGCCGCGCCGGCATGGACGTGTGCTCGGGCGGCATCATCGGCATGGGAGAAACAGAAAGTGACCGCATCGATCTTGCCCTCACGCTGCGCCGCCTTGAAATCCCCTCGATTCCGATCAACGTGCTCGTGCCGATTGCGGGCACGCCGCTTGAGACGGCCTCGCTCATCTCCGACGAGGAAATCCTGCGCACGGTGGCGATCTTTCGGCTCATCAACCCCAGTGCGTGGCTGCGCTTTGCGGGCGGCCGCGCACGGCTTTCGGAAAGCCTGCAGCTTGCCGCCATGAAAGCTGGCATCAACAGCGCCATCGCAGGCGACATGCTCACGACCGCGGGCACGGCCGTCGACAACGACCGCAGGCTCGTGGCGCAGGCCGCGTACGGCTTTGAAGAAGACGACGTGCGCGCAATCGACGCCGCGCACATCTGGCACCCGTATGCGGGCACGGTGACGCCCCCGCCGGTGGAAGTGGTCGAAGCCGCCCGCGGCACGCGCATCACGCTTGCCGACGGACGCGAGCTGATCGACGGCATCAGCAGCTGGTGGTGCGCAGCCTTCGGACACAACCCGCCTGAGGTCGTCAACGCCATTCGCCGTCAAAGCGAAACGCTCTCGCACGTGATGTTCGCGGGCTTCACGCACAAGCCTGCGGCCGATCTTGCGCAAAAGCTCATCGCCCTCGCACCCAAGGGGCTTCAGAAGGTCTTTTTCGTCGACTCAGGATCGGTTGCCGTCGAAGCGGCCATGAAGATGGCGCTCCACTATCAAGTTGCGCTGGGACAAGGCACGCGCACCAATTTCTTTGCTCTCGAAGCGGGCTACCACGGCGACACCGCCAACGCAATGAGCGTGAGCGACCCCGAGGCCGCCATGCACCGCATCTACCAGTCGGCGCTTCCTAAGCGGATCTTCATCGCCTCGCCGCTGTCCCAGTTTGGCGGAGAGTGGCAGGACATCGACCGCGAGCGGCTTGAAAAGGCCTTTGCCGAGCACGCGCACGAGGCGGCAGGCTTCATCCTTGAGCCGATAGTGCAGGCCGCCAACGCCATGCGCTTTTACCACCCGGAGTACCTGCGCCACGTGCGGCGCCTGTGCACCGAATACGGGGTCGTCCTGATTGCCGACGAAATCGCCACGGGCTTTGGCCGCACGGGCCGCACGTTTGCCTCGGACTGGGCCGGGATCACGCCTGACATCATGACCGTGGGCAAGGCGCTCACGGCGGGCGTCCTGCCGCTCGCAGCGGTGCTTGCCACAAATCCCCTTGCCGACGCCGTCTCCTCGATTGCCGGCATGGGCTTTATGCACGGGCCTACCTTCATGGCCAATCCCTTGGCGTGTGCTGCAGCGGGCGCCGCACTTGACCTTTACGCAAGCCGCGACTGGGCGGCCGAGGTGCGGCGAATCGAAGCCGCGCTCAAGGCCGAGCTTGAAGTCTTTCGCACGGGGCCCGCCGTACGCGACGTGCGTGTGTGCGGCGCCATCGGCGTTGTTGAGCTTGACCGTACCATGCCGGCAGCGGCCGTGCAGCACGAGTTCGTCTCGCGCGGCGTCTGGATTCGCCCCATCGGCAACCTTCTGTACCTCATGCCGCCCTACATCACGACCAACGCCGAAATCCACACGCTTGCAGCGGCCATGCGCGAGGTGCTCAACCTCTCCATCAAAAGCACTTGACCTGCGTCGAAACGGCGTTCCCTTTTTTCAGCTCCTTCTCACCAAGGGAGCTCCGCAGGGTGTTGTTGACATAATCGCTTATTTATGCACTTTTAGACGGTCGCCTTCAAGAATCACAATTCCATCAGCCTTGCATTTGCCTAGACAATCATGACTTTAAAGCTCACATACGGTACGTATTTTGTCACCGGCACCGATACCGACGTCGGCAAGACCGTGGCGACCGGATTTCTGGCGCGCGAACTCGAACGCACCTTAAAGTGCCGCGTTGCGACCTTTAAGCTTGTGCAGACCGGATGCACGTCGGGGTCAATCGACATTGCCCTGCACCGTCGCATCATGGGCAAAGTCCTTACCGAGGACAATGCTCAGGGTCCCGGCATCACGGCGCCCTTGATCTACGCCTTTCCTGCTTCGCCTCACCTTGCGGCCGAGCTCGAGCACAGACGCGTAGACCTCGATGCCCTCGCCAACCCCCTTGCCCTTTTGAAGGCGCACTATGACATCGTTCTCATCGAGGGCGCGGGCGGCCTCATGGTTCCCCTCACGCGCGAGCTTCTCACAATCGACTACGCCGCAGAGCAAGGCTGGCCCGTCATCTTCGTCACGAGCGGCAGGCTCGGCTCGATCAACCACACGCTCCTTGCCTGGGAGGCGCTTGCGCGCCGCGGG
>USAL01000127.1 GCA_900552545.1 uncultured Sutterella sp. | reverse complement strand
CTGGTACATGTACCCGAGCGAGAAGAAGGGCCTGCAGCCGTGGGACGGCACCACCGACCACGCCTACGGTCTGCCTGAAGGCTCCGACGGCACGAAGACGAAGTTCAGCTGGCTCTCGAACAACGGCAAGTACACGTGGGTGAAGAGCCCGCGCTGGAAGGGCCACATGATGGAAGTGGGCCCGCTTGCCCGCGTCGTCATGGGTGTCATGAAGAACATGCCTCAGTACAAGGAGCCCGCGACGGCCGTTCTCACCGAGCTCAACCTCCCGATCGAGGCGATGTTCTCCACGCTCGGCCGCACCGCCGCACGCTGCATCGAGTCCGTCATCATGGCCGACATGATGGTCAAGTGCGTCGACGACCTCATTGCCAACATCAAGGCTGGCGATGAATCGGCCGCCAACATGGAGTTCTGGGAACCCAAGACGTGGCCTGCCAAGTGCCGCGGCGTGGGCGCCTGCGAGGCTCCCCGCGGTGCACTCGGCCACTGGTGCGTCATCGAAAACGGCAAGATCGCAAACTGGCAGGCCGTCGTTCCCACGACGTGGAACGCCTCTCCGCGCGACGAACAGGGCAATCAGGGCGCCTTCGAAGCGTCCCTGCTCGGTACGCAGCTTGCCAAGCCAGAAGAGCCCCTGGAAATCCTTCGTACGATTCACAGCTTCGACCCGTGCCTGGCCTGCGCCACGCACGTGCTTGACACCAACGGCAAGGAGCTTGTGAGCGTCAAGGTTCGTTAATTTCTCCCCAAGCCTGTCGCCTGGTCCTTTCCCCGGGCCCCTCGCCCGGGAAGGCCCGCGACAGACGACCACGATTGGGAAGCGAAGCCGGCAACGGCTTCTCCCAACCGTGTGAGGAGATAACTACAAGGGTTAACTATGAAAATCGATCCTGTCACCTTTGAAGTGGACGTTGCCGCCGGCACGCATCCGCTTTACGTCTGGGAAACCCCGGTGCGCGTGTGGCACTGGCTCATGGCGATCTGCATGTTCGTGATGATCGTCACGGGCTATCTGATCGGCGCGCCGCTTACGGCCAACTTGGGCGACACGTGGATGACGTACGACTTTGCGTACATTCGCCTGGCGCACTTCGTCGCCGGCATCATCTTTACCGTGACGTTCATCGGGCGCCTCTACTGGGGCATCGTGGGCAACCGCTACTCGCGCATGATCCTCGTGCCGCCGCTGTGGAGCCTGAAGTGGTGGAAGATGCTCTTTGAGCAGGTGAAGTACTACCTCTTCTTCCGTCCGACCTCGCCCGAGTACGCCGGCCACAACCCGCTTGCGCAGTGCGCCATGTTCTTCATGTTCACGCTGGGCAGCATCGTGATCATCATCACGGGTCTCGCGCTCTTTGCGCAGGCCTGGGGTTGGGACACGGGCTGGATGAGCTGGTTCGGCTGGGTCATCACCCTCTTCGGCGACTCCCAGGCCGTGCGCACCGTGCACCATGCCGTGATGTACGTCTTCATCATCTTCTCGATCGCTCACATCTACATGAGCTTCCGTGAAGACATCATGGGCGGCGCCACGACGATCAGCTCGATGACGAGCGGCTTGAGAATGTTCAAGCACGGCGGCCACCACGAGTAGTACTTCGGGTGTTCAACCAACGGCTGAGGCGAACTCCTTCTTTTCGGGGCTAGACTCAAAACCGTTGAAGTGAAACCGCCATAGCGCCCCTTTTTCCGCGGAAAGCTTCAGCTTCCCAACGAATAAGGGGCGTTTTCTATGGCCGCAGCCTCAACATCCGTAGCAAACCAAAAGAGATCAGAACCATGCAGGACATTTTTGAAAAGACCGACCTTCTCGTCATGGGTGCGGGCAACATTCTGTGGGCCGACGAAGGCTTCGGCGTGCGCTGCGTCGAGCGCTTCAACGAGCTCTATCGGGCGCCGGAAAAGGTCAAGGTCATGGACGGCGGCACGCTCGGCATGTATTTGCTCGAATACGTCGAAGCCACGCGCGATCTCTTTTTCTTTGACTGCGCCGATCTGCACGCCGAACCGGGGACCTTGAAGGTCCTCACCGACGACGAGATCCTGCGCTGGTCGAGCACCAAGATTTCGCCTCACCAGACGGGTCTCAACGAAGTGCTTGCGCTGGCCGAGCTTCAGGGGAAGGAACCGGGCCGCATCGCCGTCGTCGCCGTCCAGCCCAAGGAGCTTGAGGACTACGGCGGGTCGCTCACAGACGTCGTGCGCCCGATGGTCGACAAAGCCGTTGAAGAGGCCTACAAGCTTTTGACGAGCTGGGGCTACAAGTTCGAGCGCCGCGCGCCGGGCGAAAAGGTGCCCTCGCTTTCCTATTCGTCCCTTAACCAGGACTACTACGAGGCCACGCGCCCGTCGGACGCCGAGGCGCCTCGCATGGGCGACGTGCGATTCTTCCCCAAGGACATGGCCTGATGTGATTCACACGCTGCTCGAGGACCTTTCCTTGAGCAGCAAGGCCCTATCCTCCCCGACCCAGCAACCAACTTCCAGCAGCACCCGAGTTCAGTTCACGACCGTATTTCAGACTTTTGACTCCATAGGACGTTTCGGACATGTGCATCGCCATTCCCATGCAGGTCACCAAGATTCTCTCCCCGACAGCCGCCATCGTTGCGCGCAATGACAATGTTCAGGAGGTCGACACGTCGTTTTCTGAAGACGACGTCGCCGTGGGCGACCATGTGCTCGTCTTTCGCGGCACGGTGCTGCGCCGCATCGACGAAGAAGAGGCGCGTCAGGTCGAAAAGGCGCTCATCTGCGTCGAATCGGCCATGCGCACCGATTCGGCCGAGGGCGTCGACGAGGCCTTTGCCGACATCATCGAAAACACCGGGCGGCTGCCCGAGCATCTGCAAAAGCTCGTCGGCCAGAAGCCCAATCAAGGTGAATAGCCAGGACTGACGTCAAAGATCGAGGCCCGCAGCCGACTGAAACAAGGTCAATCCTGCGGGCGCACGATTAAAATTCAAGCCAAGGCTCAAACGGGCGCCGCATGCGTGCGGTTTTCGCCCGTTTTTCTTTTGCTTGGCGAGGCTGATTGATCCCCATGGACGGGACAGCAGAGGAAATGCTTTTTCCCCTGCACTCCTCCTTTCTCCCCAAGCGCACCACGCCACCGCGACAACTATGAACGACAAGTTTTTCGACGGCGCCGCCGTTTCCTACTCGCTTCCCGCTGCCGGCAGAAAGCTGCGTCTTGAAACGCTGCCCGGCGCGATCGACACGCTTGCCCTGACGAGCATTGCGCGCAAAGCCAAGGAGGCAGGCCGCATGGCCTTTGTCGTGTGCGCCGACCCGGCCGATCTTTCGCGCTTTGCCGATGAAGTGACCTGGCTTGATCCGACGATTCGCTGTGCGGTCTTCCCCGACTGGGAGACGCTTCCCTACGACAACATGAGTCCGCACCCGGACCTCGTGAGCGAGCGCCTTGAAAGTCTCTATCGCCTGCAGTCGGCAAACCCCGAGGACAAGCCCGACCTTCTGATCGCCTCGGCCGTGACGGCCGCCCAGCGGAGCGCGCCGCGCGGCTACATCGCCGCGAGCACCTTCTTTTTCGACAAGGGTCAGAAAATCAGCACCGAGGCGCTTGAAATGAGCTTCGTCTCGGCGGGCTACGGGCGCGTCGAGCAGGTCGTTGCGCCGGGCGAATTCAGCGTGCGCGGCGGCATCGTCGACATCTTCCCAATGGGTGCCTCAGAGCCCATGCGCCTTGACCTCTTTGACGACGAAATCGACTCGATTCGCTACTTTGATCCCGACACGCAGCGAAGCACCGAGGAGACCGACGCCATCCGCATCCTCGCAGGCCACGAATTTCCGCTCACCGACGAAGCGCGCAGCGCCTTTCGTACGCGCTGGCGCGAGCGCTTCTCGGGCGACCCCAACAAGTCGCCGACTTATAAGGACATCGGAAACGGGATTCCCAGCGCAGGCATCGAATACTATCTGCCGCTTTTCTTTGACGAAACGGCAACGCTCGTCGACTATCTGCCCGAAGAAACCGCGGTCGTCTTCTCGGGCGACGTCGAGGCCGCTTTAAAGCGCTTTCTAACCGAAACCGAACAGCGGGCCAAATTCATCGGCTACGACGCGACGCACCCGGTTCTTGCCGCCAACGAGCTCTTTTTGCCCGCCGACGACTTCTTCGTGGGCTTGAAGAACTTCGGACGCACGAGCATCGTCTGCGAAAAGGCAGGAATCCAGACCGACATTGAAACCGACCGCAAGGCCAAGGACCCGGCCGCCAAACTCAAGAACTTTCTGGACGCACAGACCGTACGGGGCTATCGCACGCTCATCATGGCAAGCTCCGCGGGCCGCGCCTCGCGCTTGTCCGAGCTTCTTGCCGATTCGGCTTTGGCCGTGAACGAAGTCGTCGACGCCGCAGGGTTTCTTGCAAGCGACTCGCCCGTGAACCTCACGGTCGGGCCCATGCACTGCGGCTTTTCGATTGACACCGAAAAGCTTGCCGTCGTCACCGAAAACGAGCTCTATTCCATCAAGGCGGTGGCGCGCCGCTCGCGTTTGAAGTCCCGCGGCACCAATGTCGACGCGATGATTCGCGACATCAGCGAGCTGCGCGAAGGCGACCCGGTGGTGCATGCCGAGCACGGCGTCGGGCGCTACCGTGGTCTTGAAACCATTCAGACGAGCGATGGCGCAGCGGAGTTTCTGCGCATCGACTACGCCGACGACGCCAAGCTCTTCGTACCGGTGGCGCAGCTGCATCTCATCAGCCGCTACACGGGCGCCGACGTCGAGCATGCGCCGCTTCATAGTCTCGGGCGCGGCGACTGGGAAAAGGCCCGCCGCAAGGCCGCGCAGAAGGTGCGCGATACAGCGGCCGAACTCCTGCACCTTTATGCCCTTCGCGAATCGCGCCAGGGCTGCAAGTTTGCCGACGTCTCCGAATACAAAGCCTTCTGCGAGGGCTTTCCCTTCGAGGAGACGCCGGACCAGGCCGCGGCGATCGACGCGGTC
>USAL01000126.1 GCA_900552545.1 uncultured Sutterella sp. | reverse complement strand
CGCACCGACTTGTCCGGGAGCACCGCATAGGTGCTGTCGTTGTCCATCCAGGCGCCGCCGCGCTTGCTCGCGCGTGCGTAGAGGTCGGTATAAAACTGCGCGATCAGGTTGCCCGACTTGTCCGAAATTCGCCAGAACTGCACGTCGGGGTGCCAGACGGGGGCGGTGTCGGGCGTGATGCGGATGTCAAAGAGGTTTTCGACCATGCGGAACATGCCCGAGAAGACCGCAGGCAGCGTGAAGTAGCGGCGTACTTCCTGGCCGCTGTAGTTGTACTTGGCGTGGCGCAGCTTTTCGCTTGCCCAGGTCGTGTCCCAGGGCTCGAGCTTGTCGATGCCGAGTTTCTCCGCCGCATAGGCGGTAAGCTCCGCAAAGTCGGCCTCGGCCTTGGGCTTGGCGCGCTTGGCAAGCGACTCGAGAAAGTCGATCACGCGCTGCGGGTCCTTGGCCATCTTGGTCGCAAGCGAGACTTCGGCATAGTCCTTCATGCACAGAAGCGCCGCCTCTTCGTGGCGGATCGTGAGGAGGCGCGCGATCACCGGCGTGTTGTCGCGCTCGGGCTTGTCGAGGTCGCTTGCGCGCGTGCTGTAGGCGCGGTAGAGCTTTTCGCGCAACGCACGGTTGTTGGCGTACTGCATGGCGGGCAGGTAGCTCGGAATCTGTAGCGTGATGCGCCAGCCTTCAACACCTGCGGCCTTGGCTTCATGCGCGTACATCTCGCGGATGTCTTCAGGAATCCCGTCGAGTTCCGCTTCATCGGTGACGTCCAACGTAAAGGCGTTCGTCGCGTCAAGAAGGTTTTCGCTGAACTTCTGGCTCAGTTGGCTTGATTCCTCCTCAAGGGCCTTCAAGCGCGCCTTGGGTTCAGGGGCGAGCTCGGCGCCCGAGAGACGGAAGTCGCGGATTTCGTGCGCGACGACGCGCTGCTTGAGGGGATCAAGCGACGAGAAGGACGCCCCCGCTTCAATTTCCTTGTAGCGCGCAAAGAGCGATTCGTTCTGCGAGAGCGTGATGTAGAACTGCGCCACGCGCGGCAGGTTGGCGTTGAAGGCCTCGCGCCATTCGGGCGAGTCCATCACGCCCATCAGGTGCCCCACGGCGCCCCAGCCGCGCGAGAGCTTGGTGAGCGCCGCTTCAAGTGGTTCAACCGTGGTTTCCCACGAGCCGGGGGCGTTCTTCGCGGCGTTTTCCAACGCGGCCTGGGCGTTCTTCAAAAGCTCGTCGAGGGCGGGCGTGACGTGTTCGGGTTTGATCGCGGCAAAGTCAAGAAGCCGCGCTTGGTCAATCAGGGGATTGGTCATGAAGTGTCTTATCTGCAAACAAAAACAGGTACCTTCGAAGAACCGCGCGTCTCGACGGGAGGTCTCAACGGGAGCGGCTTCGAAGCGATAAGAAAACTTAGGCTGCCTTGGCCTCGGCGGCGTGGCGCTCGGCCGCCTCAATCGTGTTCGTCATCAGCATGGCGATCGTCATCGGGCCCACGCCGCCCGGAACGGGCGTAATCCACCCGGCGACCTCGCGGGCGCTCTCAAAGTCGACGTCGCCGCAAAGCTTTCCGTTCTCATCGCGGTTCATGCCGACGTCGATCACCATGCATCCGGGCTTGAGCATGTCGCCCTTGATGAGCTTGGCGCGGCCCACGGCCGCGACCACCACGTCGGCCTGGCGCAGGAAGGCTGCGAGATCGGGCGTGCGGCTGTGCGTAATCGTGACGGTGGCGTGCTTGCGAAGAAGCAGCATCGCCTGGGGCTTGCCCACGATGTTGCTGCGGCCCACGACCACGGCGTGCTTGCCGTTTAAGTCGTAGCCCGCCGATTCGATGATCTTCATCACGCCGTAGGGCGTGCAGGGAAGAAAACCCGGGCGGCCGGTCATGAGCGCGCCGGCGCTAGCCACATGAAAGCCGTCGACGTCCTTGGCGGGCGAAATCGCCGCAATCACCTCGTCGCTTGAAAGCTGATCGGGCAAGGGGAGCTGCACGAGAATGCCGTCGACCTTGTCGTCGTTGTTGAGCGCTTCGATCTGCGCGAGGAGCTCGGCCTGCGTCGTCTCCTTGGGCATGCGGTACTCGAGGCTTTCAATGCCCACCTTCTCACAGGCGCGGATCTTGTTTCGTACGTAGATCTGGCTGGCGGGGTCGTCGCCCACGAGGATCACTGCAAGACCCGGTTTGCGGCCGGCCTTGGTGAGGGCCTCGGCGCGCGGGCGCAGTTCATCGGTGATGCGTTCGGCAAGCGCCTTGCCGTCAAGAATGGAAGCTGCCATGACGTTGTCTCCAAAAAGGTTGAAAGGCTCAAAAAAGGCACAGGCCGAAGCCTGACGATGGGCCTCGCGGGAGACCTTGTCAGGCTTTGGCGCAAATTCGGTTTTTCCGCGGCGTGACGCCCCAATGCCGGGGTTGCCGGGGTTACTGGCGCAGCAAAAGCGCACCCAGGGGATCGCCCTGAACCTGCGTTCCGCTCGTTGCGGGAGCGGCAGGCGCGGCTGCGGTGGGCGAGGCGGCATCGTTCCTGCGGCCGGCTTCAAGCTGGGCCTTGATGCGGGCCTTTTCGCCAGCGGTGTAGGCCGTGCGGGAGGCCTCAGCCTCAAGCATCGCCTTGCTCACGGCATCGGCCGCCGTCGGATTGAACTTCAAGCGGAAGTCGACCACGGGCTGGTTGTTGGCAACGATGCGCACGGGCACCACGGCCGTCGTGGAGCGCGCCTTCGCCGTGCGGCGGCCTGCGGTCTGCGCTGCGGCAGGCTTGATCACCTCGGCAAAGCCCACGGTGATGGCGCTGCTGTTGACGGGCTGAACGCCCATGTCGGAACTCGCGACCCCTGCATCGGGCAGAAGCTCAAGCACGCGGGTGCCCTGGATGGTGCGGATGCGCCAGGTGCCGGAGGCCTGCGGGGCGGTTGCGTTGGGCTCGCAGAAGATGCTGCGGTTGACGCCCACCAACGAATACGTTCCGGTCTCAGGAAGCTTCTGAAGGCGCTGACGGCGCGCGTTTCTCGTCCTTGATGCCTGCGGCGCATCAAAGACGACGCCGTAGGGCTGGGCCGCGATGTGGTTCACGTACGAGAGGCAAAACGGATTTTTCTTGGAGAACTGGGCGACCAGGCGCTCCAGGCTCGCGGCGCCCGTAAAGGCGCTCGAGGAGGGCTGCACGATTTCATCGTCGCCCAGCCAATAGGTCGTGAGGTAGGCGCGAGAACCGGACGGGAACCGGGCGTCCTCCTTCATGAACCAGGCAAGCTCATCGGGCTGGTTGTTGTTGTTGCGCAGAAGCTGACGGATGGGCTTTCCGGAGATATCGAAGGCGCGAAGGGCAATTGCGAGATTAAAGGGCGCTTCGCCCGCGTTCCTCAGCAGCACGCGGCCGTCGGCCAACTGCTCGACCGTCATGCGGCCGCTGTTGGGAACGGCGGCGCCGGCGCGATAAAGGGTTGCCGCGCCCGCGCCCCAGCTGAAGGTGCGCTCGCCCGCGGCTTCAATCATTTCCGAGACGTCCCAGAGGCCTGCGCCCGCGGGCTGAATCTGCAGGAAGCTGCGGTTGTTGTCGTAGAAGGCGTAGATGCCTTCGGTCAGGGCTGCCACGGGGTCAACTTCGACCTCAACGCTTCGCATCGGCGCGCGGGCCGTGGTTTCGGGCTTCCAGGTGATGTCGGTGAATTCCTTGTAGTCGGCCTTGGGCTGCAGCTGCGGAGCAGGCGAGGAGCAGCCGTTGAGAACCAGTGCGGCGCCGGTGACGGCGGCAACGAGAAGCGATGTGCGCAGGACGG
This sequence comes from uncultured Sutterella sp., assembly GCA_900552545.1. GTDB lineage: Bacteria > Pseudomonadota > Gammaproteobacteria > Burkholderiales > Burkholderiaceae_F > Duodenibacillus. The sequence continues at coordinate 1,327 of USAL01000126.1, read as the reverse complement.
CGCGCGAGGGGCGCAGCAAATTCACGGCTTGGATTCTCCGAAAAAGAAAAAATCGGCATGCCGCAAAGCGGCGCAAAAAAAGTGGCGCGCTTGGCGGATGCAGACGTTTGACAGGTGCACTTTTTTGAGGGACGTTGCCTGAAAACCAGGCCCTCTCCGAAAAAGGCTGCCGCTACATTGTAGTGGAGAAAGGCTGCGCAAACGGCGTGCCTGCGCCGTGCGATCCAGAGGTCATTCTTTCGGAGGAAGGAACAAATCCCGAGGCGCCCAAAAGAAAGGCCGCAGGCCCCGGAAAAACCGGAAGGGCTGCGGCCTTGATGAGCCCCTTTGAAAATTCTTCGGGGCTCGTCAATCAGAGGTCATTAGAGCAGCGGCACGATCAGAAGCGCCACGATGTTGATGATCTTGATGAGCGGGTTGACGGCGGGGCCGGCGGTGTCCTTGTAAGGGTCGCCCACGGTGTCGCCCGTGACGGCCGCCTTGTGCGAATCGCTGCCCTTGCCGCCGAAGTGACCGTCTTCAATGTACTTCTTGGCATTGTCCCAGGCGCCGCCGCCGGTGGTCATCGCGATGGCCACGAAAAGGCCGGTGACGATGGTGCCCATCAGCACGCCGCCCAGAGCCTGCGGACCAAGGATGAGCCCCACGAGGATCGGCACGATCACGGGAAGGATCGAGGGAACGATCATTTCCTTGATGGCTGCGCCCGTGAGCATGCCCACGGCCTTGGAGTAGTCGGGCTTGGCCTTGCCTTCCATGATGCCCTTGATCTCCTTGAACTGGCGGCGCACTTCATGCACGACGCTGCCCGCGGCGCGGCCGACGGCTTCCATGGCCATGGCGCCGAAGAGGTAGGGGATCAGACCGCCGATGATGAGGCCGGCAATGACGCTCGGGTTGGAGAGGTCAAAGGTGAAGTCGATGTTGAAGGTCTGCTTCAGAGCGTGCGTGTAGTCGGCAAAGAGCACGAGTGCGGCAAGACCCGCAGAGCCGATGGCGTAGCCCTTGGTGACGGCCTTGGTGGTGTTGCCCACGGCGTCAAGGGGATCGGTCACGGCGCGCACCTTTTCGTCGAGCTCGCTCATTTCAGCGATGCCGCCCGCGGTGTCGGTGATGGGACCGTAGGCGTCAAGCGCAACGACGATGCCCGCCATCGTAAGCATGGAGGTCGCGGCGATGGCGATGCCGTAGAGGCCCGCAAGCCAGTAGCTCACGAGAAAGGCGCCGACCACCGCGAGAACAGCCAGCCAGGTCGCCTTCAAGGAGACGGCAACACCCAGAAAGATAGTGGACCCGTGGCCGGAGGTCGCGGCCTACGCGACGTCCT
>USAL01000125.1 GCA_900552545.1 uncultured Sutterella sp. | reverse complement strand
CCTTCGCCGCGCCACCCGCGACTTCTTCGCGAGACGCCTTGCGCGCGCCGTGCGCGAGGGAGAGCTCGCCTCGAGCCTTGACATTGAGGGGCTTGCCGACATGCTCAACATCTTTCTTGAGGGCATGTCGATACAGGCGCGCGACGGACTTGCACTGACCTCGCTTGCAAAGGCCGCCGACCCGGTGATCGCGCTTTTCGAGTCGCTTGCTCAAAAGAGCACGGCGCAAAAACACTCGACATAGAGGCTTTCTCGCAAACCACAAAAACCCGATCAGCACATTTTTTCAAAGACTGCCGGCTCCTCGAAGCGCCCGCAGGCGCTTCAAGCTCAACCGACCGCTTACTACTTCCCTTGAAGGAGCACTCACCATGCCTCAACTCATTCCCGTTGATCTTCAGTACGTGTACCGGCTCTTCAATGTCGGCGGCACCTCGCTCGTCTCGGCCGCCTATAACGGCCAGGAGGACATCATGCCCGCCACCTGGGTGTGCCCGCTCAACATCGTTCCGAGCCGCGTGACGGCCTGCATCGACTCGCACCACTACACGCGTCCGCTCATAGAGAAAAGCGGCATGTTTGCGCTTGCGCTTCCCACGATGTCGATCGTCAGGGACGTGCTCTATCTGGGATCGGTCAGCCGCAACGACATCGACGACAAGTTGGCCAAGAGCGGCGCAAAGTTCTTCAAGATGCCGGGCTACGACATGCCCTTCGTCGAAGGCTGCGCCTGCTACTGCGTCTTCAAGACCCTGCCCGAGGAGCACATCGCCAAGGCCTACGACCTCTTCATCGGCGAAGCCGTCGCCGCCTGGGCCGATCCCCGCGTCTTCGCCGGCCGCCACTGGCTCTTTGAGAAGGCCGACAAGTCGCTGAGCACCGTGCACTACGTGGCGGGCGGCCACTTCTACGGCATCGGCCAGGTGGTCGACGTGCCGGGTTACGACCATCTCGCGTGATCGACGCCTTTTCAAGTTTTTTTCAATCTTCACGGCGTTTTCTACGCTCCCATGTCTGCTGCGAGGCTTTCCTTGAAGCCTCCGGCAGGCCGCGGGCGCTCCGGTTTTTCGGGGCGCCCTTTTTCATCCGGGGGCGGACAAGCGCCTTGCCAATCACCTTGACGAGCACCTTCCTGAGGCCGGTTCGAAGCTTTAAAAGCATCGTCGGGTCGACGACCCTGAAATTTCGCTTCGTGAATCCTTGTCGGGACGCACCATCAAGAAAGTCGCATCATTGATTTTTCTTGGAATTTTTAAACCCATCGAAAAATTTTTCATTTACCCCTTTACACGCACGATTTTCTCTGTAAAATGCGCTTTCTCGCTGATGCAGTGAGGTTCGCAAAAGCAGCAACGCTCTTGCAAAACCTGAAAAAACCTGTAGAATGCGAGTTTCAGACGAAAAGAACCAAACGGTTTTTGAGTCACGGAGTGGTAGTTCAGTTGGTTAGAATATCGGCCTGTCACGTCGAGGGTCGCGGGTTCGAGTCCCGTCCACTCCGCCACCGTACAACCCCTTGCAATACAAAGGTTGCAAGGGGTTTCCTTTTATCCGCGCTCGAATTTTTTTCGCGCCGGATTTTCATCTTTCTCTTCCTTTCCTCCTTCTCTCTTCTTTTCTTCCATCCCCGCACCTTCCCCGCTCGATTTCGACGGCGCATTTGAAGACAAAAAATTCCCGCCCGTTCAAAAGCTGTCGATGCCTTGAAACAGACGGGAAAAGAAATTTTCAGCGGACGCGTTAGCTGCGACGGGACGTCCTTTCGAGCGTTTCCCGGGCGTTTGCCGACAGTGCCTCAAGCTGCTTGAGAAAAGCCTGCCGGTCGATGAGCGGGTGCTTGTCGCCGGGCTTGAGCGAAACGATCTGAGGAATCAGCTCCGTAAGCCCCGTTGAAAACGGATGAGCGGTCATGTCAACCTCAACGCCAAACTCTGGCAACGCCAGTCGGCGCATGCTTTCAATGTAGGCTTCAAGCTGCTCGGGACCGGAAATGGCATTAAGCCCGAGGCCTCCCACCGTCACCGCACGGTGGCGACTACCCTCGCGCAGCACATCGTAGAGGTAGGAGACAGTCCCCCAAGTGTGCCCAGGCGTCTCGAGACTCCTGAAGACATTGTTTCCGAGTCTGAGTTCCTCGCCATCCTTGATCACGAGATCCTGACGGTCGATCATTTTCCAGGCCCGCGGGGTTCCCTGCGAAGCCTTTGCATCCGCGAAGGCCTCGGCCCAGCCGCGCTCGCTCATGGCAAAGCGGGCGTTTCGCAGCAGAGGCTTGAGCTTGTAGCAGCCGCCGACATGGTCAAAGTGCCCGTGCGTCATCAGCACGTAGCGAATGTCATCGAGCGCAACGCCGACCGCGGCAATGTTCTCAATGAGGTGGGCGACAAACGGCTCGTGCGTGGTGTCGATGAGCACCCAGCCCTCGCCGGTGTCGATGAGATAGGCGGAAACCCACTTGAGGCCCACGTTCCAGACATTGTCAAAGACCTTGTAGGGCTTGATGCACTGAATCGCCGGATCGGTGAGCCAACGGTTGAGCGCTTCGGGCATGCGGTGCGTGGCGGCAAAGCGGCCGAAGGCCTCCCGCACCGTGTCCGAGGACCAGTTGGCGACGTCTGCCTCTTTGGCGGCGACCTGCGCCAGGGCGTTGGGAATGCCCGTAAAGCCGGCCGCAGCGCCGGCAAAAACGAGGTGAGATACAAAGGTTCGACGCTGCATGGCGGGCGATGCTCCTTCTTGATGAAAACGTCGAGAGGTTACAATCGCCGCATTGTTCGATCAATATCCAGAAAATCAACAGATTGTTTTATCTCACACAACAATGGATCGACTCACCGAACTTGAAGTCTTCAAGCGCGTTGCGCGTCTGGGCAGCTTCACGCGGGCTGCCGAAAGCCTCGGAATTTCCCGCGCGACGGTGACGCGCACGATTCGCCTGCTCGAATCGCGGCTTGGCGTGACGCTTTTAAGCCGCACGACGCGCGTGGTGACGCTTTCGGCCGCAGGAAGCGATTTTCTGCTCGAAGCCGAGGAGCTCCTTGCCCGGTGCGACGCGCTCTACGATCACTTCAAGGCGGCCTCCTAAGAGTTGACGGGATCGCTCAAGGTCGCCGCAAGCCCCGCTTTTTCAGCCTTTTTCGTTGCGCAGGCGCTTGAAGACTTTCAGCGACTGCATCCCAAGCTTCATCTTGAGCTCGTTACGCACCTTGACGACCTCACGGCCTCGTCACTCATCGAGCACCGCATCGATCTTGCCTGCTGCGTAGCCGACACGGCGCCCGAACGCGTCGTCGCCGTGCGGCTCGGGGCTGCCGAAAGCTTCGTATGCGCCGCGCCGGGTGCGCTTTCGCGCTGGGGAACGCCGAGTACCCCGGACGACATCCCTTCCGAAGCGATGATTCCGGGGAAACATCCCGATCAATGGATACTCAGAAACGGCCTTCATCGAGCAACGCTTGTGCCGCACGGACCGATTGTCCTGCCCGACGCCCATCTCGTCCTGCAAAGCGCCCTGCGCTCGGCGGGCTTTGCGCTGCTTCCCGCCGTCGCCGTCAGAGACGCACTGCGCTCAGGCCAGCTCAGGCGCGTTCTGCCCGACTGGCAGGCGCAGACGATCGGCATCTACGCTCTTCTTGCCTCGCGCATTGGTGCGGATCAGCGGCTCACAAAACTCATTGATTTTCTTCGCTCGCGTCTTTCAGACGATCCATCCGATCCGTCATGAGACTCGCTCAAGACCCTCTTTAGCGGCTTGCACGCACCAGGGTCGCCCGCAAGAAGAAGTCTTGAGTCCCCCGGAACGCTCTGACTCGCTTTTTGCGAGTGAATTTCTCTTTGCCGCGGCTCTTTTTTAAGACGACAATAGTCGGTATTGTTCGTTCTTGGACGCACAGTCGCTTGCGACAAAAGCGCTCCCTTTACCCCATCCGACACACACCCGAATGACCCCGACACATTCCTACGGCCTCACACGCCGAAATCTTCTGCAGACGCTTGCCGCGGGCTGCGTTTTTTCGAGTTTTTCCATGACCCCCATCCAACGCGCCGTCGCAGCGGCCATCGACGACATGCAGACCGTCCGCTGGACGTCGTGCGTCGTCAACTGCGGAAGCCGCTGCCCGCTCAAGGCGATCGTCAAGAACGGTCAAGTAATCCGCATCGAGCCCGAAAACACGGGCAAGGACTCGGCCGCCATGCCGCTTGAAGTCCCGCATGTGCGCGCCTGCCTGCGCGGGCGCTCGATGCGCCAGCGCCTGTACTCGCCCGATCGGCTCAAGTACCCGATGAAGCGCGTGGGCAAGCGCGGCGAAGGCAAGTTCGAGCGCGTGAGCTGGGACGAGGCGCTTGACCTTGTGGCGAGCAACCTCAAGCGCGTCATTGAAAAATACGGCAACGAGGCCGTGTACCTGCAGTACGGTTCGGGCTCCTATCAGCTTGTGAGCACGCGGCGCACCGCGCAGCGCCTGCTCAACATGCTGGGCGGCTACCTCAATCAGTACGGCACCTGCTCGTCGGCCCAGATCAACGCGGCCCTGCCCTACACCTTCGGCATCGGCGCCGGCGGCTCCCAGATGACCGAAGTGGGCAACGCCAAGCTCTACGTCGCTTTCGGCAACAACCCGATGGTGACGCGCCAGTCGGGCGGAGGTCAGGCCTGGGAGCTTGAGTGCGCCCGCGGCTCAAAGATGAAGCCGCGCATGATCATCATCGATCCGATCTACAGCGACAGCTGCCTCGGCAAGGAGGATGAATGGGTACCGATTCGGCCCGGCACCGACGCCGCGCTGGTCGAAGGCCTCGCCTACGTGATGATCAAGGAAAACCTGGTCGATCAGGACTTCCTTGACCGCTACTGCGTGGGCTACGACGAAAAGACGCTTCCGGCCGGCGCCCCCGCCCGAAGCGACTACAAGAGCTACATCTTGGGCTTTGGCGAAGACAAGACCGCCAAGACCCCCGAATACGCCTCGCGCATCACGGGCGTGCCCGCCGAAACCATCGAGCGGCTTGCGCGTGAAATGGCAACGACCAAGCCCGTCTTCTTTGCGCAGGGCTACGGCCCGCAGCGCCAGGCCAACGGCGAGGAGACCGCCCGCGCAATTGCGATGCTGCCGATTCTCACCGGTCAGATCGGGCTTGCCGGCACCAATCACGGCGGCCGCGAGGGCGACATCAACTTGA
>USAL01000124.1 GCA_900552545.1 uncultured Sutterella sp. | reverse complement strand
ACCACCAAGGTCAACATTGAAGACGGTAAGACGCTTGTCATCAAGTATCTGGGCCTTGGCGACCGCAATGAAGACGGCACCCGCACCGTGCAGTTTGAGCTCAACGGCATGCGCCGTGAGATCGATGTTCCCGACCCGCAGGCGGTGGACACCGGCAAGAAGGTGGTCATGGCCGATCTGAACGACAAGGGCCAGGTGGGCGCTTCGATTCCGGGCATGGTGTCCAAGATCAGCGTCAAGAAGGGCGAGACCGTCAAGGAGAACCAGGTTCTGGCCACCATCGAGGCCATGAAGATGGAGACCAGCGTTGTCGCCCGTATGGACGGCACTGTCGAAGAGGTCTTCATCGAGCCCGATCCCGCGGAGCTTGACGCCGTCGCCGCTCCGCCCTGGGAGGACATGCCCGATCCCGATCGAGGAGAAGGCCGGGGAGAGTGACGCGCCGGTCAGAGTCGCGCATACCGGCAGAGGCCCGCAGATCCTGCCGCCCATTGCGGTGGAAGTGACGCCTCTGCTGTCTGACTGGCGAAAGCTCGTATGCGCTAGCGGAATGCAGGGATTGATCCGCGAGATCGCCGCCTCAAGCGAGGTGCTTGAGATCTCGGACGATCACGTGCTCCTGCGTCCCGCAACGCACACCCTGGTTCCGCACGAGACCGTGCAGATGATCGAGGAGGCCCTGGCCAAGGGGGCCGGTCATCCGATGGCGGTGCGCTTTACGAAGGACGAGAAAGTCGACAACGCTGTGACGCTCTCGGTGGTTGAGGAAAGCGAGCGGCGCGCCGCGCGGCTTGCGATGATCGAAGCCTTCAAGAGCGATCCGTTTGTGCAAAAATGCTTGGAAGTTTTTAACGGGACGGTTGACGAGACGTCGGTCGAACCCAATCAGGAAAAAGGAAAGGAACAACTCTCATGAGAGGAAATCTTCAGGGCCTGCTCGCTCAGGCGCAGAAAATGCAGAAGAACGTTGAGCGCATCCAGGCCGAGCTCGGCAATCTGGAAGTGGTCGGCGAGTCCGGCGCGGGGCTTGTCAAGATCACGATGACCTGCAAGCACGAGGCCCGCAAGGTGGAGATCGACCCGAGCCTGCTCACGGGCGAACCCGACGACAAGGAGATGCTCGAAGACCTCGTGGCAGCGGCCTTGAACGACGCTGCGCACAAGGTCGAGGAAACGACCCAGGCCAAGATGCGCCAGGCGACGGCCGGCATGCCGCTGCCCCCGGGAATGAAGCTTTTCTAAGACTGCTTAAGCCTATGACGCGCGGCGATTCCGTTGGGACGGAACACCGCGCTTTTTCTCATCTTTTGTTTTTTCTGACGGATTCTGACGACTGTCATGAGTAGCTGGCTTGATGTACTTCTGCTGTTTTGCCTGATTTGCCTGAACGGCGTTTTTTCCATGAGCGAAATCGCGCTCGTCACGAGCCGCAGGGCAAAGCTGCAGGTCTTGAGCGAAGACGGCAACAAGGGCGCCGACAAGGCGATCAAGCTGCAGGACGACCCCAACTGGGCGCTCTCGACGATTCAGGTGGGCATCACCTCGATCGGCATTCTCTCGGGTATGGTGGGCGAAGCCTCGCTTGCCGGGCCGGTGGCCGAGATTCTCACCGGCTGGGGCGTTTCGGCCGAGACCGCCCGCGTCTTCGGCGTCGTGGTGGTCGTGGTGTTCGTGACCTACTTCTCGATCGTGCTGGGCGAATTGGTTCCCAAGCGCCTGGGGCAGGGCAGCCCCGAGACATTGGCGTGCCTCGTCTCTCGCACCTTGAGCGCCCTGAGCCTTCTGATGAGCCCGTTCGTGAAGCTTCTGTCGTCCTCGACCGAACTGATCCTCAAGGTTCTGCATCTTGATCAGGACAAGGGATCGGGCGTGACCGAAGAGGAAATCCATGCCATGATCCAGGAAGGAAGCGAGACGGGCGTCATCGAAGAAAGCGAGCGCGACATGGTGCGCAACGTCTTTCGACTCGACGACCGTCAGGTGGGGTCGCTGATGACGCCTCGCAGCGACATCGAGTGGATCGATCTTGAGGACTCGCGCGAGGAGAACTTCAAGAAGGTGCTCACCTCGAACCGCTCGCGGCTTGTGGTCGCAAGCGGGTCGCTTTCCGACATCAAGGGCATCTGCACGACGCGCTCGCTTCTGCAGCAGATTGTCGAAAACGGCAAGCCCAACTTCATGCGCAACCTTCAGCCCGTGATCTACGTGCCCGAGTCGTTGAGCGGCATGGAGTTGCTTGAGCAGTTCAAGAACACGACGACGCCTCTGGCGCTTGTCGTCGACGAATTCGGCGAAGTCGTGGGCCTCGTGACCCCGCGCGATCTGCTTGAGGCGATCGCTGGCGAATTCAAGCCCGAAGCCAACGAAGAAGCCTCGGCCGTCTCCCGCGGCGACGGCTCGTGGTACCTTGACGGCATCATCCCGATTCCCGAGCTCAAGGACTGCCTGGGCTTAAAGGAAGTTCCCGAAGAAGAGCTCGGGCGCTACAACACGCTCTCGGGCATGATGATGCTTCTGCTGCAGCGGCTGCCGCGCACGGGCGACAAGGTGACCTGGGAGGGTTGGGAGCTTGAGGTGGCCGACATGGACGGCCGGCGCATCGACAAGGTGCTTGCGACGCCGGTGAAGAGCCTTGCCTCGACTTCTGAAACGACCGAGGAGGGTAAGGAGCAGAAGCCTGAAGTGCGCCGCGCGCACTACCACGCGGCCCGCGTGGAGTCCCAGGATGCGGCGCATGGTGAAAAAGGACAAAAGGGACAATAAGCTCAGGAAACCCGTGCCCGAAGCTGATATAAACCCACCACGGCCTTTTTAGCCTCCTTCGCCCTTTCGATTCAAGCGAATTTTTTAAAGACCCACCAAACGTTCTTTGACATGGATCTTTTGTACTTCATCAAGACCGTCGTCCTCGGCATCGTCGAGGGACTTACCGAATTTCTTCCCGTGAGCTCGACCGGCCACCTTATCCTGGCCGGCCACATGCTCGACTTCAACAGCCCTGAGGCCGAGACCTTCTACGTGGCCATTCAGGCGGGCGCGATCGTGGCCGTCTGCTGGCACTACCGCGCGCGCATCATCGGGATTCTGTGCAATCTCTTCAAGCCCGGGGCCGCCCAGCGGTTGGCGGTCAATACCGTCGTGGCGTTTCTGCCCGCGGCCGTGATGGGGGTGCTCCTCTCCTCCTACATCAAGAGCCATTTCTTCAACGCCTTCACGGTGGCGACGGCCCTTGTCGTGGGCGGCGTGATCATTCTGCTCGTTGAGCGCTACAACGAGCGGCGCGGCACGCCCCCGCGCGTGGCGACGATCGACGACATGACCTGGAAGGACGCCCTGGGCGTGGGCTGCATGCAGTGCTTTGCGCTCATTCCCGGCACGTCGCGCTCGGGCGCGACCATCATCGGCGCTCTGGTGCTCGGTCTCTCTCGTACGGCTGCAACCGAGTTCTCGTTCTTTCTGGCCATCCCGACCATCTTCGGCGCCACGGTCTACGACCTCTACAAGTCGCGCGACATCCTTTCCCTGGACAACCTTCCGGGCATCGGCGTGGGCTTCGTGGTGAGCTTCCTGTCGGCCATCGTCGTGGTGCGCTGGCTCTTGCGCTACGTCTCCAAGAACGACTTCAGAATCTTCGGGTGGTACCGCATCATCTTTGGTCTCAATATTCTCGGCGCGGGCTTAAGCGGCCTGTCGCACATCTTCTAAAGACCATCGTTTCGACGACTATCAAAACGCGATCATCTTTGAAGATGAGGAACTCCTTGAGTCGGCAACTACTCAGGATTTCTGACAAGTTCCAAAGACCACCGCGGCGATTGCCCGCGCATGAAAAAAGCGGCAGTGCTTCAAGGCCTGCCGCTTTTTTCGTGCGCGGTTCTTCAAACGGATCGTCGAAGACGGGGAACTTGAGTAAATAGGCAGCAACGAAGGAATTCTTCGTTGTTCGCTCCCAATGGCGGCGACCAAAAAGCGACCAAAAACAAAGCGCCTCACTTTCTTCAAGGAGGCGCTTTGCAGTTTGGGATCGGTTTGTCGCGAAAGGGCTTAGCCAGCGGCGGCCTTGCGGGCGGCCTCGGCTTCCTTCTTCACGCGCTCTTCAACCTCGCGCTGCGCGAAGATCGACTCCCAGCGCTTGACCTGGTTGAGCACCTGCTCGGGGGCGGTGCCGCCCACGTGGTTGCGCGCGGAGACCGAGCCTTCGAGCGTGAGCACGGCGTAGACGTCTTCGCCGATCACGTCGCTGAAGCTCTTGAGCTCGGCGAGCGGCAGCTCGGCGATGTCGCAGCCGCGTTCGCTTGCAAGACGCACCACGCGGCCCACGATGTCGTGCGCGGTTCTAAAGGGCACGCCGTGGCGGGCGAGGTAGTCGGCGAGGTCGGTCGCCGTGGGATAGCCCGCGGCGGCGGCCTTGCGCAGTTCGGCGCGGTTGGCGACGACGCCCGCCATCATCTCGATGAAGGCGCGCAGCGTGTCCTTGACCGTGTCGATCGCGTCGAACACCGGTTCCTTGTCTTCCTGCAGATCCTTGTTGTAGGCAAGGGGCAGCCCCTTCATGAGCATCGTCATGGTCATCAGGTCGCCCACCACGCGCGAGCACTTGCCGCGGGCGGTCTCGGGGACGTCCGGATTCTTCTTCTGGGGCATGATCGAGGAGCCCGTGGTGAAGCGATCCGGCAGCTGGATGAAGTTGAAGCGCTGGCTCATCCAGTAGACGAGCTCTTCGGAAAGGCGCGAGATGTGAATCATCACGAGGCTTGCGGCCGAGGTGAATTCGATGCCGAAGTCGCGGTCGCTCACGGCGTCAAGCGAGTTCTGGCAGACGGCTTCAAAGCCAAGGAGCTCGGCGCTGCGCTCGCGGTTGATCGGGTAGGTGGTGCCGGCAAGGGCGGCAGCGCCCAACGGAGACTGATTGACACGGCGGCGAAGGTCGCTCAAACGCGATCTGTCGCGTTCAAACATTTCCACGTAGGCAAGCAGATGGTGGCCAAGCGTGACGGGCTGAGCAACCTGCATGTGAGTGAAGCCCGGCATGATGGTGTCCGTTTCTTTGGCGGCTAAATGGACAAGCACTTCTTGAAGCTGACCGACCAAATCAGTGATCGTGTCAATTTCTTCGCGCATGTATAGACGCATATCAGTGGCTACTTGGTCATTGCGGGAGCGACCGGTGTGCAAACGCTTGCCGGCATCGCCTACTAATTGCGTCTAACGCGCCT
>USAL01000123.1 GCA_900552545.1 uncultured Sutterella sp. | reverse complement strand
CATGGTCGAGAAACAACCCTGATCTCTGCCCATTAGACTCGATATAAACTTCCCCGACACCAGCAAGTTGCGATGATTTGGTCACTCTGAGGCCAGCTCGACCCGAAGCAGAACTTATGATCGACAACGAGTTTGCTATGATGGCCTCTCCGGTAAAACTTTGGTATGTCGTGTTGCCTGCACCGTAGAATTTAAAATCATCAGCGACAATTGTTCCGGCAAGTTTTGTATCAGAGGAGTTAACTTTCAACTCAAGCGTTTTTGTTTGGATAAGTCCAGTATTCTTAAAGCTTCCTCCTTCGAGAATAATTTTATTATTGATAATTTTTCCATTATTTTCGATGGAGATTGTATTATCTGTCGCTTCGATATCTTGTCCGTACGTACTGTCGGCTGATACTTTGATTGTTTCTGCTCCGGCGGCCAGAACAGTCAGCGACACACCCAATGCCATCAAGCGCGAACAGCGCAGCAACTTCCGTTCTGATCGGAATTTCGCATCGCCTCTAGCCAGTGTACTAAGAGATGACAGAAGAGTGGGATGAAAATTTGCGGGGGGGGGGGCAGAAGAGCACTCATTTTTTTCTGTTCATTATAGGATATTGATCTGAAAAACCCTCTACCGGAAAGGTAGTATTTACACAAAAAGTTTGATTTTTCATACAGCCATATAGTAGAACATGACCAAAAGTTGTGCAAGCTCATACAAAAAGAAAGACCGCCCTTCACCCCCTTCATTGCAACACACGCACGAATTCAAAACACAAGCACTCATGCTACATTCATAATGCATAGCCTCAACTGTAGCAAGTTTTTTGTGCCTAACAATCCATTCGATTCAGCCTACTACTTGATAACCACTATCGATTTCTAAGTATCTAAAAATATAAAAAACAAAAGAAACATAAACTTTTCCGTGAAAAATATAACTAATGGGACCGATATTCACAAAATCCAATTTATGGGGATTTGGCTTCCTGTTTCCGCAGGACGGTAGGCGTTTAACATCTGTTCCTATGGGGTGTGTCGCGAAAGCCATTGCAATTCCAATCTACTTAGCACGACAATAGAAAATCAAGTTCTTATCACTCCTATCGAATTGCAAGACTTGAAGCTGTGAGTTCAAATATCAATACCTCATCTCGTACGAGAACATAGTGATGTCGGCTTTTGGCGTGAGCGTGATGCGATTCTGCGACGGATTAAATGCGCCACCTTCTCCTTGAACTTGGAGGCTTTCGGCTGATCCTTTTGGTGTTACCTCTAGGTTGATGGTAAAATTCTTCCCAGAGGGGTTTCCCTCTGGGGAAGCCGTCGAGAGTTGCGAAAAGTTACGCGCCAGTGACGGCTTTTCTGTTTTTATGAGAGCGTCAGAAATTTTGTGTCTATGGGATAATCGGAACCCCTAACACGGGTCATCCCACGACCAAAACGAAAATCAAACGCACGACACGTAGAAAAACGGAAACCACTCCTCCGAGCAATTCCCCTACAGTTGTCGTGTAGCCCGAATGGCCACTCTCGGTGGGAGTTAATAGCCGGTTGTTATCTACCGCAATCCTTCGGGGGGCCGATAGCCCGTCCTTCGGCTGCGGAATTTCCGCACGTGGCGGGCTATTTATTGACAACCGTCGAGGGCTTTGACTCACTCGCCGTCAGTTGATTGAGTCACTTTCACCAACGAAAACAAAGCTCTCAACCTTCCTTTTGATTTGTATTGCCTCCTTCATGTGCTAGAGCTCACGCTATCTCCTGCTCTGAGCATTTCGCTTATCGGGCCAAGGTCCAGAGGCTTTGACGAACTAGCCTCGGCGAAGGTCAAATTGAAATCACCAGCAATCGCCCGCAGCGACATCGAAAGCCCCGTCGGCATCCGTCCTCGGGGTTTGCTTTTCTGGCGGTTTTGGATCCTGCGCTGACACCGGCGCAACGAACCGGCCAACGAACCGGCCAACGAACCGGCGCACGTGCGCCCCGACCGGACGGCTCACGAGGGTGACGACGCCAGCCGCCGACGAACGGTGCCTTTTTCCAGCATCGACACAAAAAGCATGTCGAAGAGCCGGGGACGGTCTTCAAGAAAGGGAGTTCGCTGGAAAGCTTTCATGCGCCCAATCCCCGGCAAGTCCTTGATCCCAAAGGACGGCCTTTGGCTTTGCTTGAACGATGGGATGGGGATGAAGAGAGGACGGGGAGAGCTGAAAAAGCGCGGGAAATCAGGTGGGAGTGGTGCCCGAGACGGGGGTCGAACCCGTACACCTTGCGGCTGCGGATTTTAAGTCCGCTACGTCTACCAATTTCGTCACTCGGGCGCGCTTTAGAATCGGGATTGTACAGAACTGTTCCCGCTTTTGGCCTTTTTGACGAATTGCACTTGCAGAAAGCCGCTGTTGCGGGACTTTGGATAGCCAGAACTTCATGAGAATCCGCCTGCTTGCTTTGACTATTTTCTGCGCCGCGGCGAGCCTAGCCGTCGCCGGCGAAGTTCAGCAGACAACCGCGCCGCTCGACTTTTCCGCCGCCCGGGCGCTTGCACACGCACGCGCCGACTCGGTCAAGGCCGAAGACGCCGAAACCAACCGCCGCCAGCACGAGGCCGCCAGCGCCAAGAGCCTGCACGGCCCCAAGGTCGTCCTTGACGCCAAACAGGTCTGGGGCAGCAAGTCCGTTGAGATCGGACCGATCAACATGGGCTCGATGCTCCCGCCCCAGTTGGCGGGCCTCGTCGGCAATCTGGGCGAAACAAGCTTCGGCTACCGCGACGATCTCGACGGCCCTCGTGCGGCCTTGAGCCTTGAAATGCCGCTTTATACGGGCGGCGCCATCACGGCCAAGGTGACGGCGGCGCAGGAAGCCGTTTCCGAAAGCCGCGCCCACACGCAGGTCGTGCGCGATGAGCTCGACACGACGCTTGCGCAAAAGTACTTTGCCGTGCAGCTTGCGCGCTCGATCGTGAACCTGCGAGAGGCAACGCTCGCTCAGCAGGAGTTCGAGGTCAAGAAGGCGCGCGCCTACGAAAAGGCGGGCACCATCAGCAAGCTCGAGCGCATGACGGTTGAAGTCAACCGCGACGCCGCGCGGCGCGAGTTGCTCTCGGCGCAGACCGACTGCACGGTCGCCGAGCGCGAGCTCTCCGGCCTTCTTCGGGAGGAGACCATCGGCACGCTTGCCAATCCCCTCTTCGTGGTGACGGGCGACATCGGGAGCGCCGCCGACTGGGTCGACAAGGCGTTGGCGTTCAGCCCGCTGCTTCAGACAATCGACGCCAAGCGCCGTCAGGCCGATCAGGGCGTCATCGCCGCCAAGGCCGCCTGGCACCCGCAGGTCTATGCGTTTGCCACTGGAAACCTCATCAAGCACTACCTCTCGATTACCGAGCCTGACTGGATCGCCGGCGTCGGCGTTCGCTTCACGCTCTGGGACAACAAGGACCGCAACGAGAGCATCGCCGCGGCGCGCTCGCTTGTCACGAAGGCTCAGGCCGCCCGTAGCGAAGCCGTCAACAAGCTCACGACGGCCGTGGAAACCGCATGGCTTCGCAGCGAACAGGCGCGCGAACAGTACCGCCTCACGGACTCGACGCTTGCGCTTGCGCAGGAAAACCTGCGGCTGCGCGAAAAGAGCTTTGCCGCAGGGCTGTCGGCCGCCGCCGACGTCAACGACGCCCGCAACAAGCTTTTAGCCGCGCAGATCGCCCGGCGCGTGGCGGCCTACCGGTTCGTGGCCGCCTGGGCGGCTTTAAATGGGCTCGCCGGCACCATGCATGAATTCGAGTCCTCGATCGGACGCAGCGACAACATTCTTGAACGTTGAACACCATGACTGAAAACAACAACAAATTCCCCCTCAAGGCGCTTGCCGCGGTCTTCGTTCTTGCTGCCGCGGGCGTCATCGGCTTTGGTCTTTGGAAGGCCGCCAATCCCCCGGTACCGCCGCTGCAGGGTCAGGCCGAGGCCCGCGTGATCGATGTCGCCCCCAAGATCCCCGGACGCATCGAGAAGGTCTACGTGCGCGAAGGCGACCGCGTGAAGGCTGGAGAGTTGCTCGCCGAAATCAGCATTCCCGAGCTTTCGGCAAAGTTGGGCCAGGTGCAGGCGCAGCAGGAAGCCGCGCAAGCACGTCTGCGGCTCGTTGAAGAAGGCGTTCGAAGCGAGCAGATCGACGCGGCCAAGGCGCAGTACGACCGTGCGTTGGCGGGCCAGACGCTCGCGCAGAAGACCTTCAGCCGCGTGGATTCGCTCTTTAAGGAAGGGCTCGTCTCGGCGCAAAAGCACGACGAGGCCCGTGCGGCCCTGAAGAACGCCGTCAACGTCACGCTTGCCGCCAAGAGCCAGTACGAGATGGCTGTGAAAGGCGCGCGCACCGATGAAAAGCGCGCCGCCCAGGCGCTTGCCGATCAGGCAAGCCAGGGCGTAGCCGAGGTGCAAAGCCTCACGGAAGAGGCTCGCGTTCGTGCGCCGCGCGACGGCGAAGTCTCGCGCGTCGTGCTGCACGCGGGTGAAGTTACGCCGTCGGGGTTTCCCCTCTTTACGCTCATCGACCACAACGACAAGTGGGTTGCCTTCAACATCCGCGAGGACGAGCTCGCGGGCATCACGGTGGGCGCCACGATGAAGGCCGACATCCCGGCGCTCGGCATGAAGGCGGTCGACCTTTCCGTCTACTGGATCAGCCCGCGCGCCGACTACGCCACCTGGCGCTCGACGCGCCAGTCCTCGGGCTACGACGTGCGCACCTTTGAAGTCCGCGCACGCCCCGTGAAGCCCCTTGAGGACCTGAGACCCGGCATGACGGTGCTCGTGCCGCGCGAGAACGCTCGATAAGGCATCCCGGGAATCGCCGACAAGAGCCCGACAGAACTTCAGGAACACGCCCCCCCCTGCCGCAGCATCATGGCCGATCTTGCACAGAGCTTTTCAGAATTTCTTCGCGCCGCCGCCGACGAAGTACGTCTTGCGGCGCGCCACCGGGCGCTTTTCATCTCGGGCGTGCTCTCGCCCCTTTTCTGGTGTGTGATTCTGGCGGCGATCTTTGCCGCAGGGCTCATGCGCGCGCTTCCCGTGGGCGTGGTCGACCTTGACCACTCCGCCGAAAGCCGCGAGCTCGTGCAGACCCTTTCCTCGATTCCCTCGATTGACTTCGTCAACTTTGACTCAACGGCCGCCGCCCAGCGCGCAATGGCTGCTAGCGACATCTACGCCCTCATGGTCATTCCCGACGACTGGGCGACGAAGGCCGCGGGTTCGCGCGCAGACTCGGCCCTGGAGCTCTACTTCAACAAGAGCTTCTACGCCATCGCCGTCACGATCGAAAGC
>USAL01000122.1 GCA_900552545.1 uncultured Sutterella sp. | reverse complement strand
TGCAAGACGCATGCCGACCTTGAACTTCTCATGCGGTACGGTGACGGCGCCCTTGACGTGACCCGAGGCAAATTCCTCGGGGTTGCGAACGTCGATCAGCACGGCGCCTTCCTCCATCATCTTCTTGGCAACGTCCGGCGTTACCTTGTGGTAGGCCGGGTTGGAGTAGGTGAGCGGCGTGGCGGGCTGGGGATCAACGGGTTCGAGAGCACAGGCGACGTTGATCGAGAGAACGGCCGTCATGATGGCGGCAAAACCAGCTTTGGCAAAACGCATCTTCAGACTCCTGAAAGTAGTAACAACGGTTGGTTCGGCACCGTGCCGCTTCCCTGAGAGGGAAGACGCTGCGCGGATGTTGTTGTGCGGGATTCGCTCCTGCATGGCCGAAGACCTTGAGTCACAGATTTTGCGCGCGGCCCGAGGCTTTGCGCAAGGGAACGGTTTCGATCATGCGTGATTGCTGAGTCGCTCAGCATTTGATGAGCTTCCGCTTTGAGCCAGAGTCTGCAGCATTATTGGGGCGGGGAAAGACTACCCCGTTTGATCGCGTCTGATTTCAGTCAGATCATGCTGATCGGTGCCCATGTCGAGTTCTCAAGTGCAGGAACGCTGCCGCAGTCCGCTTCGTGACTCAATGCACTCGACCAGAGTGTGGCGCTCCTTTTTGGACAGGGCATAGACCATGTCGATGGCAGACTTGTTGATTCGGTTGAGGCGACAATGTCGATGTCCTTGACCGGCGGCTTCTCGGCGGTCGTTCCCCATACAGTTGCAGGCGCTGGCGGCGGACTTGCATGCAGAAGGGGGAGTTGCTTTATGAAATCCGGCCATAACGGGAGCGGTTGGTGAGGTTGAGTTGCTGCGGCGGGATGATCCACGTCTCGCTCACTGCCCTGAAAAGGCGGTGTACGGCGGGAACCCCTATTTTTTACCTGCACTATCAGGCAGGGGCGGGGACTGATTTTGCGCTCCTCTTCTCCGAAAGTAGGGTGTCAATCCGTCGGTCGACGGCTGACAGAGGCACTATGGCTTGTGTATTATCTCGGGACTTTGCACAAAATATTGTTCCTTCCCTGCTTTGACTATGACCGTGAAAATTGATTTGTCCCGGGACGCGCTCTTTGACGAGCTCGGGATGGTGCGTCTGCGCGAGAGCTACATGCGCGAGGATGAAAAAAGCCCGCAGGAGCGGCTTGCCTTTGTCGCGCAGACTTTTGCGACCGACGATGCGCACGCACAGCGCATCTACGACTACGCGAGCAAGCAGTGGCTGTCGTTTTCAACGCCCGTGCTCTCCTTCGGGCGCATGAAGCGCGGACTGCCCGTGAGTTGCTTTCTTTCCTATATGCAGGACAGCGCCGGGGGCCTGCTGCAGACTCTCACCGAGGTGAACTGCCTTTCCATGCTCGGCGGCGGCGTCGGCATTCATCTGGGCATTCGCAGCGCCGATGAAAAAAGCGTGGGCGTGATGCCGCACCTCAAGGTTTATGACGCGGCCTGTCTGGCGTACCGTCAGGGGACGACGCGCCGCGGCTCGTACGCTGCGTTTCTCGACATCAGTCACCCTGACATCATCCAGTTCATCGAGATGAGAAAGCCCACGGGTGATCAGAACATGCGCACGCTCAATCTGCATCACGGCATCAACGTGAGCGACGCATTCATGCGCAAGATTGAGCAGAGCATGCTTGACCGCGACGCCGACGATTCCTGGCCGCTGATCGATCCGCACACCGGCAAGGTCGTGGAGGTGGCAAGCGCCCGCGACATCTGGCAGCGAATTCTCGAGCTGCGTATGCAGACGGGCGAGCCCTACCTCGTCTTTACGGATACAGCCAACCGTGTGCTTCCTTCTTGGCTCAAGGCCCAGGGCCTGAAGATCAACGGCTCGAACCTGTGCACGGAAATCTTTCTGCCAACGAACGCGGACCGAACCGCAGTCTGCTGTCTGAGTTCGGTGAATCTGGAACACTTCGACGAGTGGAAGGATGATCCGAACTTCATCAATGATGCGATGGAGTTTCTTGACAACGTGCTACAGTACTTCATCGACCATGCGCCCGAGACGATCGTGCGCGCCCGTCGTTCGGCCGAGCGTGAGCGTTCGGTGGGACTCGGCGCCATGGGACTGCACGCCTATTTCCAGAAGAAGGGCATTCCCTTCGACTGCGCCATGGCCAAGGCTTTGAACAAGCAGATCTTTGCGCACATTCAAAAGTGTTGCGCGGCGGCTGACGCCCGTCTGTGCAAGATTCGCGGCGCCTGCCCGGACGCCAAGGCCGCAGGCGTCGAACGGCGCTTCTCGCACTGGAACGCCGTGGCGCCCAATGCCTCCTCAAGTCTGATCTGCGGCAACACGAGCCCCTCGATCGAGCCGCGCCGCGCCAACGTCTATCGTCAGGATACGATTTCGGGTGCGCACATCGTCAAGAACCGCTACCTCGTTGAGGAACTTGAGCGCCTGCACATGAACACCGATGAAGTGTGGGCCGACATCATCGCCCACGACGGCAGCGTGCAGCATATCGAGGCCATTCCCCGCGCTACGCGCGACGTCTTCAAGACCGCGCAGGAGCTGAATCAGCGCTGGATCATTGAACTTGCGGCCGACCGCCAACCCTATATCGACCAGGGCCAGTCGGTGAACCTCTTCTTTGCGGCCGACGTCTCGATTCCGTATCTGCATGCCTGTCACTTCCTTGCCTGGAAGAAGGGCTTGAAGAGCCTTTACTACTGCCGCAGCGACAAGCTGCGCAAGGCTGACCGCGTCGGCGTGGCGCTTGAGCGGCGCCGCATCGAGGAAGACATCAACATGCGCGAGGTGCTCGAAGACAGCACGTGTCTGGCCTGCGAAGGCTAGCCGGCGCGGGATCGCCCCGGCGGACGTTCCGACAGCGGCCGCCGGAGAGAGATGGAGATTTCAGGGGGATGCCGCAAGTTCGTTCGGATCCCCGGATAGATAAACAAAATGAATCACGAATCGAAAAAACACACGCTTTTGACCGAAACGCGCGACTATTACAAGCCCTTTGCCTATCCCTGGGCCTACGACGCGTTCATGCAGAGCGAACAGATGCACTGGCTCTGGACCGAGGTGCCGATGGTCGAGGACGTCAAGGACTGGCGAAATCGCCTGAGCGACTCGGAGCGGGACTTTCTCACGAAGGTCTTTCGCTTCTTCACGCAGGGCGACATCGACGTGAGCTCAGCCTATGTGCACACGTATCTGCCTGCGTTCGCGCAGCCCGAGATCCGCATGATGCTCTCGAGCTTTGCCGCGCGCGAGGCGGTGCACATTGCCGCATACTCGCATCTGATCGAGACGCTCGGCATGCCCGAGGCGATCTACAACGAGTTCCTGCAGTATCAGGCGATGGCCGACAAGCACGACTACTTCCACGGGCTGCGCCTCAACGAGAACGAAAGCATTGCGGCCAAGATGGCGGCCTTTTCGGGCTTTACCGAGGGCATGCAGCTTTTTTCGAGCTTCGTGATGCTGCTCAACTTCACGCGCAACGGCACCATGCGCGGCATGGGGCAGATCATCGCCTGGTCGATCAACGACGAGACGCTTCATACCGAGTCGATGATCCGGCTCTTTCGCGAGTACATCGCGCAGAATCCTGAGCTCTGGACCGATGCGCTCAAAAGCGAGATCTACGGCATCGCCGAAAAGATGGTCGAGCTTGAGGACCGCTTCATCGAGCTCGCCTTCGGCGTGCACGAGATGCAAAAGCTCTCGCCCGAGGAAGTCAAGCACTACATCCGCTACATCGCCGACCGGCGCCTCACGGCCATGGGCATGAAGGCGATTTTCGGCGTCGCCAAGAATCCGCTCGGCTGGGTGGATGCCATGCTCGGCGTCACGCACACCAACTTCTTTGAAAACCGTGTGGTGGACTACGCCAAGGGTGCACTGACCGGAGACTGGGCAGATGTCTGGGGCAAGGCCTCGGAGGGGTTTGCGCTGACGCCCGAAAAGGCGCCCAAATAACCTGCCTGTCGACCGGACTTCGAAAACCCCGGGCGTCCGCGGGGCGAGGGCGGGAAAGGTCGCCGCGAATCGGCTCGCAGCGCCTGTCCAGCGGCACAACGGCACTCGACAGATTCTCAGCCCCGGGCTCGTCGCCCGGGGTTTTTGCTGCCGCCGTGACGCGGTGCTATTGCGACGGGTCGCTTTTGCAGGGCCGCTTCGGGTGCGCGGCCTCGCGCGAATGTGTGAAAATACCGCCCGAGCCGGGCTCGGCGGACGGTGGTTTTGACAACCTACAACGCCGTAACCGGACTTTGGGATTCTTTCAGGCGAACTAGGAAAATGACGACAAACGACATCAGGCCCGCAGCGGGCACGCGGGACAGGAAGGCGATCGTGCTCTTTAGCGGCGGACAAGATTCGACCACGTGCCTGGCCTGGGCGCTGCGCCGCTACCGTGCTGTGGAAACAGTGGGTTTTGACTACGGGCAGCGCCACAGCGTGGAGCTTGCGTGCCGCAGGAAGGTGCTTGCGCGTCTGCGTGAACTTGATGGTGAGTTTGCCGAGAGGCTCGGAGACGATCACATGCTCGACATGCGGTCTCTGGGCACCATTAGCGACTGTTCG
The DNA here is from genome assembly GCA_900552545.1 of uncultured Sutterella sp. Taxonomy (GTDB): domain Bacteria; phylum Pseudomonadota; class Gammaproteobacteria; order Burkholderiales; family Burkholderiaceae_F; genus Duodenibacillus. The sequence goes on along the minus strand of USAL01000122.1, from coordinate 845 downwards.
CTCACGCGCGAAAAGGCGATTGCCTTTGAGAAGAACGGACTGCCGAACACGTTCGTGCCGGCACGAAATCTGCTGTTCTTCACCTACGCTGCGGCGGTTGCCTACCGGCGCGACGCCTCGGTGCTCGTCGGAGGCATGTGCGAGACGGACTTCTCGGGCTACCCCGACTGCCGCGACAATACCTTGAAGAGCCTGCAGGTAGCCCTTTCGCTCGGACTTGATGCGCCGCTTGTGATCGAAACGCCGCTCATGTGGCTCGATAAGGGAGAGACCTGGGAGCTTGCGCATGAGCTTGGCGGCGACGCGCTGGTTGAACTCATCCGCACCGAGACGCACACCTGCTACATGGGCGTGCACGACGTGCTTCACGACTGGGGCTACGGATGCGGCGAGTGCCCGGCCTGCAGGCTGCGCGCGAGGGGCTGGCAGGAATACCTTGAGCGTCGAGCCGACGCAAAGTCCTGAGGACAGGCCGACGCAGGAAAAAGACGGCAGAGCAGGGGATGGCGGGCGGCGGCCTTTGCGGCGCGCCGTGCTTGAACCAGCGGGGAAAGAAGGCCATGTCCGAAAGCGGACGCAGGCGCAGGCGGGGACGGATCCCTCTTTTTAGTGCCTGCGACCCTTTCTGGGAGCCTTGAGCTCGGCCGTGATGGCGTCGAACTCCTCGCGCAGCTTCTTGTCGTAGAAGGCCTCAAGCTTCGGAGGCTCGAATTCGAAGATGCTCCGAAGATCCTTTTCGCCGGCGCGGATGACGTCGACGAGCTCACCGCCCACCTTTACCGTGCGGAAGGTATTGCGCGCGAGTTCATAGTTGATCTTCATTTCACCCGCGAGACGCTCAAGAT
>USAL01000121.1 GCA_900552545.1 uncultured Sutterella sp. | reverse complement strand
AAGAATTTGCCCAAATCCGCCTGCACCATGTAGTAATCCTTGGGCACGAAGCGCTTGATCTCCTCCTCCCGCCGCACGCGCAGGTCCTCCGGGGCGGGCGCAAGCCAGTCCGCCCCGGCGTAGAGGCAGGCGGCCGCGCTCTTCGCGGTCGTCACCACGATGTCGGGAATGGCCTCGACGCTTTTGCGCACCCGGCGCACGGTCGAGCCGTCGGCCACGCGAAAGGAAAAGGACTCGACGGCCCCGGACGTGAATTTGGCGACGATGTCCGAGAGCGTCATTCCGCGCGTAAAGCGATAGCGCCCGGCGTGAATTGCCGGGGCGTTGCCGTCGACGCGAAGCGCCGCAAAAAGGGTCGAGTCGCTCACGATCATGCCCGCCTCTTCGGCAAGGCGCGCAATCGCGCGGCCCGAGGCGCCCGCCGGCACGATCACGTCGATCGTCTGGGCGTCGTTCGCAAAGGGCACCACGCGGTGGTAGTAGTACCACCACGGCAGCACAGCAGCGACGCAGCCGACGACGGCCACGACGGCCGTCGCCCACCACCACCATTTCGTCTTGAGGACGGTGAGACTGAGGCTTTTGAAATCGATCTTCACGCTGGAAAAAGGATGATGAGTGACCTCGATGCCGCCGGGAGCGCGTTAAAGACGCTCCAAGGACGCTTGAAAGGCGCTTCGCGCCCCGCGCCTGCCCGGAAGGCCTGTCCAGGAAGGAGGGAGCAGGCCTGGCTGAAAGCCGTCGGCTAACGACTTGGGCATAATAGCGGCAGCCGCCTCCGCTATGGAGGCAGATCAAAGTAATCAAGTGAAAAAATGTCAACTTGCAATTGTACGACACGGCGCCTGTGCGCTCTTTCCGAACTGGCGCTCGTGCGCATCGCGGGCGCCGACCGGATGCAGTTTCTGCAGGGGCAGCTCACCAACGATGTGCGCCGCCTTGAAGCCGGCGTCCTGATGACGGCGGGCTGGTGCTCGCCCAAGGGCCGTCTTCTTGCAACGCCCCGCCTTTTCGTCGAGGGCGACACGGTCGGCATGATCGTCGATGCGGCCAACGCCGCGATGCTGGTAAAGCGCCTTCGCATGTACGTGCTGCGCAGCAAGGTCACGGTTGAGATCGACGAAACGAAGCGTCTCTTGGGCGTCGTAGGCAAGGCGATTCCCTCTACTGAAGACTCTAAGGGCGCAACGCTCGTCTTTACCCTTCCCAGCGCCAAGGACGACGTGCTTGAGACGCTGGGACTTCCCGCCGGGCGCGCCATCGTGGTCGCTGCCGCCGAGTCGCCCCTTGCAGCGCAGGCAGGCGACTCCGCCCCCTTCTGGACGGCGTCGGCCGCCGCAGGCGACCCCTGGGTCACGGGAAAAGCGATGGACGCCTTCGTGCCGCAGGCGATCAATCTGGAATTGACGGACGGTGTGAGCTTTACGAAGGGCTGCTACACGGGCCAGGAGGTTGTAAGCCGCGTCGAGCACATCGGACGCACCTCGCGCCGCGGTGCGCTTCTCGTGTCGGCCGAGGTCCTTGATCCCGCGCAGGTGCCCGCCCCCATGACCGAGTTTGCCGATGAAGCGGGCAATCCCGCAGGCGGCGTCGTCTACGCTGCCGCCGCAGACGGCCGAGCCGCGGCCTTCGTGCAGGTATCAACCGACGCGGCGATGGCCGCTGCCGGGACCTTCACGATCGACGGCAGGAATTGGACCATGACGCAGCTGCCCTACGGCTACGAGCGCCAGCACTGAGAACCGTTTTATTTTTCGGTCGACATCGACTGATGGAAGAAATCCATGTCCAGCAAAGACAACATCATCATCTACTCGCCCGAAGAGATCGAGGCGATGCGGCACGTCTGCCGTTTGGCAAGCGAGCTTCTTGACTACATCACGCCCTTTGTGAAGGCGGGCGTGAGCACGCTCCACCTTGACGACCTGATGCTCGAGTACACCGAAAAGACGCTCGAGGCCTAGTCGGCGTGCCTCACCTACGCTCCGGCCGGCATGACGCCCTACCCGCGCGCGACCTGCATTTCGGTCAACAACGTCATCTGCCACGGCATTCCGAGCGAAAAGAAGATCCTCAAGAACGGCGACATCCTCAACATCGACGTCACGCTTGTGAAGGACGGCTACTACGGCGACACCTCGCGCATGTTCATCGTGGGCAAGCCCACGATTGCAGGCAAGCGCTTGGTCGACGCCACCTACGGCTGCATGTGGGCGGGCATTGAAGCCGTGCGTCCGGGCAACTGCTTCAACGACATCGGCATCGCCTGCCAGAAGTTCTGCGCGCCCCTGGGGCTTTCGATCGTGCACGAGTACGGCGGCCACGGCATCGGGCGCGTCTTTCACGGCGACCCGCACGTGAGCCACGTGCCGATCGCCACGCCCACGGCCACCTTCGAGCCCGGCATGGTGTTTACGGTCGAGCCGATGGTCAACGCCGGCCGCCGCCACATCATGGACCTCAACGACGGCTGGACGGTCGTCACCAAGGACCGCTCGCTCTCGGCGCAGTGGGAACTGCAGATTGCCGTCACGCCCACGGGCTACGACGTGCTCACCGTCTCGGCGGGCTCGCCCGAAGCCCCCGACTGGGTCAAGGGCTGGAAGAAGCCCGCGTTCTGATCCGTGAAGGCGATTTCAAAGAGATCTTGAGAATCGCCTTCATCCAGACGGCCGACCGCTTGCGCGAGCAGACGCTGCTCCCGGAGCTCGGCCGTTTTTCATTTGGGAAATTGCTTTTACAGTCCCTTCAAGAACCGCCAAACCGACATCGGTCCCCTTCATGTCTTCGGGGCGATTAAGATGCCTTGAACGCGGGGGCATGCGATTGCCCCGATTTTTTCCAATTTCCCACCTTAACCCTCATTTCCATCCTCGACTAGGTCACCATGGCTTCCACCAACGTCTCTACGGCCAGCACGAACGGCACGACCGCCTCGCCCCTGCACGCCCTTGAAATCGTCCGGGCACGCATCGGCGAAGACTTTCTTCTGCAGGGCCGCGTGGGCGACTATCTCAAGCGCAACAGCGCCGCGATCGACCGCTTCGTGCTCGAAAAGGCCCGTGAGGCGGGCTTGATCGATCTGCCGGTTGCCATCGTTGCCGTGGGGGGCTACGGGCGCGCGGAAATGTTTCCCTACTCCGACATCGACGTGCTGGTGCTCGTGCACAGCTACGACGATGCCGTGAAAGAATCCGCCGCGCGCTTTGTGACGAACCTCTGGGAGCTGGGGTTGACCGTGGGAAGCGCCGTACGCACCAAACCCGAAATGCTTGCGGCCGCGGCCGAGGACATCTCGGTTGCCACGGCCTTTCTCGAGGCACGGCTTCTCGCGGGCGACAAGGCGCTTTTTGAAGACACTTACGCGCAGTTTGCGGCAACGCTCGACAAACGAAACTTTTTTCGCCGCAAAATGTTGGAACTCCGGCAGCGCCATCAGCGCTACGCCGACACCCCCTACGCACTTGAGCCCAACGTCAAGGAAAGCCCGGGCGGCTTGAGAGACCTTCAGGTCTTTTTGTGGTGCGCTCGCTGCGCGGGCTTTGGCAGAACCTGGAGGCAGCTTGCCAAAAGCGGACTCATCACCGAAACCGAGGCCTATCACCTGGCCGAGTGCCACCATTTTCTGCGCGACATCAGAATCCGCCTGCATCTATTAAAAAACCGGCACGAGGACCGGCTCGTCTTCGACGTGCAGACGGCGCTTGCTGAAAACGCAGGCTACAAGGCGACCGGGTCGCTGCGCCCGAGCGAAGCGCTCATGAAGCGCTACTACCTCAACGCCAAGAACACCATGCAGCTGCAGCAGATTCTTCTGGCGGCCATCTCCGAGCACATCTTTGAAGAAAAGCTCCCCATCCAGACCACGGCAATCGAGGGCGTCTTCGTTGCGCGCGGCGACGCGCTCGACATCACCGACGTCAAGGCCTTCACGGCCGACCACCGCAACATTCTGAAGGCCTTCTACCTCTTTGCGGTGCACTTTGAGTTGAAGCGCTTCTCGACGCAGCTGCTGCGCGCGCTGTGGCACATGCGCGACCGCTACTCCACCGACTTTCAAAACGACCCCGAGAACAAGGCCTTGTTCTTGAAGGCCTTAAAGCTCAAATACGGCCCGTATCATTTTTTGAAGAACCTCAACGTCTGGGGCATCCTCGGGCGATTTCTGCCGGTGTGGCGCCGCATCGTGGGCCAGATGCAGCACGACCTCTTTCACGCCTACACGGTCGATCAGCACACGATCCGCACGGTGAAGTTCCTGCGGCGCTTCACGCACTCGTCCTACGCGCACGAGTATCCGCTGTGCTCGCAGATCATCAGCGAGATGAACAACACGTGGCGTCTGGTGCTCGCAGGTCTCTTTCACGACATCGCCAAAGGGCGCGGCGGCAGCCACGAGGAGCTCGGAGCCGAAGAAGTGCGCCGCTTCGGCGAGCAGTTTTCGCTTGCGCCGGAGGACATCGACTACGTCGAATTTCTCGTACGCCACCACCTTCTCATGAGCCGCGTGGCGCAGAAAAAAGACATCACCAACCCCGAGGTCGTGGCGGGCTTTGCGCGCATCGTCAACACCAAGGAGAAGTTGGACGGTCTCTTTCTTCTCACGGTCGCAGACATCCGCGCCACGAGCCCCAAGGTCTGGAACGCCTGGAAGGAGCAGCTTCTCACCGAGCTCTACCGCAACACGCTCACGATGATTGAAGGAAGCACGGAGTCCTTCACCCGAAGCAGCGTCTTTGCCATGCACCGGCAAAAGGCGATGCAGTTGGTTGCCGCCGCGGGGATCCCGGCCGTCGTGCGCGACGAGTTCTGGAAGGAGCTCAACATCGTCTACTTTCTGCGCCATTCTCCGGAAGACATCGCCTGGCACACCTCGCAGCTTGCCTGGGACCCGAAGATTTCGGTGCCGGTCGTGCGCGCCAAGCGCACGCATGTTGCAGGCGCCGTCGAGGTGCTCGTCTATACGCGCGACCAGAAGGATCTCTTTGCCCGCGTGGTGGCCTTCTTCGAGCGCGAAGGCCTCTCGGTGCTCGATGCCCGCATTCACACGACGCTGCACGGCTGGGCCCTCGATACGTTTTTGGTCTCTAGCCGCATTGATGTCGACGATCCCCTGGCCCAAGATGAAGTCACGGCCCTTTGCGCGAGGATCGAGGAGCGCTTGGCGCGCATCATCCTTGAAGCGCGGCCGCTGCCGCCGCCCCAGCGCGGCCGCGCAGCTGCCCTTGCCCAGGCCGGAGCCCACGCCGCCGGTGACAAAAATGTACTTCATGTTCTCCTCCATAACACAAATAAATTGGAAAAATCATTTCAAAAGGAACGCTCAGAGAGCGTTCCTTTTGGGGATCAAACAGAGAAAAGCAGATCGTAGAAGGTCGGATACGGCCAGTACTTGGAGGCGGTCAGCACTTCCAGCTTGTCGATGATCCTGCGCACATCGTCCATGCGCTT
>USAL01000120.1 GCA_900552545.1 uncultured Sutterella sp. | reverse complement strand
CTGCCGCGCAGGAGGTCTTAAAGAGCATGGGGCGCCGGGCGCTGCAGTACTCCGTCACCGAGGGCGAGCCAGAGCTGCGCGAGGCGGTGGCCGCCTTTGAAACGAGCCGCGGCACGCCCACGCGTCCCGAGGAAGTGCAGATCGTCACGGGCTCGCAGCAGGCGCTTGACCTCGTGGCGCGTGCCTTTCTGGATCCGGGCGACCGCGTTCTCGTCGAAAACCCCTCCTACCTCGGCGCACTCTCGGCGTTCAAACTGTGCCGGCCGCGGTTTGAGTTTCTCGCGGCTGACGACAAGGGCCTAGATCCCGCCTCCTTTACCGAGGACTACCGCGGCGCGAAGTTTGCCTACATCATGCCCACCTTCAACAATCCGACGGGACTCACGATTTCGCTTGACCGCCGGCACGAGCTTGTGAAGAAGGCTCGGGAACTTGATCTCTGGGTGATCGAGGACGACCCCTACGGCGAGCTCTGGTACGAAAAGCGCCCGCCGCAGACCATCCGCTCGCTCATGCCCGAGCGAACGGTGCGCCTCGGGACGCTCTCAAAGGTTCTCTCGCCCGGCATGCGCCTGGGCTACATCGTCGGCGACCCCAAGCTCATGGAGATCATTGCCGACCTCAAGATGTCGGCCGACATGCACACGCCCACTATGACGCAGCTCATCGCGGCGCGCCTTCTTTCAAGCGGCTTCATCGAGGAGCACCTGCCGCGCGTACGCAAGATTTACCGCGAGCGCGGCACCTGCATGCTCGAGTGCCTTGCAAAATACATGCCGCGCGACAGCGGCATCTCCTGGACCAATGTCGAAGGCGGCATGTTCATCTGGGTGACGCTGCCTGAGCACATCGACACCGTCGAGATGATGAAGGAGGCGATTGCGGCCAAGGTGTCGTACGTCCCGGGCGTGGCCTGTTTTGCGCTCGCCGATCACCACAACCACATGCGCATGTCGTTTGTGACCGTGCCAGAGGAGAAGATCGACGAGGGCGTGAGGAGACTTGCCGAGATCATCCGCCGGCATCTTTGATGCGCGTCGACCGTCTGTTGGTTGGCGCGTGCGCGAGAAAGACGCGAAAGACGTCTTTGTCAAAAGACGCAGGCAACAGACGCTTTGCCCGCAGTTAAATCAAACAACGCGCAGAATTCTGCACCCCGCGAGTCTCGGGCACGCAACGATTCAACCCCGCCTGCGGTCTGCGGCGGTATCATTTGCCGCGCTGAAGTCCTTGCCGCCCGTCAGGCGCATTGCTTCCTTACCCGGGAGAGCGTCCGTTGCGGACGGCGGCAAACTGCAGGCGCAGCCTCGGTCACCACTGAGGGCCGCGCATGTCTTCTGCAGCCCCGAGAATAAAAAATTTCCTTGAGAAGGGCAGGCTGCCTGCGGCAGCGGCTCCCGCGTTGGAGTCGGTGCACAGGCGAGGAAAACAAATTGTTTAAAACAGAACCGGCTCCGCGGCGCCGGTTCGACGATATGACGCGCCGTCCGGACGACAAGCCCGGCGCGGTACGCCAATTCGGAGCATTTCAAAAATGGAAAAGAAAAACATCGAATGGGAAAAGCTCGGTTTCGGCTACACGCCCACCGACTATCGTTGGCAATCGACCTGGAAGGACGGCAGCTGGGATGAGGGCGGCCTCGTCACCGACCCCGAGCTGCATCTTCTCGAATCGGCCTGCGTGTTCCACTACTCGCAGAGCTGCTTTGAAGGCCTCAAGGCCTACACCACCAAGGACGGCCGCATCGTGACCTTCCGTCCCGATCAGAACGCCGCGCGCATGGCCAACACCGCCCGCCGCCTTGAGATGCCCGCCTATCCCGAGGACAAGTTCATCGAGGCCATCGTCAAGACCGTGCACGCCAACGCCGCCTGGGTTCCCCCGTTCGGCACGGGCTGCTCGCTTTACATCCGTCCGGTGATGATCGGCTCGGGCCCGCAGATCGGTGTGGCTCCCGCTCCCGAATTCATCTTCCGCGTCTTCGTGATGCCCGTTGGCGCCTACTTCAAGGGCGCCGTCAAGCCCCTGAAGATCTGCGTCTCCGACTACGACCGTGCGGCTCCGCGCGGCACCGGCAACGTCAAGGCGGGCCTCAACTACGCCATGAGCCTCTATCCGACCGTGCTCGCGCACCAGGCAGGCTTTGCCGAGAACCTCTACCTTGATCCGGCCACCCGCACGTACGTCGAGGAAACCGGCGGCACGAACATCATCTTCGTCGACGCCGACAACACGGTCGTCGTGCCGAAGTCGCCCTCGATCCTGCCCTCGATCACCCGCCGCTCGCTGATGTACGTCGCCGAGCACTACCTCGGCCTCAAGGTCGTTGAACGCCAGGTGAAGCTCGAGGAAGTGAAGAACTTCAAGGAATGCGCTCTGTGCGGCACGGCCGCCGTGCTCGCACCCGTGGGCGAAATCCACACCCACGACGGCGTCATCGCCCTGCCCTCCGGCATGGAGAAAATGGGCGAGATCTCGACCAAGCTGCGCCAGACCCTCACGGGCATCCAGGCCTGCGAGATCGAAGCGCCTGAAGGCTGGATCTACGAGTGCTAATCCGGCAGCCGCGTCTGCGCTCTTCTGAGATCCTTTAAAGGACCTGCAAAGCGCAGCGCCGGTATGTGAAAAGCCCGGCAGGGAATTCCCCGGCCGGGTTTTTTGCGTCTTGATGGGGTCTGCCCTCTGCCCGTGAACGCGTCGGGCAAAAGAATCCCGGCGCCGCCCGCAGGTGGTCTGCGGGATCCTTGCGCCGGGTATGTATCCGGAAGTGCGCCGGTCGGCCCGGCACCCTCCTTGGGTTATTTGTTCTGGGACTCGGTCTTGCTCTCAGGGGCGGGAGCGGAGGTCTGCTCTGGAGCTTCCTTGGGAGCCTTTTCAGGCGTTTTTTCAGGAGCCTTCTCGGGAGCTTTTTCAGGACTCTTCCGTTCCTGCACCGGGGCCTTGGTCTGAACCTGCTGCGGCTGCGAAGAAGCGGCGGCAGCCTTCGCGCGACGAGAGTCGGACGTCTTCTGCGGCTCAATTCCCCGCTGCTGCTGCAGCTCGCGGATCATGTCGGCCTGCTGATGCAGCATGTGCTCAAGCTGACGAATGCGCAGCGCGTACGGATCGTCCTCGCCCTGCACCACGGCATACGCGCGGAACCGTCCGCGCTCGGCCGCCTTGCGCTTTTCGCCTTCCTTGGTCGCGCGTGCGGGCACGCCCACCACCGTCGTATCGGCCTCCACGGGCTTGACCACGACGGCATTGCTGCCGATGCGGGCATTGTCGCCCACGGTGAAGTTGCCGAGCACCTTGGCGCCGGCGCCGATCACCACGCCGCGGCCGATCGTCGGATGGCGCTTGACGCCGCGGCCGAGATTAAGGCCCCCCAACGTCACGCCGTGATAGATCGTGCAGTCGTCTCCCACCTCGGCCGTCTCGCCGATCACGACACCCATGCCGTGATCGATGAAGACGCGGCGGCCCATGCGGGCGCCCGGGTGGATTTCAATGCCGGTGAGAAACCGTCCGACGTGGCTCAGCCAACGAGCAAAACCGGTCCACCCCTGAATCCAGCACCAGTGCGCAGCCCGGTGAAAGGCAAGCGCGTGCAGCCCGGGATAGCAAAAGAGCACCTGCGCGGGCGAGCGCGCGGCCGGGTCGCGTTCAAGAATGGTGCGGATGTCTTCCTTGAGACGGTCAAACATGACGGAAGTCCTCCCGTAATGTGGATGTTCGGTTGTGTTCCGGATACAGGCGCACATGCTGCATGGCCGTTGCGCCGGGGGCCCGGATGTGTTTCTTTTTTCGATCGGCGCCTTCAGGACGAATGCGCACAACATCGGCTTATTGTAGCCCGAGCTCCGCGCCCCTCGTCCCTGCTCCGTTGTCGATTTCGTGCGCTTTTTTAGTGCGCTTTTTTAGTGCGCTGTTTTAGTGCGCTGTTTTAGTGCCCTTTCTCTGCTGCGGCCTTCTTACTGCCCGCCCGAAGGCGGCGCGGCAGGATGATCGCCGCACAGATGCCTCGCATCATGTCGACTTCGACCTGCGTCATGCCCGCCCGGCCGAAAAGTCGGCGGCTGATTTCCATCATGTTCTTGGGCTCGGCCGGATTGAGCGCGCCGCAGGAGATCATCGCCTCCTCCCAGTGCTTGTAGAAGCCCTCGATTGCCTTCACGCTTGCGGCCGGATCGCGGGCAAAGCGCTCCTGCCAGGCGTAGAGGTTGTCGGCATGGTCGGCCGCAAGAAGCGCGAGATGCATCTCATAGGCCGCAATCTGCACCGACTGCGCGAGATTGAGGCTTTGGCTTTCGGGATTGGCGGGAATGGCCGCGCAGAACTGGCAGCGCTCGACGTCCTCGTTGGTGAGGCCCGAGCGCTCGCAGCCGAAGACGAAGGCGCATTTGGTCTGGTTGTTTTCGGGCGTTTCAAGCCACATCGCGGCGCGGTCGGCGCTTTCGCGGATGGGCTCCAACGGCGGCCCGAACTCGCGACTGTAGCCCGTCATGGCAAAGGAAAGCGCCACGTCCTCAAGTGCATCGGTGAGCGTAGCGTAGTCGCGCGAGTGCTCGAGCACGTCGACCGAGGTGGTTGAGAGCGCAATGGCTTCGGGGTGGGTGCGGTACTCGGCCACCTTCGGGGCGACGACGCGCAGGTCGGTAAAGCCCATCGTCTTGATCGCGCGGGCGGCCGAGCCGATGTTGCCCGGATGGCTCGGCGCAACGAGCACGAAGGCAACGCGCCCGGCGAGCGGAGAAAGTGCTGTGTTCAAAGGGAAGGTTCTCGTGTGGACATGCGGAAATAGCGTTGAAAACCCCAAAAGGGGCCCTGCCCGGCATTTCCCCGATCCCGAGGCAATACGTGCAGAAACACCAAATCCGCTAAAATATTTTTTTGCCATTTTCTAGCGGCAGCGGCCATTTTAGCCCGCGCATTGCGCCCGCAGATCAATGGCCTTTTTCTGAATTGGGCTTGAAAACTCAAAGAAGTCTTCCTTTTGACGCAGGCCTTCTTCGAGAAGCCCGTCGCGCTTGAGGCGCGCGGTCGGGCGATACACGGGTCTTCGTGAAGAATCCCTTTCTCTGGGATAGAGCCCGAACGCACCGCCTCCACGCATTTCATTTTTCCATTCTTTCGAAGCAGCACACACGCACCATGGCATCCGCTCAACTCGAAGTGGCGATTCAGGCAGCCCGCCGCGCCGGCAACATGAGCAACCGCGAAAGCCTCAACCTCGACTCGATCGAAGTGCAGGAAAAGGCGCCCTTTGACTTCGTGAGCCGCGTGGACACCACGAGCCAGGACATCATCAAGGGCATCATCAAGCAGTACTTCCCGCGCGACACGATCATCGCCGAGGAAGACCACGCCAAGTACGTTCCCGACGCACCCGCGGCCTGGATCATCGATCCGCTCGACGGCACGACGAACTACAGTCAGGGGCTTCCTGTTTTCTCGGTTTCGATCGCCCTGCAATACCGGGGCGAGACGATCGTCGGAGTTGTCTACGCACCCTACCTGAACGAGCTGTTCTGGGCGTCGAAAGGCGGCGGGGCTTATATGAA
>USAL01000119.1 GCA_900552545.1 uncultured Sutterella sp. | reverse complement strand
GTTCAAAACTGAAAACCACTGTCATGCGGTATGCAAGCGCTGAAAAAAGTCCGTACCACTTGTCGTTCGTCGAGAAGGGGCATAAAGGGGAAGAAAAAACGAACCACAGGCACAGTCGAGACACGAATTTTACGAGAGTCGATGCGCGTTGTTGCTGCATTTGCAGCAGATGTTGACATGTAGAGGACTTGTTCTTTCTAGGGAAGGGGATTGATGGCGAATTGAGCGAAAGAAAAACAAGAACGCTCCTGCCAGGCCCGTCTGAAAACCAAAAAGTTTGCTTTCATTGCTTGGAGACAGTGTGGATTCTGGTTGACAGACTGAACGCATCGTTACAATCAAACGTGCCTCTTACACTCACATTGATGGTGACGATAAACCGCAGTTCACTTCAATCGCAGTCCAGGAACTCGCTTGTTTCCTTTTCGACAGTCTTCTCTATACGGATTGCGTTCGTTGAGACGGTAGCTGTTAGTACCGGTCTCTGAAAATCCAAGGATTCGGTACTCCGGGCGCCTGTGCTGAGGACTCAATCAACGATCGGGCTAGAACTGATTGCGCCTCGAAGAGGCGATTCGTTGAAAGCGATTCCACTGTCCGTCCGTCCTCAAGAAAGAGAATTCGTGAGCAGACTGCGGCAGCCGCACGCAGATCATGCGTGATGAACAGCCAGGCTGAAGACGGATTCTGCGCCTTGAGTGCCGGCAGCAGCCGAAGGATTTCGGCCTGGATGGAAGCATCAAGCGAGCTCAGCGCCTCATCAAGGACAATGAAGTCCGGTCGTGCGGCAAGCGCTCGGGCGATGGACGCGCGCTGCAGTTCTCCGCCGGGGAAGTTTTCTTCTAGCCGTCGGTTCATCGGACGTATTTGAGGCCGCGATGAGGATGGGCTGTGAATAGGGTATCAATTATCCTAATATTTTAAAAATCTTCATACTTCTTTCGGAGGAGGATTTCTGCTTATACTGCGGCTACAGGGCGGTTTGTCAGGGAAAACAGGCACAAGGGGGCATGCATGACGCAGCGGATCACAATTTCTCTTACCGATGAAACGGCTGCGAGACTTGACGCCCTGATGCTCTCAGGCGGCTACGGCAACCGTTCGGAAGCCGTGCGCGACCTGATCCGTGAAAAGACGGCTGACGACGTAACGGCTCGCGGCGACGGCAGCTGCGTTGCGGTGGTGAGCTACGTCTACAACCATCACGAGCGACAGCTTGCCGCGAGGATGACCAATCACCAGCACGAACACGGCGAGCTGGTGGTTTCGCTCATGCATGTGCATGTGAGTCGGGAGGATTGCCTTGAAACGGTGTTTCTTCGGGGGCCGATACGCGAGGTCATGCATTTTGCAAAGGCAATCCTCGCCGAGCCCGGCGTGCGCAACGGCAAGGTGAACTGCATTCCCGTCGAGTAGGGAGCAACGGAACGGAGGAGGGCAGCGCGCCCTCTTATCCTCGGATGGCGTCAGCCGGCTTCGAGAGTCCCGATCGGAAGCCGGCCTATGAAAGCGCCAGGGGCTTTAATCCGGCTTCGGCGCGCACGCGCTCGAACTGCGCGTCGTTTTCAATGAGCGAGACGGTCATTTCGCAGTGACGGCAGTCAAAGCGCGCGATGAGGCGCCGGCCCTTGTCGTTGACGAGCACAAGCGGCAGAGGCTTGAGTCTGCCGCCGTTCATCCGCTTCATGGCTTCCTTCTTCGCAGGATCACCCTTGACCGTCTTGGGACACAGCCCGAGGGTGTGCCGTATGCAATGCCGGCAACGCATGAGTTCGGCATGTGAGAGATCGATGCGTCTGCCGTTGACTTCAAAGGCTTCAAGCGGTCCCGTCACGCCGAGCTTTTCCAGAAGCTCCTTGGTTTCGCGGTTGGCTGCATTGGCGCCGAACCCCGACAGAGCGCACAGCGGCGCAAGGCTGCGGGCGCGTTCAAGATCCATAGGGCGCACCGTGGGGGCGGGATGCGACGCGGCGACGGAGGCTTCAAGTTTTTCGAGCGCTTCGCGCCGCAGCGCATTGAGAACCGAGACAGGCACAAAGGGTGGATTTGCGGCGCCAAACGCAACGCCCTCGGCGGCTCCGCTGACGGCGAGCGATCCGAAGCAAAAAAGCGTCTCGCCCGTCTGTTTCAGCGCGCCCTCGATGGCGGCAAGTCCCCGCATGGGGTCCTTTGCCGCAGAAACGGTGAAAGGCTTGACGGCCGAGGCGCAGGCTCCGGCTGCGCGAGCCGTGAGCACGACGGCATCCGGCTGCACGGTGAGCTCAAAATCGGCGGCGATGCGCCGTTCGGCGCTTTTTCCGGCAAGAATCCGGGCAAAGGCGCGATCCTTGTTGCGGCCGATTTCGACACCTGGCCTGAGGTCTGAGTGTGTGCCTAGCCCCTCATGTACGTAGACGCGCACCAGGGTCGGAGAAATTCTTTCGGCGCGGTTGACGTTGAGCCCGCAGAGATTGCGCTTGGAATCGAAGTAGATGAGTCCGTCGCCGTTGGCGATCTCCTCGGTCGTGGCAATGTCAAGCGACTCGGGCTCACGCGGGCGGACGTTCCTGTCCCGGCCGGCGGAGGCGGCCCTGCCTCGTTTGTCACTGCCGCCCGAATGCACGGCTTTGACAAGGCCCAGCCGCTCTCCGGTGCTCTTGGGCGTATCAAGGGCGGCGATCATGATCTGCCTGCCGTTGACGAAATAGTCGGTGGCGCTGCGGTGAAAGGTCTTCTGGGGGTCGGGCGTGAAGAAGAACTGCGTGCGCCCGAGCGATTCGGCGCGCAGTGCCCCGTCGGAGCCTTCGATGATGGCGTCAATCCTGCGGCGGTAGTAGGCCGTGATGTTCTTGACGTATTCAGCGTCCTTGAGGCGCCCCTCGATTTTGAAGCTTGAGACGCCGGCGGCGATGAGCGCCTTGAGGTTGGCGCTCTGGTCGTTGTCCTTGAGGCTCAGAACGTGGCGCGCGTGTACGATCTCGCGCCCGGCGAGGTCGTAGACGTCGTAGGGCAGACGACAGGGTTGGGCGCAGGCGCCGCGGTTGGCCGAGCGTCCGGTCTGCGCGCAGGAAAGGTAGCAGCGGCCCGAGTAGCTCACGCACAGGGCGCCGTGCACGAAGAATTCGATTCGGGCGTTCGGCATCGCCTTTCGGCAGGCGGCGATTTCGGCACGCGTCATTTCGCGCGCAAGAGCCTCCTGCGAAAAGCCGAGCGCATCCATCAGCGCGGCCTTCTGGGGCGTGCGGATGTCGCACTGCGTCGATGCGTGGATTTCCATCGGAGGAAGTCCGGCTTCCAGAAGCCCCAGATCCTGAACGATGAGGGCGTCGACGCCCGCCTCGTAGGCCTGATGCGCTACGCGCAGCGCTTCGGGCACCTCGTTGTCAAAGCAGATTGTATTGAGCGCAAGAAACACCCGCGCGTGCACGCGGTGGGCGGCCGTCGCGAGTTTTTCAATGTCGGACATGGAGTTGCCGGCTGCGGCGCGCGCGCCGAAGGCCGGTCCCCCGATGTAGACAGCGTCGGCGCCGTGACCGATGGCTGCCAGGCCGACTTCAAGATCGCGCGCCGGAGCCAGAAGTTCAAGCGAATTGAAGGCCTCACTCATGATGCCGTCGTCCGATGGTAATGGAGGTCGGTATCGGAGGCTATTTTGCGCTCGGAACCGACTGTGCCGTCCGGGAGGGCTGCGCCTTGGCACGGGCGGCCGCAGGCACGGCCTTGGTGTAGGGCGTCAGGGGTGCGGCGCACTTTTCAACTTTGAGAAACGTCGCGAGTTCCTCATCTCCAGCCTTGAGTGCCGCATCGGCCGGCGATTGGTTCTTGTCGTTGCACAGATCGCGCCAGGCACCTGCCTTCAGAAGCGTCATCACGACCTGCCGCGAGGGCTTGCGTGCGGCCATGTAGAGCGGCGTGACGCCGGCGGCGGTCTGTACGTTGACGCGTGCGCCTTTTTCGATAAGAAGATTCACGATGTCGTCGTGTCCCTGGGTGGCCGCGTAGTGCAGCGGCGTCCAGCCGCCCACGCGGTTGACGCTGGCCCCCTTGTCAAGCAGCGTCTGTACGAGCTTCATGTTGCCCTTGAAGGCGGCAAGCATCAGCGCCGTCTCGCCGTATTCGCTTGCGGTATCGACGTCAATGCCGGGCGCATTGAGAAGTGTTTCAACCACTGACCAGCTCTCCATGCGGATGGCGCGCACGAGCGCCGGATCGCCGCCCTTGACGATCATGTTGGGATTGATGCCTTGACGCACCATGAATTCGACGACGTCGCTGCGGTCGCGGTCGACGGCGCCCGAGAAGTTGGCCCAGTTTTCCTCGGGGCCGGCCATGGCAACGGGGCCGGAAGCGGCGTTGTCGACCTGCGGCGTGCTTGAGCAGCCGCCAAGAACGAGAGCGGCGGCAATCGCGAGGACAATGAGTCCGTGTCGTGCGTGTTTCTGGATGAGCATCGTGTGTAATTCCCGAAAAAAGCGTGTGATGTTCGGAGCGTTCCCTTCGGTCTCGTGTCAGGACTTCAGGTCTCGGTGTTTTTCGCGGCGCGGCACCCGGGAAGGATCCGACGCCGTGGGGCCTTCATGGTCGGTCAGGACTGCGCCGGGGCTGCATGAGCCGCAAGCGGGCTTTCTTCCTCAAGATGAAAGAAGCGCCGTGCGGTTGCCGCGGTGACGCGGGCGACCTCCGCGGGCTCCAAGCCCTTGACCTCGGCAATCGTTCCGGCGACCGCGCCCACGAGCGCGGGCTCGCAGCGCCGGCCTCGCCACGGAACGGGCGCCATATAGGGACAATCGGTTTCAATCATAAGCGCTTCAAGGGGAAGTTCGCGAATGACATCGCGCAGATTCTGAGCGCTTTTGAACGTGAGAACGCCGGTAAAGGAAACAAGACCGCCGGCCTCGACAGCCTTTTGGGCCGTTTCAAGATTGCCGCCGAAGCAGTGCAGGACGAAGCCGCAGGAGGCTGCATCATGCGCGATGAGAATCTCAAGCGCATCGGCCTCGGCCTCGCGCGCGTCTGGGCGGCTCTGGCCACGCTCCCATGGCGGCTCATATGGCCCTGTGTCCTCATGCTCTGCCAGATCGGCTCCTATATGGGCGCAGGAGGACTGGACGGCCCCCTCCAGTGCCTGTGCTTCGGGGCCCTTTCGCTGCTTCTGCGACGCGGAGGCTTCCCCCTTGCTCCCCTCGTCCTCGCTTTTGTACTCGGCCCCCGGCTGGAAACAGGTCTTACCCAGATGCTTATGGGGGGAATCCTGTGAATAAATTCCTTTAAATCAAATTCACTGTAAAGAACTGTTCCTGTCATAGAACGCGCTGCAATATGGAAAATTATTACAGGCAACAGTACTGATTGAATATTCAAATAGCATACAGCTTCATGTGAAAAAAAAATTTTCCTTGATTTATTCATACTTGCACTGCATAGTCCGTACCATGAAATTGGATAGCTTGCAGGCTTCACGGCTTTGCATTCGCCGCGAAGTCCTTCGATTGACAGTGTTTACGCTGCTGACGGTATTTCCTGTTCTCAGCATCTTTTTTGGTGCGGAAGCCGCAGAACAGGAGTAACCATCCCAACATGTGGAAATT
>USAL01000118.1 GCA_900552545.1 uncultured Sutterella sp. | reverse complement strand
TAGGCCTGATTCTATTCGCCGATCTGTTAATAGAGCATCTCCGCCACGGCGTTGGTGTAGTCGCCCGTCTGGTCGTAGAGCGCAATGGCAATGGCGCCGATCGTGGCCACCACCATCAGGAAGTTTTCATCAAAGACGCGCCCGTTGCAGATGCCCTTGAAGGCCTTGCGCAGAATGTCGTAGCCCACGAGCAGATACGGCACGAGATAAAGCGCCAGCCGCAGCCAGCCGGTCACGGGCGCCGTGGAAAGCGCAGCGAGCAGCACCGCGGCAAGGATGATGCGCACGAGCATCTTCTTTTGCTTGGAGGTCATGGCTGATGTCCTCGGGAAACAAACAATTAACTATTTGTTTAATCGTTAGCGGAGAAAAAAGCACCAACCGCCACCGCCGCTGGTGCTTGTCTGCAATGCAGTCATCGCCGCTTCACATGGCCAAAGGGGCGCTCTCAAAGAAAGAAGCGCCGCCCCTGCGCCTTATTCTTAGAGGAAGACCTCGCAGTCGGGCTCGACCTTCTTGCAGGCCTTGAGCACATTGCCCATCACGGTCTTGGCGTCGGCGCCTTCGGCAAACTCGACGATCATCTTCTGCGTCATGAAGTTGACGACAACCGAGGCCACGCCCTCGACCTTGGCGGCGGCTTCTTCCATTTCGCGCGCGCAGTTGGCGCAGTCGACTTCAATCTTGTAGGACTTCTTCATTTTCAAGGCTCCGCAAAAAACCATTCGTATTAAACGATTAAGTTATCGTTTAATGATTATCGGCAACTATAATCACCTCATCCATCGATGTCAAGATTGCACAATCATTGAATCATTCGCGCAATCGCTCCCCATCACCCCGCCTGGCGCGGCATGCGCGTCCTGTGCGCCCGGTACGAGGAGCCTTTTCGCCACGACGCATCTTTCGCTTGCCATGACCGATACAACACACGCACCAGAGGCCGACACCAAGAAAGAACACCCGGAGGGTTCGGGCTGCGCGCTTCCGCATCAGCACGGAACGGCGGCGCAGAAGGCCGCTGCAGCGCTTCCCGAGACGCACTGCTTTGAGGCGGTCTCGCAGGTCTTCAAGCAGTTGAGCGACCCCTGCCGCTGCCGCATCTTTCTTCTTTTGTGCCACTCCGAGCAGTGCGTCATCAACATCGCCGCGCTCATGAAAATGAGCAGCCCCGCAGTAGCGCACCACTTGAAGCTTTTGAAGATCAGCGGCCTCGTGCAGACCCGGCGCGAAGGCAAGGAGGTCTTTTACCGCGCCTGCGACACGGAGCTCGCGCGGTCGCTACACCACATGATCGAGCACGTGATGCATCTCTCGTGCCTTGCCTCGGCAAAGTGACCGCCTGATTCCCCTTTTTCCCTTTACGACCATGCGAAGCCTCCCCGACGACGTCCTGCCGCTGCCCGACGTACTCGAGACGCCTGAAAACGCCTCGGGGGGCGTGCTTGTAGTGACGCTGCCGGGCTACGGGCCCACGGAGCCCCCTGTGCGGCGCGGCAACTTCTTTGACAACAGCATCGACCGCGGCCCGGTTCTCAAGGCCTTCATCGGCTGGTTTTCGCTCTGGGGGATCGAGCCCAACTGCGTGCGCGGCCGCGAAGGAGCCTTTGAGCGGCAGTTCTTTACGCTTGAGTGGCCCGCCTCGAAATCCGTCTTCAAACACGCCCACGGGCCGCAGATGGTGCCCAGAATCGCGGGCTGCATCGACGAGCTTGCCGCCGTTTTAAAGGCCCGCCGCCCGCGGCTTGTCATCTTCCTGTCGCGCTACCTGTGGCTTGCGGTCAATGCGCCCGAGGCGCGTGAGGTTCTCGCCGAAATCATCGGCTCCCCCTTGGAAGAGGGCCGGCGCATCACCACGGGAAGGCTCAACGCCGTTCATCAGAGCTGGCAGGACGTGACGATGATCGCGCTCCCGCAGCCCTCGAAAAACACCACGGCTCAATACGTCGCAACGCTTGCGCCCGGCGTGCGGCAGGCGCTGCGCGAAACCCGCGCAGCGATTCCGGAAAACGCCTCCGATCCCCTTGCCCTGCGCGCGCGGGAGTGCCTCATCATCGATCGCGAGGCGAGCATCGCAAGCATTGCCGCCCGGCTTCATGTCGAGAAGAGCCGCGCCGCGGCGCTTTTTGATGCGCTTGAGGGCGAGGCCTGGACATCCGACGGCGCCCGCGTGCTTGCGCGCATTCCCCGGCCGCAGAAGAAGTAAGGCAAAAATTTCAGGCAAAAAAATCGCCGCCTTCACCGAAATCCGGTGCGGCGGCGATTTTTTTGATGTTCGCCTCAGGCGACTCTCTGAGGTCTTTTTGAGCCGCTTGGGGGAAGTACTTTTGGCTTAGAAGTGCATGCGGCGCAGGGCGTCGACGCGCTGCTCGATCGAGGGATGCGAGGCAAAGAGGCTGCCGATGCCGCCCGAAATGCCAAGGCCCTTCACCGATGCCGGCAGTTCCGCAGGCTGCTGGGTGCCGAGGCGCTCAAGCGCGGCGATCATCGAGCCCGATTCGCCCATCAGCTTCGCGGCGCCGGCGTCGGCACGGTACTCGCGGTGCCGCGAGAAGGCCGCCACGACGATGCCCGCAAGAAAGCCCAGCGCGATGTCAAGCACAAGGCTCGTGATGTAGTAGCCCATGCCGGGACCGTCGCTTTCGTTTCTGAGAATCTGACGGTCGACGACCCAGCCCACCACGCGCGAGATGAAGACCACGAAGGTGTTCATCACGCCCTGCACGAGCGTCATCGTCACCATGTCGCCGTTGGCGACGTGGCTCATCTCGTGGGCGATCACGGCCTCGACCTCCTTGGGATTCATGAGGCGCAGCAGACCGGTGGAGACCGCCACCATGGAACTGTTCTTGGTCGCGCCCGTGGCAAAGGCGTTGGGCTCGCCCTCGTAGATGCCCACTTCGGGCATCTTCACGCCGAGCTGATCGGCCTGACGGCGCACCAGACCCACAAGCCAGGCTTCAAGGCCGGGCTGTGGATTTTCGGTGTTGATGAGCTGCACGCCCATCGACATGCGGGCCATGGTCTTGCTCATCAGAAGAGAAATGATCGAACCCGCAAAGCCCACGACCAAGGCGAACACAAAGAGCGCGGTCAGATCAATGTTTGCGCCGGCCATCTGGCCGAAATTGAGCCCCGTGAGCATGCTGACCACGTTGAGCACGATGCCGAGCATCACCACGATGGCGATGTTGGTGAGAATCAAAAGCGCAATTCGCTTCACGTCAGTTGTTCCTTGATAAAAAGACAGAGTCAGACAAGGCACGGTTGAGGAGCCTGAGCCGATGGAGGTCAAAGCGCCCTTTCCGGGCAACCGAAGACGCCCGGAGTGAGGACAAACCCCGGCTTCGAGCGCAGCCGGCGCACGTCGTCAACCGTGCTATGCGTGGGACATAGTCTACTAAGTTTGAAGAAGAGCATTTCTTAAGAAAACGGCGAATTGTTTTCAAATTGTTTTCCCCTGCTCCAAGGACACGCAGGGCTCACGATGCGGGCATCGCACGGGCTACAATCTGCCCACTATGAAGAAAGCTTTCTACGACACCCGTGCCGACGAGGACGAAGACATCGACTTCGGCCCCTCCAAATCCCAGAAAAAGCGCGACTCCGATCTGATGCAAAAGCTCGGAGGCGAGCTCGCACGCCTGCCCGCCGATCAGTTTGCGCGCATCGACCTGCCCGAGGACATCCGGCAGGCGATCGTCGACTATCAGCGCATGAAGTCCTTCGGCGCCATGCGCCGCCAGATGCAGTTGATCGGCAAGCTCATGCGCCGGCTTGAAGCCTCGGCCGTGCGCGAAGCCATCGACCGCGCCACGGGCGAAAGCCGTGCGGCGGTTGCGGCGCACCACCGCGCCGAAAAGGCCCGCGACGCCATGCTTGAGGCCGACGCAGCCGTCACCGCCTACGTCGAAAAGCACGCCGACATCGACGTGCAGCGTCTGCGCCAGCTCGTGCGCGCCGCCCGCAAGGAGCGCGAGGCCGGCAAACCGCCGAAATCCGCACGCGAGCTCTACCGCATGATCCATTCGTTTGAGCTCACGCCCATCGTGCTCGAAGCGCACGACGAAGACGATGAGCACGAAGGCGAGGTCTCCGACCAGGCTTCGTAATAGGCTTTCTTGATCGCTTTTTCGTTCGATTTTTCCTCTTTTCCATTTGCGGCCCGCTTGAAGCCCTGCTTCGCGGGCCTGCAAGAGTCGCCCAAAAGTACGCCAAAAAGCGCGTTTCAGGATTCTTTTTCGGGGCGCCTCCTGCGTCAACCCAACCGCGAGGATTGATCCATCCCATGCCCGCAACCCGTTCCCCTCCCACCGCACTCATTCTCGGTCTGGTCTCGATTTCCGACCGCGCCAGCCGCGGCGTCTACGCCGACGAAGGCATTCCGGCACTGCGTTCCTGGTGCGAGCGCGCGATCGTCTCGCCCGGGCAGTTTCATGAGCGGCTCATCGCCGACGATCGGTACACGATCGAAGAAACCCTGCGCGAGCTCGTCGACCGCGTGGGGTGCGACCTCGTCTTCACGACGGGCGGCACGGGCCCCTCGCGTCGCGACGTCACGCCCGAGGCAACGCTTGCCGTGGGCACCCGCGAGATGCCGGGCTTCGGTGAACAGATGCGCCGCATTTCGCTTAACTTCGTGCCGACGGCGATCCTCTCGCGTCAGGTCGCGGTGCTGCGCGAAATTCCGGATCACGCCGCGCTCATCGTGAACCTCCCCGGCCGTCCGAAGTCGATTGCCGAAACGCTCGAAGGCCTTCGCAATGCCGCTGGCGACATCGTCGACTCGGTCCTTTTTGCCGCCATCCCCTACTGCATCGACTTGATCGGGGGCCCGCGCATCGAAACGAACCCTGAGGTCGTAGCGGCCTTCCGCCCCAAGAGCAAGCCGCAGCACGAGCCCGTAATTGGTGAGCCCTCGCACGAGATTCCCCATGCGAGCGAGCCTGAAAGCCCGGCCGCCCCCGCTCAGCAGACTTTCGCGCAGAACCTCCCGCAGGGCTTTGAACCGTACGTTGAAACCCGCACGCCCGAGCGCGTCTCGGAAGCCTTCAGCGCCGCGGCGCTCAACCCGTTCAAGGCCGAGCAGCCCAAGCCCTGGCGGCATGCGCATGTCGAAGAGCACCGCGAACGGCCGCGCATGAGCCCCGAGGCAATCGCGCGGCGCAGCGTGCAGCACGGCGTGCCGCTTGTAAACAGCCGCCCGAGAAACACGCTCGAGCCCCTTGAGGTCTTTGTGAAGGAACCTGAAAACGGCGCCGAGCCCGCCTGCACGGTGATCTGGCTGCACGGCATGGGCGTTGACGCCCACGACTTCGAGCGCTTCCCTCAGGAGCTCATCGACTTCGGCGGGCCGGCGGCGCGCTTCATCTTCCCCAACGCACCCGAGCTCGCCATCACCGCACACAACGGCTACAAGGCGCGCGCCTGGTACGACATCCTCTCGCCCACCTTCACCTCGCCCGAGGATCTGCAGGGCATGGCGCGCATGCACCTGAGAATCACGCAGATCATCAACGACGTGGTCACCTCGGGCACGCTTGCCGAGCGCATCTTCATCGGCGGCTTCTC
>USAL01000117.1 GCA_900552545.1 uncultured Sutterella sp. | reverse complement strand
CGGCCAGATGGGCAAGTCCGATCCGCTTTACCTCATCCCCACGGCCGAAGTGACGCTCACCAACTCGGTCTCGGGCAAGATGCTCAAGGAAAGCGACCTGCCGATTCTCATCACGGCCCACCCCCCGTGCTTCCGCTCTGCAGCCGGCGCCTACGGCCGCGACACCCGCGGCATGATCCGCCAGCACCAGTTCGACAAGGTCGAGATGGTGCGCATCGTGCGCGAAGACGACAGCTACCAGCACCTCGAAGAGCTCACACAGTGCGCCGAGAACATCCTCCAGAAGCTGGGCCTGCCGTACCGCAAGGTACTCCTCTGCACGGGCGACATGGGCTTCTCGTCTGCCAAGACCTATGACCTTGAAGTGTGGCTGCCCGCTCAGAACACCTACCGCGAGATCAGCTCGTGCTCGAACTGCGAGGCCTTCCAGGCCCGCCGTATGGGCGCGCGCTACAAGGACGCCCAGGGCCGCACGCATTACGTGCACACCTTGAACGGCTCGGGTCTTGCCGTGGGCCGCACGCTCGTTGCCGTGCTCGAGAACTACCAGAACGCCGACGGGACGGTGACGATCCCCGAGGTGCTGCGTCCCTACATGGGCGGCCGCGAAAAGCTCGTCCCGGGCGAAAACTAATCGCAGGCACCCGTGAGCCTTTGTCGCGCTGCGCGCACGATTGATGTGCGCGTCCGCGGCTTGGCTCAATGAGCGCACCTTACGAAAGCCGTTTGCACCTGTTGCAAACGGCTTTTTTGCGCGTTATCATCAAAGAACGCATTTCGAGTTAGGCGCGGCCAACCACAACGCACCTACGCCAACCTGCCTCCCCGGGCAAGGTGGTGACGCTTTTGACGGCGGATGTGGCCTTCGGGGCGCTGAGAAGTCAGCGCGGCATTGGAAGGCAACTCAAGCGGGTCGACGAAGTCGTCTGAATCGAAATGGTTCGGGCGACTTTTTTTGTGGTGAAAATTTTTTCTTCAGCACCAGTACGGGTGGATTTAAGCCAAATTGCCGGCCCCGTAGCACCGCCCAAGGAAAGGCGGTCAAACCGGCTAAATAGGAGAAAACAGTCATGAGCAACCGTCTGACCATCAAGGGACAAGTGACGATTCCGAAGAACGTGCGCGACTTTCTGGGCCTTACGGCCGGCGCTTCGGCCATCGATTTTTCAATCGACGACGACGGCACGGTCCGCATCAGCAAGGCGGCCGTGGTCAAGCCCCGCGGCGCCGTACGCACGGCCCCGGCGGCGGCGCCCTCCCGCGACTACAGCGCCTGCGACCGGGTGCTGGCGCTTCTGTCGGGCAGCTTAGCTTAGCAATACCTGAGGCACAGGCCCTTTTCCAGGCGGGCGCCTAGGCGTTAAGGCGTCATGGGGGTTGAAGGACCTGCAAACAAAAAGAACAACGAACGATACGAACAAGAGAACGAAAAGAAAATGACGGAAACGAACAATCACTCCCAGGTTCAGGCAATTTCGGGCGAAGAGCTTCTTGGCCAGCTCTCGGCAATCGTGGGCGCTGCGAATGTCCTCGTTGATGAAACCGACGTCGCGGGCTACCTCGTCGACTGGACGAACCGCTTTCACGGCAAGGTGGTCGCCGTGGTGCGTCCGGGGTCGACCGAAGAGGTCTCGGCCGTGATGAAACTCGCGTACGAGACGGGCACCCCCGTGGTGCCGCAGTCGGGCAATACGTCGTTGGTGGGGAGCGGTACGCCGGACGCAAGCGGCCGCGCGATTTTGCTGTCGCTTTCGCGCATGAACAAGGTTGAGGCGATTGACGCCATCAACGACACGATGACGGTTGAAGCGGGCGTCGTCCTTGAGCGCGCCCGCGAGATCGCGCGCGAAGCAGGGCGCCTTTTCCCGTTGAGCTTTGCTGCCGAAGGCACGGCCTGCCTCGGAGGCTGCATTGCCACCAACGCCGGCGGCACGGCCGTTCTTCGCTACGGCAACACCCGTGAGCTCGTGCTGGGCCTTGAAGTGGTCTTAAGCGACGGGCGCGTGCTCAACATGATGCGCGGGCTTCGCAAGGACAACACGGGCTACGACTTGAAGCAGCTCTTTATTTCAAGCGAAGGCACGCTCGGGGTCATCACCCGCGCGGTCGTGAAGCTCTTTGCGCTGCCGCAGGCGGTCTATACGGCCTTGGCGGGCGTAGCAAGCGTTGAAGACGCGGCCAAGCTCCTTGAACACGTCAAGACCGCCGCGGGCCCTGCCTTGACGGGGTTTGAGCTCATGCAGGCCAAGTGCATCGAGCGAGTGGGGCAGACCATCGACTCGGTGACGGTGCCGGGCGACGTCTCCTCGGCCCCCTGGTGGTGCTTGGTTGAGCTTTCGTATTCGCGCGATCCGGGCACGAACCCCTTGGAGACGATTCTTGAAGCCGCCTTTGAAAAGGAGCTCGTGGTCGATGCGTTCCTTGCCAATTCGGTCAAGGAAAGCCGCGCCTTCTGGGCGATCCGCGAGTCGATTCCGAGCGCCGACGCGCATGTAGGCGGCAACCTTCACAACGACGTGAGCATCGAGATTTCCGACATTCCGGCCTTCGTCGACGAGGCGCTTGCCGCGCTCAACGCGGCCTACGACTGGATTGATCCGTCCGTGTTCGGGCACCTGGGCGACGGAAACCTGCACTTTAATATCGGCTCGATTCCCGCGAACCTCGCCTTTGAAAACGAAGAAGGGATCCGCGAGATCGTCTATCGGTGCGTGGGCGCACACAACGGCTCGATTTCGGCCGAGCACGGCATCGGACAATTGAAGCGCGCGCATTTCCTTGCGCTCAAGAACCCGCTTGAGCTTGAGGTGATGGAAACGATCAAGCGTGCGCTTGATCCGCACGGCATCCTCAACCCCGGCAAGCTCCTGCGCGACGACGTCTGCGACTGATCGCTCGCAAAGCGAAAAGCCGAAAGCAAAAAACGGCGGTCCCCGGCAAAGATTGAATTGCCTGAAGGACCGCCGATTTTTTTGCGCGTTTTTGATGCGCGGGCGGGGTTGGCTCGGCTTAGTTCAGCTTCATGTTGCGGCTTGTCGTGAGGTCGAACTCATCGACGTAGCCGTAGACAAAGCCGCTGAACCACGTCGTGCGGCCCACGACGGAGTCCTTTTCGCGCAGGTAGGAGGGCTGATAGAAGATCATGAGGCCGTCGTCGACGAAGTCTTTGAGCTCCTCAACCTCGATTTCGAAGCGGTCGAACTTCACGCCCGCAATCGTCGTCCAGTCGCGCTCATGCGCGCGGATGCGCCCGCCGCACTCGAGGTAGCAGGGGCGGCTCGGGGTCGTAAAGCCCCGCCAGCGCGGCATCGTCTCGGGCGAATACTCGGTGTCGTCGAGGCGCAGGATCCCCATCATGTAGAAGCGGATCTCGCACTCGTCAAGCGCCTTGTACTTATCGATCAGAAACGACGAAAAGATGTCCAGGAAGACAAGCTCCATGAGCTTGCCGCCACTGCGGCTCATGAGGTTCACGGCGAGACAGGCCGAGGCCTTCTCCTCGTCCGTGTAGAGCTCAAGGAGCTGGGCCTTGGCGTTTCTCGCGATGCCGAAGTAGGGGTAGGCGGGGGGCAGTCCCATGAAGCTGCCGTACTCCTCGTCGTTGCCTGCATGGTCCTCGTCAGTGCCCTCGGGCGCGGTGGCCGAAGAGTCGGTAGCGTCCGAAGACCCCGAGGAGGCCGAAGCGTCGGAGGCTTCGGCCTCGGGACCGGCTTCGTGCCCGGGGATGTTCCTGGGCTTTAAGTTGATCAACAGCGCCCCGCGCTCAAGGGGCGCTTCGATCGTGTCGTAGCGCACGAGCATGCCGTTGTCCAACGTAGGCTCGACGTCGCGCACGCTCGGGATGTCCGGGATGAAGGGCGTTGAGTGCTGACAGATGAAGAGCGCCTGTGAGAGCGTGTTCGTGGGCACCCTCCAGAATCCTTCGCCGTTTTCGTCGAGCGGGAATTCGGAAATGTCCGGATGATCGCGCCAGTAGTTTTCGGTCGCTTCGGATTCAAGCGACGCCCAGAAGCCGTGCCGCCCGGTGCCGTTGCCCTTTAAAACCCGTGCGTGATCAATGAGCCTGATGTTGGCAAGCCGCAGCTCGCGCCCGAGAAAGCGCCAGAGGTCAAAGTGGTTGAGCGAGTTGTTCACCTCTTCGGGTTTTCCGAGCCACCGGCAGTCGCCCATGAGCAGCAGCGTCAGCGACCGCTGACGGCGGCCGTCGTGGGTCTTTTCGGCAAACCAGCGGCGCAGCTTCATGGCCGCAAGCGCAAGCTCCCACATGGCGGGCCGCGTCGGATCATCCACAAGGCCCGGGCGCTGGCAGAACTCATCGATTCCGCTTGAGATGAAGCCGCCTTCGATCTCGAGCATCAAGCCCAGAAGAAAGAGCTCGCTCATGCCGCCTTGCGCGGCGCGCGCAACGATCGCCTTGAGGCGCTCCTCAAAGGTGCACGTCCAGATCTCGTCGCCGAAGGCCTCGCCGCAGGCGGCCGCGTAAAGCCCGGTGAGCTGCGCGCGCTTGTCAAAGGCCGTGCTGCGCAGCAGCCCTAGGCGCACGGTGTCGTCGGTCTGCGCGAGCTTGTAAAGAAGCCGCTCTTCTCTTTCGGTCATGTGCTCCTTGGCGTCAGCGGCGGCATCGCACCAGGTCTGGTAGCGGCTTCGGGCTTCATCAAGAAGCCGTAAAAGCAAGAGGCTTCCTCGGGCATCGTGGCAGCCCACCACTGCGTGCGTGGCGATGCGAACGAGAAGATCAAGTTCGGTCACCGAGAGCGTGCGCCGCCCGGCCGCGTCCAGAAGCGGCGCGGCAAGATTGATGGTGCCGCGGGCGCTGCGGCCGTGCTGCGAGAAC
Source organism: uncultured Sutterella sp. (assembly GCA_900552545.1). Classification (GTDB taxonomy): domain Bacteria; phylum Pseudomonadota; class Gammaproteobacteria; order Burkholderiales; family Burkholderiaceae_F; genus Duodenibacillus. The sequence goes on along the minus strand of USAL01000117.1, from coordinate 835 downwards.
CATTGGGCTGCGCGCGCGTAGAGCTCGCTTGAGATGATGCGGTTTCGGGCGCCGAAGCCAGAGACGACCTCAAAGGCGCCCTCGGCGCCGCGCCCCAGGGCGGTGGCGGCCGCGAGGTCGGCGTCGACCGCAAGCTCGGACAGACGTGGCTCCCGGAACAAGGGGTTGCCGAGCGCAAGTTCCATGAAGAGGTACGAAAGCGAAGCGACATTGCCTTCAAGCAGGGCCGCACGAATCAAGTCGCGCGCCTTTGTCGTGCGAATCGCAAGGCTCAGTGCCTCGTCGGGGCCGAGCTTTGCGGGCATCGGGTCGTGAGCCTTGGGGCCTGCGCCCTCTTTGGCAAAAAGCGCCTCAAACTGTGCGGCAAGCTCGGCCGCAGGGTTTTTCTTGAAGTCGTCGAGATCTTCGGGGATGCCGCGCTCGCGGCGCGAGGCCTTGGCATAGGCTTTGCGGCGCGCGCGCTCGTGCGCCTCGTCTTCGAGGATGTCGCGCACCGCATCGTCAACGGAGTTCAAAGGCGCATCGGGAAGGCGCTTTAAAAGCGCATTAAAGGACCGCTTGTCGAACTTCGGAAGAAGCACCGTCGGAATCCGGTCCGTCTCGTCGCCCGTGCGGTCGTAGTCGGTCGTCGCCCAGTCGACGAGGTTTTCGACAAGGAAGTATCCGGAGATCGAGACGGCGTCTCCGGGCTCGACGCCGCGCTCCTCAAGAAGCTTGTGGGGGACGGCGACGACGAAGGTTTTTTCGGACTTTTTTTTCGTGAGCCGCACTTCGATCGTGTCCATCACGGTGCCCGAAAGCCGCGTGCGGGTGCCGTAGCCCGCGACGTAGACCA
>USAL01000116.1 GCA_900552545.1 uncultured Sutterella sp. | reverse complement strand
GCAAGCTGGCCCTGAATGAGAATGCCGATGCACGCACGCTGCCCGGCAAGGCCATCACCACGGCGGATATCGCCAAGTTCTAAAAAACAGATCTCTGTAAAAACGGGGGCTTTCCGGTTTGGGCCGGAAGGCCCCTTTTGAGTAATAGAAGACGCTTTTTTTAACCTTTTCCCGGGAAATGGTTGAAAAACAGTATCATTCTGTGAATTTTCGTGGTACAATAAAATAGTGTAAAACTATCTCTGTAATGACAGGATTAAATGAATATGTCGAAAATTATTGCGGTCACATCCGGAAAGGGTGGCGTTGGCAAATCAACGATTTGCGTGGGATTGGGGCAGGCATTTTCCAGACGAAATAAACGGGTTATTATGATTGAACTCGACATCGGGCTGCGTGGCATGGATATCATGCTTGGCGTGGAAAATGAGGTTGTCTACGATTTGGGAGATTTGCTGAACAGAAATTGTGATATCAATGATGCCATTGTATCGGTGGAGGCATATCCGGGTCTTGATATGTTTGCTTCGCCGTCTTCGGTTGCTGATTTGCTTCACGTAAATGATATTGCGGTCTTATGTAACGGTCTACGGCAATATTATGATATTATTTTGAATAATGAATCGAAAAACTCTTTATATTTGCAATGCTAAAAGATAATAAAGCTATGGAAAGTCAAACCGAAAACAACCAGATAATTGATCTACACGTCTCGGTGGATTGTGTATTGATTGGTTTCGATGGAGAACAATTCAGAGTATTGCTTGTGCGTCAGATCGGCAAGCAGACCGATGGAGAGTTCAATGATTTGAAACTTCCGGGTAGTCTGATTTATGCTGATGAGGATTTAGATGAGGCTGCAAAGCGGGTGTTGAATGAACTTACCGGTTTAAAGAATATCAAGATGAGCCAGTTCAAGGCTTATGGATCGAAAGATCGTACTTCCAACCCCAAAGACGTACTATGGCTGGAGCGCTTTCATCGCATCACCGATAATAAGGTAGGACGGATCGTAACGATAGCTTATCTTTCTCTGTTGAAGATTGACCAGCGTAACCAGCAGCTGACCGATACGTATGATGCGTGCTGGACTCCAGTTTCGGAAGTGAAAACACTGGCATTCGATCATGTCCTGATTTTTCATGATGCACTGGCTTATATTCGCCATTACGTGGAAATGAATCCGTCGGTTATGTTCGACCTTCTGCCCAGAAAGTTTACAGCAGCCCAGCTTCGTATCTTGTACCAGCTGGTATACGATAAGGCTTTCGATGTGCGGAACTTTCATAAGAAAATAGCACTAATGCCTTATGTAGTTCCGATGGAAGAAAAAGAAAAAGGTGTTCGTCGCGTCGGGTCTTCGTTCAAGATTTCCCTTGAGGGAGTTCCTTTCGTTCCTCCCCTTTCTTCCCGCCTGCTTGCTTGCGTTTTTGACGTCTGCCGCCTGAGGCGGCGCAATAAGCGCCCGCCGTGCGCGCGCAGAAATCGGGCACACGGACAAGGAAAAAGAGAAAACGGAAAAAGGCTCCGAAAAAGGCGCTTGAAAAGCACTTCAGGGAGCCGGAGGAAATGAAGAGCGGCCAAAGGAACCTCGAAAGGTCCTTCTTTGGGCTCTTTTTGGGGCGAAAACCGGATCGCTCGTTCGTGCCCGTTATTGTACCTGCCCGGCGGCGGTCATAGAAGAAAAAACCGTCGCCACGGCCTCAAATCGGGCCGCCATTGCGTTTTGCCGCCCTCGACCTCAAGGACGGGATTTTCAGAAAATCCCTGCCAGGGGCTCAAAAACACGCGCTGGACACGTTTAAGCCCTCAGGAGAATCCTCTTGGTGGAAATTTCGGGATCGCAGCACGCTTGAAAGCGGCGCTACGAGAGTCTTCGCGCTGCACATTTTCGCCGGCGGCGGCGCGGGGGACCGATCCGGCGGTCGATGTTCTCCGCACGCCCCTCTTGCGAAGGCTTGCCTGATTTGCACAAAAAGTACGCTGCCCGGGCTTTCAATTTGTTGGATTTTGTTGGCTTTCTTTAGAAAAGCTTATGTTTTGCTTCGCCTTTGTCTCAAGTTTGGGGCAAAATACTGATAGCATCTCGCAATGGTTGCGCCGCACCCGTCTGCCAGTTCGAACGGGGGCGGCGGCAGCATTTGCTGATCGTTTTATAGGCGCGGCAGATGCTCCCTTGATGGGTGCGCTGCTGCAAACGGGACACTATGAGCAGTGCCCATCCGTCTATTGATAAGAAAGGAAACAAACAATGAAGACCTCGATCAAACTGAGCGGCCTCGTGGCTGCCGTCCTGATGGCTACTGCGGGTTCCTCCTTCGCGGCCGATACGGTCGTTCCCTATGTCACCGACTCTGCCAACAAGGTTGTGGTGAACTCCACGGGCCTGTGCTGGCGTACCGGCTTCTGGACCCCGGCTCTCGCTGAGCAGGCTGGTCCCGACGGCGCCGGTTGCGCCTGCGACAAGGACATCCTCTCGGCCGGCGCCTGCGAGCAGCCCGCTGCTCCCGCTCCCGAGCCCAAGGTTGCCAAGGTGACCCTCTCGGCCGACACGCTCTTTGACTTCGACAGCGCCAAGCTCTCGACCGACGGCGCCGCGATGCTCGATCAGCTCGTGAGCCGCATGGCCGGCATGGATGTGGAAGTCATTCTCACGACTGGTTACGCCGACCGCATGGGCAACGAAGCCTACAATCAGAAGCTCTCCGAGAGCCGCGCCGAAGCCGTGAAGACCTACCTCACCGAGAAGGGCGTCTCGCCTGACCTCGTGCAGACCGAAGGCCGCGGCGAAGCCGATGCCGTCGTTGAATGCCCGGATCCGTCGCGCAACGGCGAGATCAAGAACGTTCAGGATCTCATCAAGTGCCTCGCCCCGAACCGCCGTGCCGTCATTGAAGTGATCGGCACCCGTACGGTGCAGTAATCGGGCGTAAGGCTCGAGAAGGGCGCGTCGCCTGACGCGTCCCAGCACATCCCGGCCGGAGGGTTTCTTCGGGCCGGGATATTTTTTACCTTCGTTCCGGCTTCCTGTTCGTCTCTTCCCCGTCTTCCTTCTCTCTCTGCTTTCCTTCTCTTACCGACAGCGCCGGGAGCGCACAGGGCGTCTGATCACGGGATTGCCGTAGGCACGAAAAAGCCGCACACGAGCGCCCTGCGCGCCGCAAAGGAAAGACAACGTTGCGCCTTGCCTATGGCGGGCTTTGAGCGACCGGTGCGGCCTTGCGGGCAGCATTCTTTTCGAAGACTTGCGCCTTCGCAGGAACAGCTGCGCTGAAATTCGTTCGGGAAGCGGCTTAAACGGCCGATTCGCCGGTTTCGCCGGTGCGGATGCGGATCACCTGCTCGATGTCGAAGACAAAGATCTTGCCGTCGCCGATCTTGCCGGTGCGGGCGCTCTTTTGCACCGCCTCCAGGCACTGTTCGAGCAGATCATCGGGCACGGCCGCCTCGATCTTTACCTTGGGCAGAAAGTCCACCACGTATTCGGCACCACGATAAAGCTCCGTGTGCCCCTTCTGGCGGCCGAAACCCTTGACCTCGGTCACCGTCAGACCGTTGACGCCAAGTTCGGCAAGCGCCTCACGCACTTCATCAAGCTTGAAGGGCTTGACGATGGCTACGACCATTTTCATTTTGTTTTTCTCCCTAATCCTTGGATTGGCTTCAAATCCTACCCAGAGCAGCAAGGCGTTTCGCCCCTCACGCGCCGTCGTAACCTCTCTCGAAAAAGGTCAAAGCGGACGCCTCTTCATGCGGGGCGAGTCTTGCTGCGGACGATGCGCACAATTCTATCGACAACTCACAAGCTGCGCACCAGAAGGCGCGCTAGCCAAACGACGCGCCTAACCCTGCGCGGCGTTGACCTTCTGAAGAACGCCGAGGCGCGCGGTCATCGGGAAGCGCCAGTCGCGGCCGAAGGCCACCGCGCTCACCTTGGGGCCCACCGGGCACTGCCGGCGCTTGTACTCGTTGCGGTGAATAAGGCGCACGACGCGCTCGACGACGGCCGCGTCGATCCCACTCGAGGCGATCGCCTCCTGGCTTTGCCCCTCTTCGACGTAGGCGCTGATGATTCTATCGAGCACCTCGTAGGCCGGAAGCGAATCCTGATCAAGCTGCCCCTCGCGCAGTTCGGCCGAAGGCGGGCGCGTGATGACTTCTTCGGGCACGCGCTCAAAGCCCGCGCGCCGGTTGATCTCGCGGCACAGCGCCCAGACCTCGGTCTTTAAAACATCCTTGATCGGCGCATAAGCCCCGGCCGTGTCGCCGTAAAGCGTCGAATACCCCACGGCCGACTCGCTCTTGTTGCCCGTGGTGAGCACCAGGCGCCCGAACTTGTTCGAATAGGCCATGAGAAGCGTGCCTCGGACGCGCGCCTGCAGGTTCTCCTCGGCCTCGCTCCAGGGGCGGCCGGCAAAGTCGTCCTTGAGAACGCCCATGACGGCGGCAAAAAGCGGCTCAACCGCCCGCACGACGTAGTCGATGCCGAGATTCACAGCGCACCGTAGGGCCAACGTCAGGCTCAGGTCTCCTGTAAAGCGCGTGGGCATCATGACGGCAAGCACGTTCTCCTTTCCCAAGGCGTCGGCCGCAATGTTGGCCACAAGGGCACTGTCCACACCCCCCGAGAGCCCGAGCAGCACCTGCTTGAAGCCGTTTTTGTGCACGTAGTCGCGCACGGCCAAGACGAGCATGTCGTAGAGCTCGGCCAAGGACTGCTCGTCCTGCGATTGAGCACTCTCGGCCTCCAAAGCTGGAAGAGACCCCGAGACCAAGGCACGTACGTCGATCACACCGCCCGTTTCCTCGGCTACGCCCATGCGCATCACGACGCGGCCTGAGGCGTCGCTTGCAAAACTATGGCCGTCAAAGACGAGCTCATCCTGCCCGCCCGTGAGGTTGACGTAGATGAGGGGGAGCCCCACAGCCGCCGCATGTCCAATCACGGTCGCCTCGCGGTCGGCTCTCTTTTTCTTTTCCCAGGGCGAGGCGTTGATGCTCACGATGAAGTCCGCGCCCGCCGCCTTGAGCTCCTGCGCGACATCCTCAAACCAGAGGTCTTCGCAGATCGCAAAGCCGACCTTCAGGCCCTCTGCGACCTCAAGCACAAGGACGCCCTCGCCCGCCTCGAAAACGCGCCCCTCGTCAAAGACGCCGTACTCGGGAAGGTGCCGCTTGTCGTACGTGTGCACCGTTGCGTCGGCGGCAAGCACAAAGAGCGTGTTGCGGGCCGCTCGGCGCTTCCCATGAACCAGACGCACACCGCCCACGACGACCGTGAGGCCCGGGGCCACGGCAAGAAGCCGCTCCTGAAGCGTCCTGATCGCGTTCTGCGCCGCCAGGCAGAAGTCCTTGCGCAGCAGCCAGTCCTCGGCGGGATAGCCCGTCACCGTCATCTCCGGACACACGAGCATGCGCGCGCCCTGCACCAATGCACGCTGCGCGGCCAGAACAATGCGCTCAACATTGCCCGCAAAGTCGCCCACGGTCGTGTTGAGCTGCGCGCAGGCGATGGGATAAGTTGCCAAGCCGGTCATAAGTTGCGTCGATATAAGGTTCAAAAGTTCTTGCGGCAAGATCGATGTGCGCTGTCCTTGAAGATCCATCAGGGATCGCGCACCGCGATCGTAGTTTCGCACAAATCCGCACGTGCAAAAACGGGAGGCAAACTCGCTCGGAGCTTCCTCCCGTCTGCGTCCTATCTTGATGACTTCACTCGCCATGATTATCGGTTTGCTTCC
>USAL01000115.1 GCA_900552545.1 uncultured Sutterella sp. | reverse complement strand
CTTCATCGAAGCCTGCGCGCGCGCGGGCAAGCCCGTCAACATCTAGAAGGGCCAGTTCCTCGCGCCCCACGACATGGTCAACGTCGTCGCCAAGGCTCGCGAGGCGGCTGCCGAGGCAGGGCTCGAGACCGACAACTTCATGGTCTGCGAGCGCGGCGCGAGCTTCGGCTACGGCAACCTGGTGAGCGACATGCGAAGCCTCGCGATCATGCGCGAGACAAAGGCGCCTGTGGTCTTTGACGCCACGCATTCGGTGCAGCTTCCCGGTGGCCAGGGCACGAGCTCGGGCGGCGATCGGCGCTTCGTGCCGGTGCTCTCGCGTGCGGCCGTGGCCGTGGGAATCGACGGTCTCTTCATGGAAACGCATCCCAACCCCGCCTGCGCCTTGAGCGACGGTCCCAACTGCGTGCCGCTTCACCGCATGAGCGATCTTTTGGAAGACCTCGTGCGCATCGACCGCGTGGTGAAGTCGTTCGACTACCTCGAAAACGACTTCAACTAAGCCGCGAGCAACAGCTTTAACAACTCTTTCACTCCAAGGAGGTTGATGCCGACGTCAACGCAAGCCTTGCGCCTCTGCATGAAAACGACCTGCTCATTCACACGAAACCGAGCCGGTCCGTCCGAGCGCTCCTTTGGCTCACGTTGCCGCGGCATTGACCTCTTTTACTTTTTACAGCGAATTCATTTCAGGAAAAATCATGAGTGCCATCATTGACATCGTCGGCCGTGAGATTCTCGACAGCCGCGGCAATCCGACCGTTGAAGCCGAAGTGTTTCTCGAAAGCGGCGTGCAGGCCCGTGCGGCCGTGCCCTCCGGCGCCTCCACGGGCGTTCGCGAAGCCATCGAACTGCGCGACGGCGACCCGAAGCGCTACAACGGCAAGGGTGTTCTGAAGGCGGTCGAGCACGTCAATGTCGACATCGCCGAGGCGCTGCTCGGGTGCGAGGCCTCGGACCAGGCCTACATCGATCACGCCATGATCAAGCTCGACGGCACGGACAACAAGTCCAAGCTCGGCGCCAACGCCATCCTCGCCGTGTCGATGGCCGTGGCCCGCGCGGCTGCCGAAGAGTCGTGCCTGCCGCTTTACCGCTATTTCGGCGGCATGGGCGCCGTGCAGATGCCGGTGCCGATGATGAACGTCATCAACGGCGGCGCGCACGCCAACAACAACCTCGACCTGCAGGAATTCATGATCATTCCGCTGGGCGCTCCCTCCTTTAAGGAAGCCGTGCGCTACGGTGCGGAAACGTTCCACGCCCTGAAGAAGATCATCAACGGCCGCGGCATGTCGACCGCCGTGGGCGACGAGGGCGGCTTTGCCCCGAAGTGCGACAGCCACGAAGAGGCGATCGAGCTCATTCTCGAAGCCATCGCCGCGGCGGGCTACGAAGCCGGCAAGGACATCGCGATTGGTCTTGACTGCGCCTCGAGCGAGTTCTACGAAGACGGCAAGTACGTGATGAAGAAGTCGGGCGGCCAGGTGCTCACCGCTGAAGAGTGGGCCTCGGTGCTCGAAGGCTGGGTCGAGAAGTACCCGATCATCTCGATCGAAGACGGCATGGCCGAAGGCGACTGGGCGGGCTGGAAGATGCTCACCGATCGTCTCGGCGGCAAGGTGCAGCTCGTGGGCGACGATCTCTTCGTCACCAACCCCGCGATCCTGCGCGAAGGCATCGAAAAGGGCGTTGCGAATTCGATCCTCATCAAGGTCAACCAGATCGGCACGCTCACCGAAACGTTTGAAGCGATCGAAATGGCAAAGCGTGCGGGCTACACCGCGGTCGTTTCCCACCGCTCGGGCGAAACCGAGGATTCGACGATTGCCGACATCGCCGTGGGTTTGAACGCCGGCCAGATCAAGACGGGCTCGATGAGCCGCTCGGACCGTATGGCGAAGTACAACCAGCTTCTTCGCATCGAGGAATATCTGGGCGAGAGCGCGGTCTATCCGGGCCGCAGCGCCTTCTACAATATCCGCAAGTAACGTCGCCCGTCAGGGCGCAGGCGTTGGTTTAAGGCTCCAATCTTTCACAAGCGAGTGCACCCGTGAGCGTCAGGCATTTCTTCTACATCCTGCTCTTTGGTCTTGCCGTCGGCATTCAATGGCCGCTGTGGTTCGGCAAGGGCGGGATCGCCCGAATGCATTCGCTTGAAACGGAGCTTGCGGCCATTCGCGAGGCCAACGACCGGCTTCGCGCCGAAAACGACTCCGTTGCCGCCGAAATCGAGTCGCTCGAAAGCGGCAGCGGCGCCGTCGAGGAGCGCGCCCGCATGCGTCTGGGGATGATCCGAAGCGACGAAGTTCTTTTCCGACTCGTTCCCAAGGGAGAAAAGCCCGCCGAGCGGCTGCCGCAGCCTGAAACGAGCGGCAAGCCGCAGATTTTTGCGCCCAAGCGGTCGGATCTGTATATTGACGGAGCTGTTTCCCGACCCTCGACGGCGCGTCAGCCTGTCGCAAGAGAAGGACAGACGATCAAGATTCAATAAAGGAGTTATTCAAAATGGCTCAGCAGTACATTCAGCAGCTCACCGTGTTCCTGCGCGGTGGTCAGAACGTCGTCATTCCGTTCAATGCTGAAAAGCCTGAAGTTCTCAATCCCCAGATCGACGCCTTCATCAAGGCGATCGGCGACAAGGCCAAGAACCAGGGCAACTTCCTCTTTCAGGGCGCCCGCGTGGTCCTGATCCACATTCCCGACGTGTCGGGTCTTGATGTCGTGAGCCTCGTCCGCAAGGAAGAAGCCGCCGCCAAGGAAGCACCTGCCAAGGCTGAAACGGCCGCCAAGAAGTCCTCGAAGTAAGAGGACTCCGTTTCCTGCAGGCAACTCAGTCGGCAGGAAAGCGGCTCATCCGCCCACATCCGGCCTCCGGACGCTTTTTCTCCACACCCCTTCGTGGTGGCGTGGGAAGAATCGTCCCGAGGCCGGATTTTTTTACGCCTCGTTTTTCTGAGCCTCGGCACAAAAGGCGAGGTGCGGTCAGTGCGGCTCCGTGCGGTTCGATGCGGCTTGAAAAACCCACTCCGCATCCCCATATTCTTGAATCGAGAAGGAGGCGGCGCGAGGATGCTGCGGGTTTCGATCGGTCTCTTTAAGAGGCCTAGTCGTTGCGCAGGATCTGCCCCAGAACGGTCGCAGCCGACAGAAGCTTCTCTCAAGAAGCATTTCGCCTGGATTGGTCTCCTTGAGGCGGAATGCGAGAGAGAGAAAACTGATGCGCACCGCCTCCTGTATTTTTTAAAGACTTGATGAACTGCACGGCCTTGCCGTCGACGCCTTGAAGCGCTTTTGTGCGTTCACGGCGCCGTAGGGCGTGCGGTTCTTCTGTTCAGGGATAAAAAGATGGCCGCTGAGGTTCATGGTTTTCAAACGGAAGTCACCAAGCTTCTGAATTTGCTTGCGAAGTCGCTTTACTCCAACAAGGAGGTGTTTCTGCGCGAGCTCGTCTCCAACGCTTCCGACGCAATCGACAAGCTTCACTTCGTGTCGCTTACCGACGCCAAGCTTCTCGGGGATGATCCGCAGCTTCGCATCACGGTCAAGGCCGACAAGGACGCGGGCACGCTCACCGTTTCCGACAACGGCATCGGCATGACGCTCGAAGAGGCCAATTCGCACCTGGGTACGATCGCCAAGAGCGGCACCGAGGACTTCTTCTCCAAGCTCTCGGGCGACGAGGCCAAGGACTCGCAGTTGATCGGCCAGTTCGGCGTGGGCTTTTACTCGGCCTTCATCGTGGCCGACAAGGTGACCGTCGTGTCGCGCTCGGCCTATGCCAAGCCCGAAGAAGGCGTGCGCTGGGAGTCCGAGGGCGCCGGCACCTACACGAGCGAGACGGTGACCGTTCCCACCCGCGGCACGAGCGTGACGCTGCATCTGAAGGCCGAGGAAAAGGAATTCCTCGAGAGCTGGCGTCTGCGCGAGGCGATCACGAAGTATTCGGACCACATCGCCGTGCCCGTGATGCTCTGGGAGGAAAAGTACGAAGCGCCCGAAAAGGAGGGCGACCAGCCCAAGACGAGCTGGGACTGGGTGCAGGTCAACGAGGCGCGTGCGCTCTGGACCCTTAATCCCCGCGAGGTGAAGGACGAGCAGTACAAGGAGTTCTACAAGCACCTCTCGCACGACTACGAGGATCCCCTTGCCTGGGCGCACAACAAGGTCGAGGGTGAGCTTGAGTACATCTCGCTTCTCTATGTTCCGAAGAACGCTCCCTGGGATCTCTATTCGCGCGATCAGCAGCATGGCCTGAAGCTCTTCGTGCAGCGCGTCTTCATCATGGATCAGGCCGAGCAGTTCCTGCCGAACTACCTGCGCTTCGTGCGCGGCCTGATCGATTCCAACGATCTGCCGCTGAACGTCTCCCGTGAAATCCTGCAGGACAGCAGCGTGACCCGCAACCTGCGCACCGCGCTGACCAAACGCGCGCTGCAGATGCTGGATAAGCTGGCGAAAGACGACGCTGAAAAATACCAAACCTTCTGGAAACAGTTCGGCCTGGTGCTGAAAGAGGGCCCGGCGGAAGATCCGAGCAACCAGGAAGCGATCGCCAAACTGCTGCGTTTCGCAACCACCCATACCGACTCCTCCGCGCAGACCGTATCGCTGGAAGAGTATGTCTCACGCATGAAAGAAGGTCAGGAGAAGATCTACTACATCACAGCCGACAGCTATGCGGCGGCGAAGAGCAGCCCGCACCTCGAGCTGCTGCGTAAGAAAGGGATCGAAGTGCTGCTGCTCTCCGATCGCATCGACGAGTGGATGATGAGCTACCTGACCGAGTTCGACGGCAAAGCGTTCCAGTCTGTCGCTAAAGCCGACGAGTCGCTGGACAAGCTGGCGGATGAAGTAGACGAGTCCACCAAAGAAGCCGAAAAAGCGCTGGAGCCGTTCGTTGAGCGGGTGAAAAACCTGCTTGGCGACCGGGTGAAAGAGGTGCGTCTGACCCATCGTCTGACCGACACCCCGGCGATTGTCACTACCGATGCCGATGAGATGAGCACTCAGATGGCGAAGCTGTTCGCGGCAGCGGGCCAGGCGGCGCCGGAAGTGAAATACATCTTCGAACTGAACCCGGCGCATCAGCTGGTGAAACGCGCAGCTGATACCCAGGATGACGCCCAGTTCGGCGAATGGGTGGAACTGCTGCTGGATCAGGCGCTGCTGGCCGAGCGCGGCACGCTGGAAGATCCGAACCTGTTTATTCGTCGTATGAACCAGCTGCTGGCTTCCTGACGCGAACCTGAACGAGTAGCCCGGCCGAGCGACGCGACGCCGGGAACGGGATAAATGCCCCGTCTGAGCGATGTGCTCAGGCGGGGCATTTCACATTAGATTGCATAAAATATCTCACCATTAACCGTTTCAGCCGCACCGCCTTCCTTGAGCCATCGCCGTTCTGGTGGTATGGTTTAGCGTTTTTGAAAAATTGAATCGACTTTTGAGGGGATTTTCGTAATGCGTATTATTCTGCTTGGCGCTCCGGGCGCGGGTAAAGGAACTCAGGCTCAGTTCATCATGGAGAAATACGGTATTCCGCAAATCTCCACCGGCGATATGCTGCGCGCGGCGGTAAAATCCGGCTCTGAGCTCGGTAAGCAAGCGAAAGACATTATGGACGCAGGCAAGCTGGTGACCGATGAGCTGGTCATCGCGCTGGTGAAAGAGCGTATCGCCCAGGAAGATTGCCGTAACGGCTTCCTGCTGGACGGCTTCCCGCGCACCATTCCGCAGGCTGACGCCATGAAAGAGGCGGGCATTACCGTT
>USAL01000114.1 GCA_900552545.1 uncultured Sutterella sp. | reverse complement strand
TGCCGTCGTCAGAGAGCTGGTCGAGCCGATCGCTCATCTCGCCTTTCGCTTCAAAGAGCGTCTTGTTGCCAATTTCAATCAAGCGCCCGTCCACCGTGCCGTACACCATGCCCTGGCGCTGCCCAAAGTGCTCTGCGTGCGCCGTAGCAAGCCCCGCACTTTCGCAGGCGGCCGTCACCGCGTGTCCCAGAGGATGCTCGCTTTGGGCCTCGACGGCTGCTGCAGCAGAGAGGATCTCGTCGCGCGAGAAGCCCTCTGCAGCCACGATGTCGGTGAGAACGGGTTTGCCTGCGGTAATCGTGCCGGTCTTGTCAAGAATCACGGTCGTTACCGCACGGCACTTTTCAACGGCTTCGGCCGACTTGATGAGAATGCCGTTTTCGGCGCCCTTGCCCGTGCCCACCATGATCGCCGTGGGCGTTGCAAGTCCCAGAGCGCAGGGGCAGGAAATGACGAGAACGCTCACGGCGGCCGTAAAGGCAAATTCAGCGTCGGCCCCAAGCGCCAACCACACCAGCGCCGTCACGACGGCAATGGCGATCACGACGGGCACGAAGACCGCGCTGATGCGGTCGGCGAGACGCGCGACCGGCGCCTTCGAGGACGTCGCCTCGTCGACCAGGCGGATGATCTGCGCCAGTGCGGTGTTTTCGCCCACGCGCGTGGCGCGCATGACGACGTGGCCGCGCATCAAAAGCGACGCGCTCGACAGTGCGTCTCCAGCCCCGTCGGTGGACTTCCTCACCGGAATGCTCTCGCCGGTGATGGCCGATTCATCAGCCCACCCCTCGCCTTCAATCACGACGCCGTCCACAGGCACCCGTTCGCCGGTCTTCACCATGACCTCGTCGCCCACGACGATCGAGTCGATCGGCACCGTTACGACGGCTCCGTTGCGCCGCACGAGCGCGGTCTCGGGCACGAGCGCCATGAGGCGCCCCAGAGTGTCCGTGGTGCGGGCCTTGGCGCGGGCTTCAAAGAACTTTCCGAGCGTGATGAGCGTGAGGATCATCGCCGCCGAATCAAAGTAGAGGATGTGCGCAAAGTGCTCGAGAACGGCCATGTCGCCCGCGGCAACCGCATAGAGCATCTTGTAGAGCGCATAAAGCCCGAAGACAACCGAGGCGGCAGAGCCGATTGCGACGAGCGAATCCATGTTGGGCGCGCCCGCAATGAGGGTCTTAAAGCCCGAGCGGTAGAACTTGAAGTTGATGAAGACGACCGGAATCGTGAGCAGCAGCTGCGTGAGCGCAAAGGCAGGGGCATTCGCCGCCCCCTCAAAGAAGGCCGGAAGCGGCATCCCCATCATAGGCGCCATCGAGAGGTACATGAGCGGCACGCACAGGATGATGCTTGAAATGAGGCGTGCGCGCATCACGGCGATTTCCTGGGCGGCGACGTCTGCGGGCGTCATGCGCGATCCCGCGCCTTTTCCCGAAGCGCCTTTTCCGGCCGTCGTCTCCTTCACCATGGCGCCGTAGCCGGCCTTGACGACCGCTTCGATGACGTCGTCGACCGCCGACTCGGGTGCATCGTCGGCAAAGTGCACCGTCATCTCGTTTTTCAATAGGTTCACGTCGGCCTGAGAGACCCCGGCGACGCCGCCCGCGGCCTTTCCCACGCGCGCCGAACAGGCCGCGCAACTCATGCCCGTGATGAGATAGTGCTTGACTTTCATAGTGCTCGCTGTTGGAGGAAAATGCTCTGCCTTGATCGGCATGTGCAGTCGATTCTATCTTTTAGTTTCTGAAAAACAAGAATGAACACTTTTGAAACAAAGTTCCCAAAAAGATACTTCAACGTAGTACAATCCTCACGCAAAGCCGGAGGCAACCCCAGCCTCGGCAGCAGAAAAACAAAAAATACAGGAACGTCGACGACAGGAGTTAGCCGCCCATCGTCATCGACGCCCATCCCCTCGGAGTCAAGCCATGAGACCGTGCTGCGCTCATCAAGAAGAACAGGAAAAACAAACAAACGACGCCGCCTCCCGCACTGAGGCAATTGAGAATTCTGAAGATTCGGCGCTGCCCGCCTGCTGCGCCGCCGCCAAGGACAATGCAGCCGGCAGCAACGATGCGAACGTCATGCACTGCCCCGTCGAGACCACCTTGAAGCTCATCGGAGGCAAGTACAAGACGCTCATCGTCTGGAACCTCTTTGAAGGGACGCTTCGCTTTTCGCAGCTTCATCACCTGATTCCGCGCGCCACGGCCAAGATGCTTACGCAGCAGCTCCGGGAACTTGAGCGCGACGGCCTCATCATGCGGCGCGTCTACCCCGTGGTGCCGCCCAAGGTCGAGTATTCGCTCTCCGAGCGCGGTCAACGCTTGCGCCCGGTTCTGAAGGCCATCTACGCCTGGGGCATGGACTACCTCGCCGACAAGGGGATGACGGCCAACTGCGGCATGAAGAAGCTCTCGTAACGGCAGTCATCAAGCAGACCTCTTCGGCATAAAGTACTGTACATGGTCTTTTATGCATCGCATCCTCGATTTCAGGTAATCAGTGTGCAAGCCTTGAAAAAATCGTATTAACAGCCCTCTTAAGATACTTTAGGAATTTTCAGGCCAGTAAAACCCCGGCAGGGAACGTCCCGACCGGGGTTTGCTCTTTAGGTTCTATGCGTGAGCTTAGAACGCGGGCAGCACGGCGCCGTTATACTTCTTGATGATGAAGTCGCGCACGGCAGGCGTGGTCATCGCGGCGCCGAGCTTCTTGATCACTTCGCGGTCGTCACCCTCGCGGATTGCCACGACGTTGGCATAGGGCGAGTCCTTCGATTCGGTAAAGAGCGAATCCTTGGCGGGATTGAGACCCACGCCCATGGCGAAGTTCGAGTTGATCACGGCGAAGTCCACATCGTCGAGCGTGCGCGGCAGCACCGCGGCTTCCATCTCTACGATCTGAACGTTCTTGGTGTTGTTGATGATGTCGGCAGGCGTGCCGTTGATGCCCACGCCGTCCTTGAGGTCAAAGAAGCCCGCGTCAGCGAGCACCTTGAGCGCGCGGCCGCCGTTGGTCGGGTCGTTGGGGATGGCGACCTTAATGCCGTTGCCGAAGCTCTTCACATCCTTGAACTTCTTCGAATACACGCCCATGGGCTCGATGTGCACCGTCGTGAGCACGCCAAGCTTCAGGCCGCGTTCCTTGGCAAAGCTGTCAAGGTAGGGCTTGTGCTGGAAGAAGTTCGCATCGATTTCCTTGTCGGCCAGCGCCACGTTGGGCTTGACGTAGTCGGAAAATTCGATGATCTTCAAGTCGATGCCCTCTTTCTTCAACTCGGGCTGCACGAACTTGAGAATGTCGGCGTGCGGCACGGGCGTTGCGCCCACCGTGATCGTCACGGGCTGCGCCGCAGCGCTCTTGGCGGCGGCATCGTCCTTCTTGTCGCCGCAGCCCGAAAGACCCACGGCAACGGCAGCGCAAAGCGCCGTCAAAGTCAGAAACTTCTTCATGGTTTTTTCCTTCCCTGTATTAAAAAATTATTTTCCCGCCTGCTCAGCCGATGCAGTCAATGCATTCGATGCCTCGGCCAAGACCGCGGTTAGTCCTTGAGAAAATATTCAACCGTCGTCACCACGCGCACATTCTTGATGTAAGGCGTATTTTCGTCGCGGTTGGAAATCGAGAACTGCCCCTGGCTTGCGCGGCGGATCTTGCCCAGGGTCGAGCCCGAGTCCTGCGCGAACTTCTGAGCCGCCTCGCGGGCGTTGACGGGCGCCGTTTCGATCATGCCGGGCTTGATGGCGTTCAACCCCGTAAAGTCAAAGCGCGTGCGCCAGTTGTAGTCGCTTGCGAGCGTAATGCCCTTGCCGATCAGCTCGCTTTGCTGCTGCATGAGCTTTAAGACGGCTTCGACCTTGTCGGTCGTCACCGTGATAGTCTGCGTGAGCGAATAGCGCATCGGACGCTGGTTGCCGCCGTAGTTGTTGGCCTGCGCATCATCGACCGTCGGGGCCGAGATGCTGATTTCGGAGGCCTTGATGCCTCCCGCCTTGAGAAAGTCGACGATCAGGGCCGACTTCGCGTTGACGGTGCCGAAGACCTGCTGCAGGTCGTTGCCCAACTCGCGAAACGAGAGCGGCCAGATCACCCGGTCGGCTGAAACCTGCTGCTCGGCCAGGCCCTTGACGGTCACCACGCGGTCGCGGTCGACAAAGCGCCCCACGGCCGTATCAAGCGAACTGCCAAGAATTGCCAGACCGCCGGCGATGCCGGCGGCAATGATGATGCTGCTTGCAAGGTTGCTGCATTGCATGGTGAGCTCCTTTATTGCCAGCCCACCCAAGCGCGGGAGAGTCGCGCTTGCGATGTCGAGCAGACAATTTTCCTTAGTCTAGCAACCGCGGCGGCCTGTTGGGATGCTGTCGGGGTGCAATACCTCAAGGAAGAAGGCCGTTTTGTTTTTCAACCTTTCCTTGGTGTTCGCCTCCCCCTCCGGCATCCTACACGTCAAGCTCGACGTCGTCACCGTGAAGCTCCATCCAGCGGCGGCGGCCGTTGGCCTCGCCCTTGGCCATGAGAAGACTCATCACGGCGTTGGTCTGCGAGGCCTGAAGGTCGCCCAGGGTCACCGGAAGAAGGCGGCGCGTATCCGGATGGAAGGCCGCTTCAGCGAGCTGCTTTTCGCTCATTTCGCCCAGCCCTTTGAAGCGCGAGATCGAAAGCTTATCAAGCGTAATGCCTTCCTTTTCGAGCTTGGCGAGCGTTCTCTTCAATTCCTTGTCGTCGGCGCAGTAGAGCTTCTTTTCGGGCTTTCTGCCCACCTTGGGGACGTCGACGCGGAAAAGCGGCGGCTGCGCGATGTAGACGTGGCCTTCGGCGATGAGTTTCGGGAAGTGCCGGTAAAAGAGCGTCAAAAGCAGCACCTGAATGTGGCTGCCGTCGACGTCGGCATCGGCGAGGATGCAGACCTTGCCGTAGCGAAGGCCCTTGAGATCAACGTCGTCATCGAGCTTGTGCGGATCGACGCCCAGGGCGACGGCGATGTCGTGAATCACCTGCGAGGCGTAGATGCGGTCGCTGTCGACTTCCCAGGTGTTGAGCACCTTGCCGCGCAGCGGAAGGATCGCCTGATTCTCCTTGTCGCGACCCTTCTTTGCGGTGCCGCCTGCGCTGTCGCCCTCAACGAGAAAGATTTCGTTGCGGGTGATGTCGGTCGACTCGCAGTCGGTGAGCTTGCCCGGAAGCACCGCAACGCTTGAGCCGCGCTTTTTCTCGACCTTCTGCGACTGGCGCTGACGCGCCTGCGCCTGACGGTTGACGAGCTCGGCCAACTTCTTGCCCTCGTCCATGTGGTGCGTGAGCCAGAACTCAAACTGCGGCCGCACGAAATTGGACACCAGGCGAAACACCTCGCGGCTCGTGAGCTTTTCCTTCGTCTGTCCCTGGAACTGCGGATCAAGGGCCTTGGTGGAAAGAACAAAACTTGCGCGCGCAAAGACGTCTTCAGGCAGGAGCTTCACACCCTTGCTCATCAGGCCATGGGCTTCCATGAAGTTCTTCATGGCGCCGAAAAGCCCGTCGCGCAGGCCCGCCTCATGCGTGCCGCCCGCGGGCGTCGGGATGAGGTTCACGTAACTCTCGCGCACCAGGGCACCTGCTTCGGTCCAGCACACGACCCAGGAGGCGCCTTCGCCGTTGGCAAAGCCCTCGGTGTCGTCGTCGGCCCATTCCTGCGCCTCAAAGGGTTCGCACAAAAGGGCCTCGGGGAGTTCGGCCAGGAGGTATTCGCGCAGACCGCCGTCGTACTTCCACTGCAGGTCGGCGCCCGTGACGGCGTTCTTGTAGCTCACGGTGCAGCCCGGCATCAGCACGGCCTTGCTCTTTAAGAGCCGGATCACCTGCTGCTCGGGTATGTCGGGGCTG
>USAL01000113.1 GCA_900552545.1 uncultured Sutterella sp. | reverse complement strand
GCCGGCAAGAACCTCGCCAACCCCTGCTCGGTGATTCTGTCGACCGAAATGATGCTGCGCCACATCGGCTGGAACGAGGCGGCCGACCTCGTCATCGCAGCCGTCGAAGCCCAGATCGCCTCGGGGCGCGTCACGGGCGATCTCGCAAGCCTCACGCCGGGCGCCGTACAGCTCGGCTGCCGCGAGTTCGGCAACGAACTTCTGGCGCGCATCTGATCGCGGGCTTTCTGCTCCGCGGGAGGGCTGCCGCACGACTGCTGCCGGCAGCCCCTGCGGCTAGGAAAAACCACAATCAAAAGGCAATAAAATGCCGCCGATTTCGAGAACATTGACTCGACGGCGGCTTTCTTCCTATCGTAATTCCGGGCATCCCCGGAATTCGACGAGGGAATTACTTTTCAGGCTTAACGTGTGCTGCCTGCTTGCCCTTGGGGCCTGCAACCACTTCAAAGCTCACCTTCTGACCTTCCTTGAGGGTCTTGAAGCCTTCGATTTCGATTGCGGTGAAATGGACAAACAGATCCTCGCCACCGTCGTCGGGCGTGATGAAGCCGAATCCTTTGGCATCATTGAACCATTTGACAACACCCTGAGCCATTTTTTTACTCCCTTCTTTTATCCTTGCCCTGACTTCCGAACCGGCAACCATGCCCGTTCAAACATCGAAAAGCCAGCGGCTGCGGCAGCGCCTTAGTCGGATAAATTGTGCGCCGCTGCAGCATATCGGCCGCCCCTTGCAAAGAAGCGCATACCTCTTTGGTGGGAAAAGCCAAATGCACGCGCTAGATTACCCCCGGATGACGAATTTTTCTTATCGACTCCCCTGTTTTAAGGCCCTAAACAGGGAAAACACTACCTTTGCCGGGCACCCCCGCCGCCTTCCTGCAGCCGCTCGCATCGTCGCCAAGCGCAAGCTCCGCCCGCCGCCCACCGCACAAGGGCCGTGTCAGTCCCCGGGGCTGCATGTGTATACTCGGGAAAAACGGCCTTAGTTGCCGCAACAGCTCCTTTAACATCGCGGCTATTCCTCTCTGCCGCATCAACCCGTTGACCTCACCATGTTTCGTCGTCTGCTAGCACTGCTTGCGCTTTGCGCCATCGCCCCATCCACGGCATGGGCCGATGGCAAGGTGTCGCTTGACATCGCGGGCAATACCGTCGAGCTTGAGGTTGCGACGACGACCATTGAGCAGCGCACCGGTCTCATGAACCGCGCCATGCTGGCCGAAGACAGCGGCATGCTCTTTGTGTTCGCTGAGCCGCGCAGCGTCGCCATGTGGATGAAGAACACCTTGATCGATCTTGACGCCGCCTTCGTCGACGCCTGCGGCTTCATCCTCAACATCGAGACGATGCAAAAGGGCACGCTTGATCTGCACCGCTCCCAGGGGCCGACGCTGAGCGTGATCGAAATGAACGCGGGCTGGTTTGCCCGCCACGGCGTTCGCTCCGGGTACTACATTCCGGCGCTTCGCAGTCAGGACTTCTGCAAGAGTCCCCAGGCAAAATCCAAATAATCGTCCGCGCTTCCCGCAGAGAGGAGCTTTTCGGACGCCCCAAAAAACGAAAAGTGCACGCCCGCCTCAGCGATCGTGCACTTCTTCTTTTTGGGGCCTGCTTCGTGTTTTTGAAGCAAACGACGATCAGGCCCTCAGTTTGCGTCAGTCTGACGACTAGCCGGCGCAGCCGCAGGAGCTGCCGCAGCAGCAGCCGCCCTCAGGCTTGCAGGAGCAGTCGCAGGGCTCGCCCGCATAGCGGCGCTGCGCAAAATCCCAGTTCACCAGCTTGTCGAAGAAGGCCTTGACGAAGGCGGCGCGGTTGTTGCGGTAGTCGACGTAGTAGGCGTGTTCCCAGACATCGATCGCGAGGATCGGCTTCATGTGTTCGGTGAGCGGCGTGCCGGCGTTCGAGGTCGAGTAGATGTCGAGCTCGCCGTCGAGGCGCTTCACGAGCCACGTCCAGCCCGAACCGAAATTGCCGACTGCAGCCGCGGTGAACGCCTCGCGGAAGCCGTCGAAGGTGCCCCACTTCTTTTCGATGGCTTCAAGAAGCTCACCGGTCGGAGCGCCGCCGCCGTTGGGGGTGAGGCACTTCCAGAAGAAGGCGTGGTTGTAGGCCTGGGCGGCATTGTTGAAAATCGCGCCCTGACTCGTCTTGATGATCTCTCTCAGGGACTCGGCTTCAAACTGCGTGCCCTTGATGAGGGTGTTGAGCGTGTTGATATAGGTCTGGTGATGCTTGCCATAGTGATACTGCATGGCTTCTTCACTGAGTACAGGAGCAAGCGCGTTCAACTCGTAGTCAAGCTTCGGCAAAACAAACTGGCTCATCGGTGTTCTCCTGAATCAAACGTATTGACAAATGGTGAGTAAGCTCGAAGAAGGCGTCTGAAGGGCCGCTTCGAGGTTCCTGAGGCTAATCATAAACTCTTCGGCTGTTTTTATTAGCCGCTTTTCCCTGTTTGTTGGGCGCGGCAACGCGCAAAACGCCGCTGCCCAAGGCTGTGCTCTGGCGTCGCCTTCCAACCACGCTTCAGACTACGATTGAGGCCCCGATTAAGCTCAAGGAGCACCGCTCCCCGTGACAAGCGCGCTCGGAAAAAATTTCACGCGTTAATCGCGCTGATTTTTCTGCGTCTGCCGCAGCTTCTGCGCGGCTTGAACGCTCTCAACCCGCACGCCGGCGGTTCCGCGCGAGAAATGAAGTTCCAACTTTTGATCCGCAAAAAGCTCGTCGGCGTCGCGCACGACGCGCCCGTCGACGGTCGTCGCAATGGAATAGCCGCGGGCAAGAACTTGCGCCATATCAAGAGATTGCAGCCGAGCGTCAAGCGCAAGAAGCCGCTCGCGCCGCAGCGCAATCTGGGTGAGCGAGGCCCTGACAAGAGACGCATGAACATGCCCCACCTCGGATCGGGCGGCGGCGAAGTCGGGCCTTCGGGCGGCAAGCTGCGCCTGCGTCATCGCAAGCTGCGCCTGCAGCTGCGCCACGCGTCTGTGCATCAAAAGTCCCGCCTGCCCCTGCAGACCGTCGACGCGCTGCGCAAGACGATCAAGATAGTCGGTCAAAAAGCGCTTGAAGTCGCCGACGGCGGCAAGCCGGGCGCGGCTGCGCTCGAGAAACATGCGATAGGCAAAGCTCAGCCTGTCGGCATGCGAAAGCCGCATGCGGCTGATGTCGAGCACGCCGTTGATGCCCAGGACAAGCTTTCCCTTGAGCGCGGCCAGGCGCTGCGCCGCATGCACCCAGCCCTCGACGGCCATCGCCGCGGCCGCCGTGGGCGTAGCGGCACGCACGTCGGCCACGAAGTCCGCAATTGTGAAATCCACCTCGTGCCCCACGCCCGAAATGACCGGCATGGGCATCTGTGCGAGCATTCGCGCAACGCTTTCGGAATTAAAGCTCCAGAGATCGGCAATCGACCCGCCGCCACGAACCACGAGCAGAACATCGACTTCGCGCCGCTGCGCCGCAAGCCGCAGCGCCTGCACGATCTCGCCTTCGGCGGCAGCCCCCTGCACGCTCGTCGGGTAGAGAATGACTTTCACCCAGGGGGCGTTGCGCTCAAGCGTGCGCACGACGTCGCGCAGCGCCGCGGCCTCCGGGCTTGTCACGACGCCGATGACGTCGGGATAGGCCGCAAGCGGCTTTTTGCGCTCGGGCGCAAAGAGTCCTTCGGCAGCGAGCTTTTCCTTGAGGGCGAGAAACTGCGCAAAGAGATCGCCCGCTCCCGCGGGCTTCATCTGACGCGCAATGAAGTTGAGCTGCCCCCGGGGTTCGTAGATGTTGAGCGTCCCGCGCAGCTCCACGAGGTCGCCCACCTTGGGGCGAAAGGTCAGGCGCTGCGCATCGCGCCGAAAGAGCACGCAGCTTATCAGCGCGTCCTCCTTTCTATCCCGGAGATCAAAGTAAATGTGTCCCGAGGGATAGGCCTTGAACGAGCGCAGCTCGCCCTGGACGCTGATGTCGCCCCAAAGACGCGAAAGCTCCGTCTTGATGGTGCGAAGAATCTCAGCAACATCAAACGGAGCCTGGCGCGAGACCTGCATTCCGCCCGCAAAGCCGTCATCGACTTCGGGCGGAACACCAAAATACGACCGCGAATACACGTCCCTTTTCCCTTTTTGAGAAATTCTTTTGAAAACGCTGCTGGGCGCGAAGCTGCCCCGAGCGCCCTGCAAAGGGACGCATTCTCAGCGCGGCCGCCGATCAGCGGCGACGGGTCTGAGTCGTCGTCGTCGGAGCCGGACGTCCCTCGATGTGGCGGAACGTGATGCGGCCCTTGGTGAGATCGTAGGGAGAGAGCTCAAGCGACACCTTGTCGCCGGCGAGGATGCGGATGTGATGCTTGCGCATCTTTCCGTTGGTATAGGCGATCAGCTCATGACCATTGTCGAGCTTGACGCGATAGCGGGCGTCAGGAAGCACTTCGAGCACCTGACCGGACATTTCAATGAGATCTTCTTTTGCCATACATCCTGTCTGTCTTCTGTCTGGGCCGTGACGGGCCCCGTCGGACATCAGACAAAAACTTTCGTTTGTTGAGAATTGAATCGGAATTCAATGAAAACCGCGCCTCAGGCGCGGTCTGCGAAAAGTGCAATTGTAAACGCTGAGCCTTTGTTTTTGCTAGGTCTTTGCCGATTTATGCGCGGCGTTGGAAGTACTTTTGTCACACCCTGCCGTCAAGCGGCAAAAGCCTCAAGCCGCTAAAATCGGCCTATTGTCTGCGCGTCCTGTTGGAGATGATCTTGTGCGGGGCCCGCCGGCGGAAGAAAAAACTTTTGGAGCACTTGATGAAACATGTACTGATGGCCTACTACAGCCATGCCGGACACACCGCGCGCATCGCCCGCACGATCCAGCAGGCCATTGTCGACGAAGGTCACGCCTGCGACATGATGGAAATGATGGAATGCGTGCGCGAAGGCGTCGACTGGGACAAGTACGACATCGTCATCGTGGGCACGCCGATCGTCTACGGCGTCTACAACAAGGTTGTCTGGGAGTTTGTCGAGACCTTCCGCGCACAGCTCGATGCCAAGCCCAACAGCTTCTTCAACGTCACCGTGGTCGCGCGCACGCCGCTCAAGGCCACGCCGGAGGGAAACCGCTACCTGCAGAACTTCATCAAGCGCTCTCCGTGGAAGCCACGCGACCTCAAGTGCTTCGCGGGCAAGGTCGACTACCCGCACTGGACGTGGTACCAGCGTCTGATGATTCAGCTCATCATGCACATTACCGACGGCCCGACTGACCCCAGCGTCATCGTCGACTACACTGACTATGAAGACGTCAAGGACTACGCGCGCCACTGCCTGCTGCTCGACAAGTTTCAGCGTCGCAGAAGCTGATGGCGCCCGTCTCCGAAACATCCTCAAAAGATGATCGGGCCCGCATGCGCTCGATCACGCTGATGGAAGTGAGGTTGCCCCAAGGCGCCACCTCCTTCCCGCTGCAGCCGCAGTCTTTCGCAAACCCCTCGAAGTCCTGCTGCGGCACCTCACACCGCCATCGCGCGGCTGCGCCTTTTGTCTTGTCGTCCTGGTGAGAAGTATGCTGAACAAGACCTTACCGTGGGTTGCCCACTACCCCGACGGCGTTCCCGCCGAAATCAATCCCGACCTCTTTGCCTCGATCCCGGCGCTTTTTGACGCGGTCGCCAAGACGCACGGCGACAGCACCGCCTTTGTCTGTATGGATCGACGCCTGACCTATGACGAGGTCAACCAGTATTCAAAGGACTTTGCTGGGTATCTGCAGACGCTTCCCGGGCTTGAGCCCGGAGACCGCGTGGCGCTCATGATGCCCAACATCCTGCAGAACATCATCGCGCTGCTCGGAACCCTGCGCGCCGGCATGATCGCCGTCAACGTCAATCCGCTCTACACCGCCCACGAACTCGGCCATCAGCTCGCCGACAGCGGCTCGAAGGCGATCATCATCATCG
>USAL01000112.1 GCA_900552545.1 uncultured Sutterella sp. | reverse complement strand
GATCGGCGAGGGCGGCGCCGCACGTATTCGGGGCGGCGGCGCTCGTGCAGCTGGCGTTTCCCTGGATGAGCGCCTCGAAGCTTGCCGACACGGTTCTGTCCACGGCAAAACAGGCCGAGGCCGGTGCCTACGACGTCGTCGCCTACAACCCCACCCCCGTCATTGACGACGATTCGCACCCCAATGCCGACTACAAGTGGCAGGTCAACAACAGGCAGACGTTTGTCGTTGCCCGGCCTGAATACTCGCCGGACAAGCAGCGCTACGAAACCAATGTCCGAAAGGAGGACGCCGCCATCGTCTTTTGGGGAGATGCGGGCAGCCGCACCGACGATGTCGAAGGCCTCAAGAAGGAGGTGGCCGAGAGCATCACCGACCGCTGGATCGAGTACCAGCTGGAGGACAGCGATTTCGAGATCGATCCGGAAGCATTTGAAGCAGCGGTCCGCCAGGCGGCCGATGAGTGGACGCAGTATTTTCTCAACAACTGCATCGTGATCGAATACGGGCTCGGCGCGGGGCTTCTGGATGCCGGAAAGGCCGTGGGCGGTCCTGCGCAATTCAACGTCAACCGCATGGCCCGATGGGATGCCGATGCAGGCGGCTGGACGCTGCCGCACAACGAGACGGGCCTGAGCAATGCCAGGCAGCTTGCCTATACGCTCAATCTTGCCGGCGACGGCATCAGCCGCTTTACGAACGACATCGTCGAGGTCGGCTGGGATCCGGTGCTGCACATTACGACCGAGGATGAGCTCAACGCCTACAACGAAGCGCTCAATCAGGGCAAATCCTACGAGGGCTCGAGCGCGCAGACCGTCAAGCCCGAAGACGCGATTCTTCCCGTCTCGCTCGTTGTTTCGGGAACCGTCGACGACAAGGGGACGATCGTTTCGGCCGGCACGCTCGTCATGAGCGGCCACGCGTCCTACCGCGGATCGACGGATGTCGTCAACGGCGCCACGCTCATCGTCAACGGCACCATTGACGGTGCGGTGAATTCGGACGCGACCGCAACGGTCGGGGGCACGGGATCCGTGGGCTCGCTCGTTTCCAAGGGAACGCTTTCGCCCGGCGACGATACCCGCGGGGATGCGCGCATCGGCACGCTCACAATCAGAGGCGACGCAACGCTTGAGGCGGGTTCGTCGCTTGTGCTTGACGTGGCTCCCGACAAAGTCGATCAGATCCTTGTGCAGCGCTTGGAAGAGACCGAGGAAGCCGGTACTGCCGTGCTGACGCAGGCCGACGGGGAGGCCGCCGCCGACTCGGGGCTAAGCATCGTGGTGCGCACGGGCGATTACATCGATCATGCGCTGCGCATCAATCCTGCCGACTTCTTCCCGGGGCTTGATGAGGATGATGCGCTTCTTGAAGCGGTTCGCGAAGCAAGCGTAACCTGGGGCGGCGGGCTTACGTTTGACTTTGCGCTTGACGACGACGGCTATTTTGCGCTGCATCGGCTCGATGACGGCATGCAGCGCGTGGTGCGCAGCGCCGCGCTCTCCGACGAGGCTCTGCGGCGCGCCGCAAGGCTTGATGACGCCGTCGGCGCCGCCGGGGCTCTCTCGGGCCCGGCGGCCGAGCTCGTGAGCTGGATGGATGCGGCTTCCGAAAAACTCATGGCGGCAAGTTCCGACGAGGATCGGGCCGCGGTGGTCGGCGAGATTGCCGCAACCTATGATGCCGTCAAGCCCGATGCGCATCTGGCCTTTGATGCGGCGGCCCTCTCGCGCTCGGTGCGCCTGCGCGAGGTTTCGGCTCTGCGGCCTGCCGCTGATCTTGAGGCGTCGGATTTCGTACCCGAGGCGACGCTCACGGTCGAACATGCCGACATGAACAAGGGCAGTCTCGGTGTGGACAGCAACCGCACGATTCTCAGCGCGGGCGCCCGGCGTGGCTATGGCGACTGGGCGCTCGGCTGGAGACTCGGTGCCTTTTACGACACCGTCGACGGGGAGGCCGGAAACAAGGCCTCGGCCGCGGGCATCTTTGCCGCAGCATCGTTTGTCCGCGAGTATGCGGGCGGCCTGCGGGTCTTTGGCGACGCCGCCTTGGGCTACGGCCGGGAGGAACGCACCCGCATGACGCTCGGGGCAGGGGGGAGCCGTCGCTTTGATCAGACCGTTCACATGGCAAGCTTTGGCGCCTCGGCCGGTCTCGGTCAAAAGCTTGCGGCCGTCGCGCTGCCCCTTGATCTGATGCCGTATGTGCGCATCAGCTGGGATGGTCTCGTGCGCGAGGGCTTCCGGGAGGGAGAAGGCGTTTCGTCACAGGCCTTTGACGGTGAGCTTCTGAGCACGGCGGCCGCCGAGGCGGGACTCGCCTTCAGCAGCCGAAGGTCTGCAGACGCATCCTTTGCCGGGATCTACTTTGAAGGCCGTGCGGCCTACCGCAACCGGTTTCATGCCGCCGGCGACGATAGCTACGAGTGGGCAGGCCTAAAGGACGCGACCTATCGCGACTTCCTTGCGAACCACCACGCTGCTCTGGTGCAGTGCGCCTTGGGCTGGCAGATGAATTTCAGGCACGATTTGTCTCTGGTTCTGGATGCGGAAAAAGGTGACGAAGGAACCGAACGCTGGGGTGTCGCGCTGCGCTGGACGCGGCGATTCTAGAGATCAGATCCGGTAAATTTGAAGCGCCCGGCTAGTATCCGAACTGGATGGTAAGGCAGGGAACCGGCATTTGAGTTGTCCGAGGTGAATTCAATCTTGCAGACAATGTCGCGGTGACAGGCGGCTCAGAACCAGAGCGTGGATGCGTTCATCTACTTGGCCGGCGTCACCGGCATGTATGAGCTGCACGTCGGCGGCTTCAGCTTCATCCCGAGCATCGGACTGCGTGTCTCGCAGTCTGAGACCGATGCCATGCACGTGGGCGACGGTGTCCATTGAAGACCAGGATCAGACGTTTTTTCAGATCCCGGTGGCATTGCGCATCAACGGCGCCGACATGAATGCCGGCGGCTGGAAGCTTGCTCCGAGCTTCAAGATTGCGTACGTGCCCACGTTTGGCGACACGAAATCAATGTGCACAACACTGAAGCCGATGTTATCGGCATGAGCGGATCTGGGGCTGGCGCCGGCACCGAGAACCTCCTGCTCAACGCCACGTTTTCGCTTGGCGCAGGCAGGGAAGGCTCGTCCTCCGTCGGCGGCAAGATTGACTTGAGGGCAATACACCGCTTGAGAATGGTGCTGACACAATTCATGGGCTCCCGGAAAAATGCGAAGGATGTTTCTTGGCCCAAAAGCCCCGTTTCCAAGGATTCATGAAAAACTCAGGCCAGCCGAACAGACGGCTTAAAACCGTCTGCATCGTGTAACGACACAAGGCGCGTATGAATTCGATCCCCGGTTGCGGGGCGAGATGGAAAACTTGAACCTGAAGGGGGATGTAGAGATCAGTCTAGACTAGACAAAAGAAAACGCCATTCCTCACTTTTCCCTCGAGTGGTACGAGGTCTTGGAATGGCGCCCTACGGCTTGAATGTCAGCTCCCGGTCGGAACATCGGCCTTTGGTTAGGGAGCACCCAACGAGCTTTCGTTTTCTTTCTTCCATTGTACGATTTTCACTAATGAAATCAACATAAAGCAAAGGACTGCCTTATGCAAACCCAACACGCCTGACGTTCTCTATTGACGGGATAAATGCGCACGATACTGCCAAAACGCTGGTCAGAATTTCTGGCGGAACATTCCCTTGCCTCGAAGTTGCAGACTTGGGGACGCGTTGATCGAATGAATCAGAGGGAGCGGTCCAAAAAACGGCGGAAATCCGTGTGACTGAGATTGACGTAGAGCTTCTTTACCTGGCTTTGGAGCTCAACGTGCAAAGCCGGGACGCAGGCGAAGAAGTTTCTGAAATTATTCAGGCAGGCGTTTCTTCAACTGAATGGGTTTGAAGGCGTCGTGAAGTATGTTCCGGTAAAGCCTGCGCGTCCTCTGAAGAGAGTATGTTGTCCTCGCAACTTTTCCGGTGAAAATCTCTTCTTTTTGAAACAAAAACCGGAAACAACTGTTTCCGGTGAGAGGTCGCCGACAAAAAAGGGTGATGTCTGGCGGGGGATATTTATCCTGCGGACCTATTTTTTGACGACGCGGGCCACTTCAGCGGCAAAGGCTGTTTTGCCGTCGGCGGCGAGAACACCATAGAGCCGCATGGCCGTCAGATTGGCAAGGACGTAATTGCGGAAGGCGTTCAGGTGTTGCGGATCGCTCAGTCCGTAGTTTTCCTTGGCAAGTGCTCGCAGTGCTTGAGCCGTCCACTGGCAGGCGGAGGTCGAAATCACGAAGTCGTGATCGGCCAGATGCACGACCCACCCCTCGATGCGCCGCGGCATCGGCAGCGTCGATCCGCTCTTGTCCAGAAGGCCGTAGGCGACAGGATCGGTGCCGGTGATGATGCCTGCTGCCTTGATC
This sequence comes from uncultured Sutterella sp., assembly GCA_900552545.1. GTDB lineage: Bacteria > Pseudomonadota > Gammaproteobacteria > Burkholderiales > Burkholderiaceae_F > Duodenibacillus. The sequence continues at coordinate 1,575 of USAL01000112.1, read as the reverse complement.
CAGTTCGTGACGAGCCGCTCTCCGGCGGGCGTGGCGGGATGTTCATGAGCGCACGATTGGGCGACGATCACCTCGGGAGGCAGTTTGCGGGCGAGCGACTCGGCAATCGAGAGCACATGATGTTCGCCCGTGCCCGCCAGAGGCTGCTCCTTGCGGCAGGAATGGTCGTCCTGCCAGGCAAAGACCCAGGGCTTGTGCAAGTCGTGAAGAATTTCGCCGCCCACTGCTGCATCGTAGTCGAGCGTGAGGCCGTTGACGTCACGGTAGTTTTTCACGAGACTCAGAGCAGAAACGACGTTGAGCGCCGTGTGAACGACGAGGCCGCCGGGATAGGCGTGATGAGAGGAGTAGCCTGAGCCCGGTGCGCTCCAGAACGGCTGGGGACTTTGCTTGGGGGTCTTGATCGGGGGGAAAACCGAGGCAAAGGAGGCGTCGATCAGTTTTTCTCGCTTGAGCTCTGACAGGATCGCCTTCTCGTCGCCTTGCGCAATCGTGGGGACGGGGTTGTCCAGAATGGAGAGCGTTTTTTCACGCAGTGCTTCATTTCGAAGCTGGCGGGCCGCATCGATGATGACGCGGTTGGCTGCCTGCACCACTGCACTCTGACGCGCCATCTCGACATCGCTCATAGCGAGCACTTCAGCGAGGCTGCGTGCGGTTTTGGGCGCTGCGGCAATCGCTTCGAGATTGAATGTGCCGGCGCATAGTCCGCTGCCGACGGTCAGAAGCGCTGCGCGGGAAAAGAAGGAACGACGGGAAAGTTCGGTCATAAGATCCTCGAGTGATTTTTGTGAGAAATCGGTTGGTGGACGAGGAGCATTGTGAAGACCAAAAATGTCGGGGATGTTGTCGTTTCGTGATTGTTTTGTGAAGGGGAAATACAAATTTCTTGTCCCGCATTTTCTTTAGTCAAGAGTTTGTTTGCAGACCATTATTTGAATGATTGAGTGCAACAATAAGCATTGATGCGCGCTGTCTCGTCCCCGGTGAGGAGACTGAAGGGGGGGGCGTGCGGCAGAAGCGGACGCCGCACGGACAAACGCAATTCCGCGAGCGCGGTGCGGATGGATGCACCTTCTGGAAACGGTGTCTAAAGCAGACGCTTTCGGCTGATCGCGACGGCCGGAATGAGAGCAAACAATGCGCCCGCAGCCGTCACTGCCGAGAGCACGAGAAGTTCCGTCATGCCGACGGAGGGAAGCATCGCAATACCGGTGCGCAGGCCGATGACTTTTCCCGCGGCAAACGACAAAAGCGTGCCCAGCATGAGCGCGCCGAGGGCGGCAAAGAGAACCGAGGCGCTGATGCAGGCCCAGACGGACGCAAGGACAAAGCGGCGGGGTGCGCCCAACGCCCGCAAAAGCAGCAGATTGCGTTCGCGCAGTTTGGCAAGCACAACGCCCGTGAGCAGTGCTGCGGCCAGCGACGTCCCCGCCGAGCAGGCGGCAAAGGCCGGGGACAAGAGGCTGGTGATGCGCGCCGGACCGTCCTCCTCTGGAAAGACCACCTTCAGCCACCGGCTGGCTACCCAGTTCCGGGCCCTGGGCTATACGCCCCATCCCATTGCTGTGGATA
>USAL01000111.1 GCA_900552545.1 uncultured Sutterella sp. | reverse complement strand
TCATCGCCGACATGCACTCGGGCCGTCCGATGGACAGACTCGTGTGCGGCGACGTGGGCTTTGGCAAAACGGAAGTGGCGCTACGCGCGGCCTTCATCGCCGTAATGAATGGAAAGCAGGTGGCGGTCCTTTGCCCGACGACTCTTCTGACCGAGCAGCACGCTCAGACCTTCCGCGACCGCTTTGCCGCCTGGCCCGTGAAGATTGCGCTCATGTCGCGCTTTCGCACCGGAAAGCAAACGACCGAGGCCCTGGAGGGCCTGGCAAACGGGACGGTTGACATTGCCATCGGCACGCACAAGCTTCTTGGCGAAAAGGTGAGCTTCAATCGCCTCGGGCTTGTCGTCATCGACGAGGAGCACCGCTTCGGCGTGCGCCAGAAGGAGCGCTTGAAGTCGCTTCGAAGCGAAGTGGACGTGCTCACGCTTACCGCAACGCCCATTCCCCGTACGTTGGCAATGAGCCTAGAAGGCATCCGCGACTTCTCGGTCATTGCCACGGCGCCCGAAAAGCGCCTCGCGATCAAGACCTTCGTGCGGCGCGAATCTAAGGAACTGATTCGCGAGGCCATCGTGCGCGAATTAAAGCGCGGCGGCCAGGTCTATTTCCTTCACAACGACGTCGCGACGATCGAGCATCGCGCGCAGGTGCTGCGCGAGCTCGTCCCCGAGGCGCGCATTGCCGTCGCACACGGACAGATGAGCGAACGCGAGCTTGAGCACGTCATGCGCGAGTTCTACCGCCAGAGCTTCAACCTTCTGGTGTGCACGACGATCATTGAAACGGGCATCGACATTCCGATTGCCAATACGATCATCATCCACCGCGCGGACCGATTTGGTCTCGCGCAGCTGCATCAGCTTCGCGGCCGCGTCGGACGCTCGCACCATCAGGCCTACGCGTATCTCTTGACGCCAGGCGACGAAGCCATCACGAAGAACGCCCAACGGCGCCTTGAGGCCATCCAAAACCTCGAAGACCTCGGAAGCGGCTTTTATCTCTCGATGCACGACCTTGAAATCCGCGGCGCGGGCGAGGTTTTGGGCGACGAGCAAAGCGGCGAAATGGCGCAGGTGGGCTTTGACCTCTACACGCAGATGCTCAAGAGCGCGGTGAAGGCCCTTCAGCAGGGCAAGGAGCCCGATTTCGAGAAGCCCTTTGAGACGCTTACCGAAATCAACCTGCACCATCCGGCGCTGCTGCCCTCGGACTACATTGCCGACGTGAGCGCGCGGCTGTCGTTTTATAAGCGCCTTGCTGCGGCCAACACCCGCACGGAGCTCGAAGCCGTCGTAGACGACCTGGTCGACCGTTACGGCAAGCTCCCCGAGGCTGCCCGCGCACTCGTGATGACGCACCGCCTGCGGCTTTCGTGCACCGAGATCGGCGTCAAGAAGATCGATGCGGCCGACACGGCGATCATCTTTACCTTTGCGCCGCACCCGACGTTTGATCCGAAGAAGTTCTTTGAACTCCTGCAAAGCCGCCGCGACCTGCGCATGCTTCCGGGCGACCGGCTCAAGATGACGATTACGACGGAGAGCCTTGACGCAAGGCTCAACGCCATTCGCGCCGTCATCAATCCGCTGCGCCCAGATCCGACGTAAAGGATCGTCCGAAGGCACTCCAGAATCGCATTTGAAACCTTTTAGTGAGACCCAAACACCATGGCCACCTCAGAAAACCAGCTTGATCTTGTCTTCGTCGCACCAGACGCCACAGCTCTGGCCCCTGCCGAGAGCTTCCTCTCGGCTGAGAAAAGCCGCATTGCCGCAGCAGACGTTCTCACCGGCCGCCGCTCGGTGCGCTTGGTCGGCATTAACGGCGCGGCGCTTGCAATGCCCGAGCTCATCAAGCGCGCCAATGCCGCGGGGCTTGATGCGGCGCTCGTGAGCCACGATCTCAAGCTCTCGCAATTCAAAGCCGCCTTCTTTGACATGGACTCCACGCTCGTTGCGAACGAAACGCTGGATGAAATGGCCCGCATGCTGGGCCTGGGCGAGGCGTGCGCCGAGATCACCCACAAGGCGATGACAGGCGAAATCAAGGACTATGCGGCTAGCCTCCGGGCGCGCGTAGCGCTCTTAAAGGGCCTTTCGGCCGAGTGCGTCTCCGACCTCACTGCGGACTTGAAGCTCAACCCGGGCGTTGAGACGATGATCGGGCGGCTTAACGCCGCGGGCCTTGCAACTTACGTCGTGAGCTCGGGCTTTACGATCCTCACCGAAGTCGTGCGCCGCAAACTCAATATGACGGGCACGCACTCCAACGTCATCGGCATTGCCGACGGACGCTTTACGGGCGACGTAACGGGCCCCGAAGGCGGCACCATCATCGACGCCTCCGGAAAGGCCGCCTTCGTGCGCGAGACGATGGCCGCCATGGGGCTTGATCCCACCGCCTCGATCTGCGCGGGCGACGGCAGCAACGACGTCGGCATGGTATCCGCCGCTGGCTTTGGCGTGGGCTTTCGACCCAAGGCGGTGCTTGCCCCGCACTGCCGCATGCAGATCAACGTCTGCGGCTTTGATGTCCTTCTTGAAGCGTTTGCCGATACGGCTGAAGTCTTCGCGTAAAACGTCCATAGGTTTTCTCGGACCGCGGCAGCGCCTCGCTAAAGCTTCAAGAGCCGCTCACCCGGTGCATATAGAATGCCTCACGCGCATTCATTTTCATCACGACCCACACGCATGTCCGCCACCAACTCCCAGCAGGAACTCACCCTCACCATCATCTGCCGCGAAAAGGACGAGATTTCGATCGTCTTTTACGCCGTCCCGCAGCTTGCGGCCGATCAGGTGGGTGAAATTCGCATCGACTGGGGCGACGGACGTGTGAACGCCGTCGACTGCACGATCTCCGACGGGGCGCTCACCGAAATGGTCAACTCTCCGGATAAGGAAGCGCTGGTCGAATCTCGCCACAGCTATGCCGCAACAGGCAAGCGCACGGTGAAAATTTCGTCTGCGAGCGGCTTTCTTCCCCTCAAGTCCCTCCCCACGCAGACCGTGTCGATCGACTCGTCACTGCCGGTTCTCACGCAGGGCGAAACCGACGACAAGAATCAGCTCATTGCCTCCGATACGCTGGGGCGCCTTGTTGCCGACAACCCCGAAAGCGGCCAGTGCACGCTCTCTTCGATCTGCCCGGAGCTTCTTGCCAACAATCCGCAGCTTGCGTTCTTTGACGATGCCTTTGCGCACAGCGCAATTTCGATCGTCCCCCCACGGCTTTTTGCGGAGTGCCGCAAGCGCTCCTCGCTCGTGCGCACCTTTGCCGACAGCGCCGTCACGCAGATTCCGGCGGGGTTTCTGGCGAACGCCGATCAATCGACGATCTGCGAAGAGACCTTTGCGCACTGCCATGCGCTTGAGTCGATCGAGTCTCCCTTCAAGGCCGGGGTCCTCCCGGTCTGTATGGAAAACTTCCTTCTCGAAGCCCCGAGCACGTTCTTCTCCTGGTGCGACCCCGATCGCCGCGAGGAGATGGGCTGGGTGCGTCCCGAGGCGCAAAGCACCGATCCTAGCTTTGACTTTGAGTGGATGCCCACGATGGTGGGCGTAGCCGAACAGTTGGCGGTTTTCTACCCCATTGACCTGGAGTTAAAGGGCGACCTCCTCGTTGACTGGGGCGACGGCAAGATCGAGCGCATCGACTGGAACAAGGTCGACGCCCTTGAGCACGCCTATGCGGCGGTCAAACCCTACCGCGTGTGCATTCACACGCCGCCTAGGGAGGCCGTGCGGCCGTTTCAGTTGGGCGCCCACGTGCGCCGGATCTTCACGCCGCTCCCCGTCCTGCACCCGCGCAGCGTCGGCCTTCGGGGCGACTGCTGCGGGTGGGCCGCAAACCGCCGGGAGCTCGTGGAACTTCCGCCCTCGATGTTCATCAACAACCCGCACATCACCAATCTCGAGCAGGCCTTTGCGGGATGCGTGAAGCTTGAAAACGTACCCGACAACGTGCTCGAGGGCCTCAAAAACGTCGCCGTTGACGGCATGTTCGCCTTCTGCAAGAGCATGCTGGGGCTGCCTGCGTCGTACCGCAGCATGCCCCGCGACAAGACGCTTGACTACTTCTCCATCTCCTGATTGAACGGCAAAACCCGGAACCCCAACTCATGACCAAGCTAGTCCTAGAAATTACGCCCAACAAGCGCGAGCCCGTCGTGTGCGTGCGCATCGTTGCTGGCGCAAGAATCGCCCCGGGGTGCGCCACCGTTGCGGTGGAATACGGCAGTGTCCGCGAGGAGCGTCGCCGTCATTCGGAGGCATTGTCCGTGTTCGAGCTGCGCACGCTCGCCGTATTGGCGCTCATGACGATCGACTTCGGGGGCCCGATGCCAAGCGGCGTGCTGATTCTTCCCGAGCAGACGACGGCAATCCTCCAGCCCCTGCCGCAGTTGGTGGATGACGCAAGCGGCGCGCTTGCCACCCACGCGCGCATCTGGCACCGCGACTATCCGCCGCAGCGCTTGAATTCGCTTGTCTCAGCCCTTTTTGCGCACAACACGCACCTCACGCACCTTGACTACACTTTTGCGGGGCTGCCTGAGTTAAAGGGGGTGCCCGAGTCGCTCTTTTTCCCCTTGATCTACACGGTCTCCTTTGCGGGCGTCCTCGCACAAAGCGGCATCGAGTCGGTGGGCCGGCAACTATTTGCCGCCAACCTTCAGGCCGAGGACTTCTCGCAGGCCTTCCTGCGCTGTCGCAGCCTCACCAAGGTCCCCGAGGATCTCTTTTCGGGCGCCGCACAGGCAAGAAGCTTCAACGGAACCTTTGCCGAAAGTGGGCTCACCGACATCCCTGCGCGCCTTTTTGCCAACGTCAGGCGCCGCAGCTCCTTTGTGGGCACCTTTGCCCGCACCCCGATCCGCACGGTGCCCTCGGGGCTCATGCACGGGCTTGATCCCGCCAATGTCGACGGGATGTTCGAGCCCGCAGCAGGGCTTGATCACGACCCGATCAAGATCAAGGCGGGCCCCGCCTTCCCGCAGGACTTCTTTGACGACACGCGAAATGCCGCAGGCGTCCCTACCTGCAGGCTTTTCTAGCCGACGCTAAAAAACCCTCTGCGCAAAAAGGCCGGCCTCGAGGAACATGACGTTTCCCCAAAGAGCCGGGCCTTTTTTTGCCGCTTCGAATCCCCTCCAGTCAGGATCATTGCCTTTGGAGGGCGTGTCGAACGATCAAACGTTCATTACGCGTTCTTGACGCCCTTGGCCGTAAAGCCGAGGTCGTTGACGGCAGCCATCAGCGCCTCGTCTGTCACGGTGGCGTCGACCGTCACGCGTGCGCACTTGCCCTCAAGGCTCACCTCGACGTTGGAAACGCCGGGCATGCTCGAGAGCTTCTTCTGCACAGAACCCGTGCAGTGCGAGCACTGCATGCCTTCGATATCAATCACCTTGTTCATAGCTGAACTCCTTGTCGTTACTGTGGCGTCGGCCGCCTGGCCTTCGCCGGTTGAAAATTCGTTTTCCTTGAATTCCTTCTGCTGAGCCTCAATGGCGCATGCCGCAGGGACCACTGAGGCCTCGCAGACGGCTTTTTTGTCGGTCGTCTCTGCAGGCAGCGGGCAAGGCATCGAGGCCTTTGCGGCATCGGCAAGCGCCGGTCGGAAGCCTCTTAGACGCAGGGCGTTCGAGACCACCGTCACCGAGCTCAACGACATCGCCGCGGCGGCAAACATCGGGTTGAGGAGCCAGCCGAAGGCGGCGTAGAAGACGCCGGCGGCAAGCGGAATGCCGATCGCGTTGTAGAAGAACGCCCAGAAGAGATTCTGCTTGATGTTGCGCATCACGGCCTGCGAGAGCTCGACGGCGCCCACGGCATCGGTCAAGCGGTTCTTCACGAGCACGATGTCGGCGCAGTCAAGCGCAACGTCGGTGCCCGCGCCGATCGCCATGCCGACGTCGGCCTGCGCCAAGGCCGGAGCATCATTGATGCCGTCGCCCACCATCAGCACGCACTCACCCGCGTCCTGTCTCTCGCGGACGATGCGCGCCTTGTCCGCGGGAAGCACTTCGCTAGCGACCGAATCAATTCCGACGGCCCGGGCCACGGCGCGTGCGGTCTTGTCATTGTCGCCCGTCACCATCCAGACCTTCATGCCGAGACGCTTGAAGGTTTCGACGGCCGCTCGGCTGTCGGCCTTCACCTCGTCGGCTACGGCAATGAGACCCGCAACGCGCCCCTCAATGCGCACGACAAGAACGGTCTTGC
>USAL01000110.1 GCA_900552545.1 uncultured Sutterella sp. | reverse complement strand
GGACGAAAACGTTCAGATTCCGGCCGAATCCGTGAGCGTTCGCTTCGAAGAAGGCCAGCCGGTTGCTCTCAATGGCAAAGAATTTGCCGATCCTGTCGAACTGATGATGGAAGCCAACCGTATTGGCGGTCGTCACGGCCTGGGCATGAGCGATCAGATCGAAAACCGCATCATCGAAGCCAAGAGCCGCGGCATCTACGAAGCCCCGGGTATGGCCCTTCTGCACATTGCCTACGAGCGTTTGATCTCCGGTATCCACAACGAAGACACGATTGAGCAGTACCACATCAACGGCCGCAAGTTGGGCCGCCTGCTCTATCAGGGCCGTTGGTTCGACAGCCAGGCCATCATGCTGCGCGAAAGCGCCATGCGCTGGGTTGCCCGTCCGATCACTGGCGAAGTGACGCTCGAACTGCGCCGCGGCAACGACTACACGATCCTTGATACCCGCTCGCCCAACCTGACGTACGAACCGTCGCGTCTGACGATGGAAAAGGGCGACTCGATGTTCACGGCCGTCGACCGCATCGGCCAGCTCACGATGCGCAACCTCGACATCACCGATACGCGTGCGAAGCTGCAGACCTACGCCAAGACCGGTCTTCTTTCCGGCGGCGAAGGCTCCGTGGTGCCGATGCTTACCGGCAAGAAAGAGTAAGATTGCGCGTTCGGCGGCAAAGGCCGCAGGGTGAGCGGAATTTGATTTCTGCGCAGCCTTGTCGGCCCTGCCTCAAACGATGGCCTGAAGCGAAGGCTTCAGGCACGAAGCCCCGAGGGGGCGCTTGACGACAACGTAAAGCGCCTTCGAAGGGCTTGATTTTTGCCGTTTTGTCGTTTTTGCCGTTTGGATCTTCAAAGGAAGATTTCCATTTTTTGGGACGAAGGAAAATGTCGGCAACTGCTACCAAGTATTCCGACCATGACGCAGGCGACAGCGCCTACAACCATAGTGCCGAGCAGGTGCGCCTGAGCGTGCTCGGGTTTGCCGTGGTGCTCACGCTCGGGTTCTCGGCCGTCGAGCTGATCGGCGGCTACTACGCCAACTCTCTGGCGTTGATCGGCGACGCCGGCCATATGGCCACCGACTCGGCGAGTCTTCTTTTTGCCTTGATCGCCAACTTCATCTCGCGCCGTGGCGCGGATGCCACCCACAGCTTCGGACACGGCCGCATCGAGGTGCTCGCCGCATTCCTAAACGGCCTCGTGATGCTGGGCGTCGTGGGCTGGATCTTTTATGAAGCCGTGGGGCGCCTGGAAAATCCCCCGGCCGTCGCGGGCGGCTCGGTGATGGTGGTTGCCGTGATCGGTCTCATCATCAACATCGGCGTTGCCTGGTCCCTGTCGCGCGACAAGAAAAACGTCAACACCCGTGCGGCGCTGCTGCACGTGATGGGCGACCTGCTGGGGTCGCTTGCCGCCATCGCCGCCGGTGCCCTCGTCTACTTTGGAGGCGAAGCGTTTGCGCTCGCCGACCCGATCCTTTCCTTCTTCGTCGGCCTTCTGGTGCTGCGCGGCACCTTCGGCGTCTTGAAGGAGTCGAGCGCCGTGCTCCTTGACGCGGTTCCCGAAAACATCAACTACTTCGACGTGGGCGATGCCCTCTCCAAGATCGAAGGAGTGCGCCACGTGCACGATCTGCACGTCTGGACGCTTGCGCCCGGACACGGTTCGGTGACTGCGCACCTTCTCATGGCCGACGATGTCGACTGGAAGAAGGTTTTGGATGACGCCCGTGCGATGCTTGAAAAGGAATTCGGGATCGACCACATCACGCTGCAGCCCGAGTGGGGCGGCGAGCAGTGCCAGTGGGAGTGCGTGCAGGGCGTCTGCCGCAGAAAGGATGTCGCCCCACAGCAGGCGGATGCTGCCGCAAAGGCGGCATAATCACTGAGCCGGGAGGTTGGGAAAAAAGCTGAGTCAGTTTTCTCAACCTCATCACATTCCGGCGATTTTGCAAGCGGCCGGCACGACGTTTTCATTGAGGCGCCGCGACCGGCTGTTTTCATGCCGGCTGACAGGACCCATGATTGGTCTTGCAGCCCGTCAATTTTTTGTCAGGAACACCCATGCAGGACATACTCATCAATTGCTCGCCGCGTGAGACGCGCGTCGCCGTTTTGATCGACGGCATTCTCGAGGATCTGCACATCGAGCGCGTCGCCAACCGCGGCCTCGTGGGCAACGTCTACATGGGGCGGGTGCTGCGGGTGCTGCCCGGCATGCAGTCGGCCTTCGTCGACATCGGGTTTGAACGCACGGCGTTTCTGCACATTCTTGATATCGAGGGCGCGAGGCTCGAAAACGGCGAGTACAAGCCGATTGAAAAAATGCTTACCGACGGGCAGCGGCTTCTCGTTCAGGTTTCGAAGGACCCGATAGGCACCAAGGGCGCGCGGTTGACGACCACGATTTCCCTTGCGGGCCACAAGCTCGTCTACCTGCCGCAGGATCCGCACATCGGCGTGAGCCAGCGCATTGAGGACGAAGCGCGCCGCGAGAATCTGCGCGAGCAGTGCACGCGCCTGCGTCCGGCCGAGGAAAAGGGCGGCTACATCGTGCGCACGTGCGCCGAGGAAAGCGCTTCCGACGTTGAGCTGATCGAAGACATGCGGTACTTGAGCGCCCTCTGGAAGACGATCAAGGCGCAGACGGCCAAGGCGAGCGCGCCGAGCCTTCTCTACGAGGATCTGCCGCTTGCCAAGCGCGTGCTGCGCGACCTTGTGCAGGCCGAGACGGGCCACATCTATGTCGACAGCCGTCAGAACTTCGAGGCCCTGAAGGACTTCGCGCGCAAGTACGTGCCCTCGGCAGAGGCGCTTCTCGTGCACTACACGGGCGAGCGTCCGCTTTTTGAGGTCTACGGGGTCGATGAGGAAATCGAGCGCGCGCTCGGGCGCCGCGTTCCGCTCAAGTCGGGCGGCTACCTCGTGGTCGACCAGACCGAGGCGATGACGACGATCGATGTGAACACCGGCGGCTTTGTCGGCAAGCGCGACTTCTCGCAGACGGTCTTTAAGACCAACCTTGAGGCCGCGCAGACGATTGCGCGGCAGCTGCGGTTGAGAAACTTGGGCGGCATCATCATCATCGACTTCATCGATATGGCAAGCGACGAGCACCGTGCGGCGGTTCTGTCGGAATTGCGCCGCGCCGCGGCGGCCGACCGCACCAAGCTCACGATCTCGGACTTCACCGAACTCGGCCTCGTGGAAATGACTCGCAAGCGCACCCGCGAGAGTCTCTCGCACGTGCTCTGCGAGACGTGCCCGGTCTGCGGCGGCCGGGGCGAAATCAAGACCTCGCGCACGGTCTGCTACGAGATCATGCGCGAGATCGTGCGCATGTACCGGCAGTACCGTGATGCGCGCGCCTTCAAGGTGCTCGCGAGCCAGGCTGTGATCGACATGTTCCTCGACGACGAGTCGGCTGCGTTGAACCTCCTGCAGGACTTCGTCGAAAAGCCCGTGAGCCTTGAGGTCGAGCCCGTCTATACGCAGGAACAGTACGACGTTGTGATTTCCTAAAAAATCTGTAGAATGCGGCTCTCATTTGAGCCGTGTGTTCATCCACGGTTGAGATTCTCTTTGCGCCTTCTGCTTACGCCGAAGGCGCTTTTTTTCGTTCATGTGGCATGGGTGTGTCGCCAAGCTTTGCCCTCGACCGGTAAAGAGCGTCCTGCGCTTTTCGGATCAAGAAGAAAATAAAGGATCACGAAGGATCTTTTAGGTACGGGACATCGCTGCTTTGCGCGGGCATTGCGTTTTAAGACGCTCATGGTTCCCGCATGATCCCGCTCTGCCCCCATCTTGACGGTGAAAGTTTAAAAGCCTTTTTGCGGCCTTTTAATGAGGCAGCAGCACCTTCGAAAAAATTCGCCGGCCAGGATGGTTCGTCAAGGTCCAAAGCGCTTTCAGACGCGTTGCGTCGTCAGCAACGTGCTGTCGATGAGCTTTTAAGGGATGTTGAAGGGAAGCCGGGAAGGAGGAAAGGCGAGGAAAAGCGCAGGCAAAAAAATAGCCTGACCAGGGAAATAGGGTCAGGCTTGAAAATGCAGCAAACTTCAATGCTCGCTTTCGAAGAGGGAGGGCTTCGAAAACGGCCCCTCGGGAATCTGCTGCACAGGGAGGCAACCAGGCTGTCGCCTACTGCACTACGTACTTTATCTTATTTTTAGGTCTTTTGGGGTAATTCGAGGTATAGGTAATATCTCTTAGTCCGGCCCCGGGTGCGGACGGCGGATGTGAAAGTATCCGACAAGAGATCAGGGTTTTCCATAGTCTTCCGGCGACGCTCCACGAGACCTTTGAAGCGGTTCGTCAGAGTGCTTTCAGACCTTGCCGACAGGGCGTCCAGCGGCTCCTTTCGGCTTCTTTCCGGCCTCTTTTCAGCGCTTCCCAGCGCTCGGAAAAAGGCCCTGCAGCGGCGCTTTTCAAGGCCTTTCAGAGCAGTGTTGGAATTTTCCCGCACAGCACAACATATAGTAAGAGCATATTTCTTGATCCCTAGTAATGGTATATTCCGAGGTGCGCTCGGTGGGTGCGGCAGGTCTTTCGGCTGGGTACCAACGAGGTATTGCCAAGGCGGCCAACCCTTGCTATCGTCAGCGCATCGCAGGATTTCGACAAGGGCGCCGCAACGGCGTCTTTTGTTGTTCAATCCGGCCGGAGTTCCCTTTGGTTTCCCTCGAGCGGCGCAGGCCGCGTGCTCGATGAAGTCGACCAGGGGCACTCACAGACGGCGCCAGAGGGTTGATCCTTCGGCTTTTGTTCCGGTTTTCGGGCTTTGCGCCCGACGACGGGATCGATCTGGTGATGAAGAAGAAAAACACACGCAACTAGGAGTAAGACAAGGATGACCTCGGAGCTCAAGCACCTCATCAAACGCGATGGGTCGATCAAGGATTTCGATTCGCAGAAGATCGTTCGAGCCATTGAACGCGCGGGCAAGGCCACCTGCGAGTTCGGTGCGGAGCGCGCCGAGGAGTTGACCGAAAAGTTCGTGCTGCCCAAGCTCCTTGAGCTCAACGTCGCCACGCCGCACATCGAGGACATTCAGGATGCCGTTGAGCACGCGCTCTTTGACGCGGGCTACTTCAAGACCCTGCGCGCCTACATCGTCTACCGCGAGCAGCGCGCAAAGACCCGCGACGCCAAGAAGAGCTGGGTCAATGTCGAGTCCTCGATCAACGAATACCTCGATCAGGTCGACTGGCGCGTCAACGCCAACGCCAACCAGGGCTACAGCCTCGGGGGCCTGATTCTCAACGTCTCGGGCAAGGTGATCGCCAACTACTGGCTCAACTACATCTACACGCCCGAAATCGGTCTTGCGCACCGCAACGCCGACTTCCACATTCACGACCTCGACATGCTCTCGGGCTACTGCGCGGGCTGGAGCCTGCGCACGCTCTTAAACGAAGGCTTCAACGGCGTTCCGGGCAAGGTCGAGGCGGGCGCCCCGAAGCACCTGTCGTCGGCCACGGGACAGATCGTCAACTTCCTGGGCACGATGCAGAACGAATGGGCGGGCGCACAGGCCTTCAGCTCCTTTGACACGTACATGGCGCCCTTCATCCGCAAGGACAACGTGCCCTACGAAGAGGTTCTGCAGTGCATGCAGGAGATGATCTACAACCTCAACGTGCCGAGCCGTTGGGGCACCCAGACGCCCTTTACGAACCTCACGTTCGACTGGACGTGCCCTGAGGATTTAAAGCCCCAGCACCCGTTGATCGGCGGCGAGGAAATGCCCTTACGTACGGCGAGCTGCAGCACGAAATGGACATGATCAACCGCGCCTACATCGAGGTGATGATGAAGGGCGACGCCAAGGGGCGCGTCTTCACGTTCCCGATTCCGACCTACAACATCACGCCCGACTTCGACTGGGACAGCCCCAATGTGCTGCCCTTGTTCGAGATGACGGCGCGCTATGGGCTGCCGTACTTCCAGAACTTCATCAATTCGGAACTTAAGCCCAACATGATCCGCTCGATGTGCTGCCGCCTGCAGCTTGATCTGCGCGAACTCTTAAAGCGCGGCAACGGCCTTTTTGGCTCGGCCGAGCAGACGGGGTCTCTGGGCGTCGTGACGATCAACTGCGCGCGTCTGGGCTACCTCTTCAAGGGCAACGAACAGGCGCTCTTTGACAGACTCGACCACCTCCTTGATCTTGCCAAGCAGTCGCTTGAAATCAAGCGCAAGGTGATCCAGCACCACATTGATCAGG
>USAL01000109.1 GCA_900552545.1 uncultured Sutterella sp. | reverse complement strand
CCAGCCGAGCGCCCAACGCATGTTGTCGTCGTTGGCCGTGAAGCTCACGAAGTAGTTCGTGCGGTCAAGCCACGTCGTGCCGTTCATGCGAAAGCCGCGACGCGTGAATTCCTTCGTGGGATCCGGATAGTTCTTGCTGCCCTTGAACATCAGATGCTCAAGAAGGTGCGCCATGCCAGTCTCGCCGTAGTTTTCCATGCGGCTGCCGACGAGATAGGTCGTGTTGACGGTCGCCGTGGGCTTGCTCTGATCGGCAAACAAAACAACTTTGAGGCCATTGTCGAGCTCGAAGCTCTTGATGCCCTCGACGGTATCGAGCTCCTTGATGCCCGCGGCCGATGCATCCATGGCAGTCACTGCAGCAATCGTCATAAGTAAAGTCTTGATTCCTGTTTGCATATTAATGGTGTGCACAAATTGGGTTTGCGGAAAAAATTTGTTCTTCTTTGACGCGCAGGCCCTCCCCTTTCCTCCCCAGACCTTACGGCCTAGGAAGAAGGAACGTGCCGGCGCGCTCGCCCGTAAAACCGTCTGCTCCGCCTCAAATTCCGCTCATCGGACGAGCCCCTTCTTTACTTTATAAAAGCAAAAGACGCGGACGTCGGCAGGCGGCGGCGACGCGCAAACGAACATTGCGAGTGTCAAGCCTATCGGCATCCGCGGCGTCGGGGCCGAGACAAGCGGCAACAAATTGTGTGCGCATGTTAACACCCGCCGCGGCAAGCTCAATGAGCGAGAGCCTCGGAAGGGTAAGGTAGATGCCGACGTTTCCGGGATTGCCCCCCGCTTCGTGAGGCAAACTTGCCCAAAATGCGACGTGGGAGTCGAAAGGCCTGGCCCCCCGAGGCCAACCGCATCAGCTTATATAATCGCCCGCACGGCCCGCCGCCCGGGTGCAACGCGCTCAGTTGCGCGAACTTTTGCGCGAACTTTTGCGTGAACTTTCGCGTCAATATTTCGGGCGGCACCATTCCCAACGCCGCATTTCGATATTCGCGCATTTGATCAACCAACCGCAGTTTCGACGCCGGGGACATCGTGAAGCTTCTTTTTGATCTCTTTCCCATCATTCTCTTTTTCGCCGCCTTCAAGGTGGGCGAAGCCAACCCGGAGGCGACCGCCTCGACGATCGGCTCGATCATCGGCGGCGCGGCCATCGCCCCCGACCAGGCGCCGGTTCTGCTTGCAACGCTCGTGGGCATCGTCGCCACGTTCGTACAGATCGCGCTCGTCTTCATGAAGGGCAAGCGCCCTGAGCCGATGCTATGGATTTCGCTTGCGGTGATCGTGGTGTTCGGATCGCTTACGCTGTGGCTTCACAACGAAATGTTCATCAAGTGGAAGCCCACGATCCTCTACTGGATCTTCGGCTCGATTCTTCTCTTCGGGCAGATCACCTCGAGAAACTTTCTCACGATGCTGTTGGGCAAACAGCTTGAGCTCCCGCCCTCGGCCTGGGGCACGATGCAGAAGGCCTGGATCGGCTTTTTCTACGTCACCGGCATCATTAACCTCATCGTCGCCTACAGCTGCAGCACGGCGACCTGGGTGAACTTCAAGCTCTTCGGTCTTTTGGCCTTGACATTCATTTTTACAATTGGCATCAGCCTCTGGGTCATGAAAAAAGCCGAGCCGCTGTCAAAATAGCGATACCTATTTTTTGTTGCAAGGAAACGCAATGATGTTCAAGAAATCCGCGATGGGACTCTGTGCAATCGCAGCAGGTCTTGCCATCGGCTGTGCACAGGCTGCGACCACCTCTTTCACCGTCAACGGCGAGCTCGTGAGCAAGGCTCAGCAGGAGAGCCTCATCGCCGCCTCGACCGCGCGCGGCCAGACCCGCACGCCGCAACTTGAAAATCAGGTCCGCATGCTTCTCGTGCGCGACAAGCTCCTTCTGCAGGAAGCCAAGAAGCAGAAGCTTGCCAAGCGCGACGACGTGCAGCGCATGATCGACAACGCCACCAAGAACATCTTGATGAGCACGGTGATCAACGACTGGGTGGCCAAGAACCCGGTGAGCGACGCCGACGTCAAGGCGCTCTTTGATCAGGAAAAGAAGCGCTGGGGCAATACCGAGGTTTCCGTGCGCCACATCCTCGTCAAGGACGAAAAGACGGCTCGTGAGCTTCTGAAGTCCGTTCAGAAGAGCGGCGACTTCGACAAGCTCGCCCGCGAGAAGTCGATCGACACGCCGCAAAACCGCGAGATGGGCGGCCTCATCGAATGGAACTCGCCCAACATGTTCGACAAGGACTTCGCCGAAAGCTTCAAGAACCTCAAGCCCGGTCAGATCGCCAAGAACCCGGTGCACACGCATCTGGGCTGGCACGTCGTCAAGCTCGAAGGCAAGCGTCCCGCTCAGCGCTTTGCAAACTACGAGGCTGAAGCGCCTCTGCTTCGTCAGCTTCTCACGCAGCAGCGCGTGCAGAGCTACGTCGACAATCTGATCAAGTCTGCCAAGATCGAAGAGGTCAAGGAAGGCCAGAACGCCAAGAAGTAAGGCCTCAGCCCTACTTTTAAACGTCCATCAACAGCGCGGAAGCCTGAAAAAGGTTTGCCGCGCTGTTTTGTTTTTTCTTCAGGGTTTTCCTTTGTGGGGAAAACGCCTTGGTCGACTTGTAAATGAGAATGGTTGTCGTTACCATCTGAAACAATGTTTTGGCGCCTCAGGTGTTTATGAACCGCCAAAGCCGCCCGCTTGCCCCCTTGAGTTTCCTCTTTGGCTTCTCCTTGGTTCTCTCTTTGGGAGCGCCGCGGGCGCAAAACATTGGAAGCCTTCCTCAAAGCAGAGCGTATTTGCCCTCAATAACAAAGCTGGCAGGAAGCCTTCGGAAGACGAACAAATCAATCCAATACGGAGAATTTTTCTCATGAAGCAGTCCTTCAAACTCACGCTTGCAGCTGCGTGCGCCGCCGCTGCATTTGCCGGCAGCGCCGCTGCCGCCGACGTCACGCTTTACGGATCGGTCTCGACCGGCATGGTCTACGAGCACGCCGACAAGCTCACCACGGGCGGCGAAGTGGTGAAAAAGAAGACCAACAGTGCCTCGATGCATAGCGCCTGGTACGGCGACTCAATCTGGGGCATCACCGCCACGGAGGACCTCGGCGACGGCTGGCGCGTGGGCGTGACGCTCGAGAGCGAATTCAACTCCGACGACGGCTCGAACGCCACCGACCACACGCTCTTTGACAGCCAGGCCTACATCAAGTTCGGCAACGACATGGTGACGATTGCCGCTGGCCGCATGGGGACGCTCGCGAGCGGCGGCGGCGACTTCGAACTCGTGGGCGGCTTTGATCCGCTTGAGGCCGCCTTCGGCGTGGGCGGCATGGGCACCTTCACGAGCCGCGACCTCTCGATGGACAACACGGCGGTCGTTGAAATCACGCCCGCCGACGGCTTCAAGGTGAGCATCATGGCCTCCATGGGCGACGATGACGGGATCGTGCGCAGGTCAGACCGCAACCACTACTATGGTCTGGGCCTGCAGTACGAAACCGGTCCCTTTGCCGCTGCCGCCGTGGTTGAAATGCTGCAGTACGACTCGTTTCTCGCCGTTGTCGGTATTTTCTATGAGTAGAAGTGCTTGATCTACACCCTGGGTCTTTCCTATGATCTCGGCGCCGTGAAGCCCATGTTCATGTACCAGCACGCCGACAAGGTGAGAAGCTTCCGCGACGCCGACCTCAGAAACGAAGACGGCCTCACCGCGAACGGGACCTTTACGATCGACAGCTTCCTGTTGGGCGCCACGGCTCCCTTGGGCAACGGCACCCTCATGGCGAGCGTGCAGTACATGATGGCTGAAAACAAGCAGGCGAAGGCCGACAACGATGCGCACGCCCTCGTTCTGGGCGTTGCCTACGCCTATGAAATGAGCAAGCGCACGACGCTTTACGCGGGCGCCACCTACGCCAAGGGCAGCGATAACCTTGATGTCGACATCAAGGCCGACCACGGGTTTGACGCCTTCATGGACCGCGCCGAGTTCAACGGCTGCCAGGTGGGCATCGGCCTCAATCACAAGTTCTGATATTCCGTCAATCGCGCGGGCTCGGGGAGCGATCCTAGAAACGCTTCCCGACACAAATCCAGCCGAGCAAAGTCCGGCTCCTCCTGGAATCTTGCCCTCTTGCGGCGCTGCCACCCGCGCGCCGCCCCACCGCCGGCGCTTCTGGTTCCGGCGGCTTTTTTCGCTCCTCGGCGCGATCCGACCTCCATCGGACGAGCCCAAACTTCTCCCGGACTTAGCCCCACCTTTTTTCCACCAGCCACCCCCGATTTTCCCCATCTTCCCTTTACCCTCAAGGCAAACGCGTCATCAGAAGAAGACACTCAAACCTAGGCGAACACCCCCCTTGCCTCATCACAACTAATCCTTTTGGATTAAGCATGCCAAGCTCAACCTGTAACAATCATCCGTCTGATGTATTCGTGTACCCCGAAAGGACTAAAAAAGATACTTCCGGGGTATTTTCAGGGTCGTATCGGCTCTCTAACATCCCTTCAAGCGCTGGAATTAGCGTAGGAGAGTTTTGCGCTTTTTCGGCTGAGTCAACCCCAAATCCTCTGGAGCCTTTACTCGACTCCTAGGCTAAGGAGAAATACAACATGTTTGAGACGCAATACGAAGCGCTGCGACGCCAAGGCATCAGCCGTCGAAGCTTTCTGCAGTTCTGCTCTCTGACAGCTGCGAGCCTCGGGCTGGGCAGCGCCGGTGCGCAGGAAATTGCCCAAGCCATGAAGACCAAGCCGCGTACGCCCGTGGTGTGGCTGCACGGTCTTGAGTGCACCTGCTGCACGGAATCCTTCATCCGCAGCTTCAATCCCATTGCCGCCGACATGGTTCTCAACATGATCAGTCTCGACTACGACGACACGATCATGGCGGCCGCCGGCCAGCAGG
Source organism: uncultured Sutterella sp. (assembly GCA_900552545.1). GTDB lineage: Bacteria > Pseudomonadota > Gammaproteobacteria > Burkholderiales > Burkholderiaceae_F > Duodenibacillus. Next base: position 1,342 of record USAL01000109.1, on the reverse strand, counting down.
CAGAAGCCGCGCTCGAAGACACCATCGAGAAGTACAAGGGCCAGTACATCGTGGCCGTGGAAGGCAACATCCCGTTGGGCGACGACGGCGTGTTCTGCATCCCCGGCGGCGAAATCTTCCTCAACAAGATCAAGCACGTCTGCGCCAACGCCAAGGCCGTGATCGGCTGGGGCTCGTGCGCCGCCTGGGGCTGCGTGCAGGCCGCCAAGCCCAACCCCACGAAGTCGGTGCCCATTACCGACGTCATCACCGACAAGCCGGTGGTGCTCGTGCCGGGCTGCCCGCCCATTCCTGAAGTGATGACGGGCGTGATCACCTACATCCTCACCTACGACCGTCTGCCGCCGCTGGATCGCCTCGGCCGTCCGAAGATGTTCTACGGCCAGCGCATTCACGACAAGTGCTATCGCCGCGCTCACTTCGACGCGGGCCAGTTCGTCGAGAAGTTCGACGACGAAGGCGCCAAGCTCGGCTACTGCCTCTACAAGGTGGGCTGCAAGGGCCCGACCACGTACAACGCCTGCTCGACCATCGAATGGAACGAGGGTCTTTCCTGGCCCGTCAAGTCCGGCCACGGCTGCATCGGCTGCTCGGAGGCCAACTTCTTCGACAAGGGCAGCTTCTACAAGCATGAACCTGACATCCTGCCGCCCGGCTGGTTTGGCGTTGAAGCCACCGTCGACAAGGTGGGTCTTACCACTGTCGCCGTCGTCGGCGTCGCCGCTGCCGCTCATGCAGCTTTGAGTGCCGTGAGCCAGGCTCGCGCCAAGCAGAACAACAAGGATCTCGGAGGTGAATAATGTCTGCAACTACTAACACCCGTCGCGTCGTGGTCGATCCGGTCACCCGTATCGAAGGCCATCTTCGCGTTCAGGCCGAGATTGATCAAAACGGCAAGATCGTCGATGCCATGAGCACCGGCACCATGTGGCGCGGCCTCGAGGTCATTCTGAAGGGCCGTGACCCCCGCGACGCCTGGGCGTTCGTCGAACGCATCTGCGGCGTCTGCACCGGCATTCACGCTCTCGCGGCCGTCCGTTCGGTCGAAGACGCCATCGGCATCAAGATCCCGAAGAACGCCAACATCATCCGCAACCTGATGAATGCGACGCTCTACGTCCAGGACCACCTGGTGCACTTCTACCAGTTGCACGCCCTTGACTGGGTCGACGTCGTGAGCGCCCTCTCCGCCGATCCGCGCGAGACGTCTGAAATCCAGCAGAAGATCAGCCCGCATCATCATCTGGCAACGGCCGGCTACTTCCGCGACATCCAGAACCGCCTGAAGAAGTTCGTGGCCACGGGCCAGCTCTCCATCTTCAAGAACGGCTACTGGGGCCAT
>USAL01000108.1 GCA_900552545.1 uncultured Sutterella sp. | reverse complement strand
TCGATCGTGGCCGTGGTCGTGTCGGTGCCGGGATTTCCGGGCGGCGAATTCATCATGACGCACACCAACAACGTGAGCTTTCTCGCGCTGACGACGCCGCTTCTGGCCTACGCAGGCCTTTCGGTCGGCAAGGACATGGAGGCCTTCAAGCGCCTGTCATGGCGCATCGTGCCGGTCGCGCTTGCCGTGGCCGCGGGCAGCTTCGTGTGCGCGACCGTGCTTGCGGAAATCATGCTCGGTCTTGAAGGCGTCTTCTAGGAAATCGCATACCGTCCCGAGGCTTCGGGAAAAAACGGCGTCCGTCTCGAGGCGAGGAAGGACTCGAATGCGGGCGCTTTTTTTTCCTCCAACCGCCATGCGGAGTAATCTTTCATCATTCGAGGATCGCCCGTGTCTTCCCGTTGCTCGAGAAGCATTCGCAGGGAAGCCGACGGACGGTCCTTCTTCATTTTCCATCAACACTTAAGAACGGACACTCTCAACCATGACCAAGGAAGAGCTTAAGCAGCGTGTCTGCGAGGCGATCCGCAAGCGCCGCGCCGACATTGAAGGGATTGCCCAGAACATCTTCTCCGAGCCCGAACTGGGGTTCAAGGAGCAGAAGACGAGCAAGAAGGTGCAGAAGGCCTTTGAAGAGATGGGCCTTGCCTGTGAAACGGGCTGGGGAATCACGGGCGTCAAGACCCGCGTCAAGGGCAGAAAGAGCCTCAAGACCGTGGCGCTACTGGGCGAACTTGACGCCATCGTCTGCCGCGAGCATCCGCACGCCGATCCGGTGACGGGCGCCGCCCACTGCTGCGGGCACCACATCCAGATCGCCAATCTGCTGGCCGTCGCCTGGGCCTTCAAGGACGCGGGCATCATGAATGAGTTGGACGGCGACGTCGTCTTCTTTGCCGTGCCGGCCGAAGAGTATGTTGAAATCGACTACCGCAACAAGCTGCGTGAAGCAGGCAAATTGCGCTACTTGGGCGGCAAGCAGCAGTTGATTGCCGAAGGGGCGTTCGACGACATCGACATGGCCATGCAGATGCACGCGCAGGTGACCAAGAACCCCGAGGGGCACTACGACGTGGGCGCAAGCTGCAACGGCTTCATCGGCAAGTTGATCGAGTACCGCGGCCGCGCAGCGCACGCCGCAGGCGCCCCCGACAAGGGCATCAATGCGCTCAACGCCGCCATGCTCGGCGTCATGGGCGTCAACGCCATCCGCGAGCGCTTCCGTGAGGACGACTATGTGCGCTTTCACCCGATCATCAACTCGGGCGGCGATCTGGTGAACGTCATTCCCGACAACGTGACGATGGAAAGCTACACGCGCGCGGCCAATGTAGAGGCTCTCGCCGGCTACAACAAGGACATTAATCGTGCTCTCAGAGCCGGTGCCGACGCCGTGGGCGCAACTTGCGAAATCAAGGATCTGCCCGGATACCTGCCGCTGCGTCCGGATCCCGACATGCGCAACGTCCTGCGCGCCAATGCCGAGAAGCTTTTCGGTGCCGAGAACGTGATGATTTCCCCGCACAACGCGGGCAGCACCGAGATGGGCGACGTCTCGCACATCATGCCGGTCGTGCACCCGTGGGTGGGTTGCGTGAAGGGGATTCTCCACGGAGCCACCTTCGAGATGAGCAATGCCGACGTTGCCTTCGAGAAGTCCCCCGAGGTACTCGCGATGACGATCATTGATCTGCTCTATGACGATGCTGCTGAGGCGCGCCGCATCTGCGAGAACTTCAAGCCCGTTCTGACGCGCGAGACCTACTGCCAGTTCCTCGACGACATTGCCGCCGGCAAGTAGTTGGCAACGCAACTGCTGAAAGCCTTTGGGCTTGACGCGCAGCGAACGCAAAGCGCCGCCATCTGCGGTTTTCTCTCTTGATAGGGGAGAGCCGCAGCAGGCGGCGTTTTTGCTGGGTGAAAAGCCCGAGTTTGAAGAATCAAAGCGGGCCGACCGAAAGCATCCGGGACAGCCGGTGGCCAGAATTTCGCCCGCTGCGGCATACTGACTGGACACCTTTGTTGGGAGGACAACATGTTGGAATATCGCGTCGGGCGACCGGGCTGGAAGCTTTCCGCCCGGCTAGGCGTTGCGCTCAAGGCAAACGTTTCCGTCGTCTATGACCACGAGAGCAATACGCTCGTGGCCGCGTGCAGCGACTTTGCGCCGTACCTTGAAATCGTCACCGAGGGAAGAACCTTTGAGGAACTCACCGGCAAGCTCAACGACTGCTTTGAGACGGCGCTTGAGGAGGCTCTCCGCCGCTCCGCTAAAGTCCCGCGCGTGACATCCTCAATGACCTTGGTTGAGGCGTTTCAGTGCCAGCGGTGACGCAGGCGGCCCCATAAACAAAAAGGCTCCCGACGTAAAAATCAGGAGCCTGTCAGCGCGGGTGCGGAAGGTGAAGCAGAACCCGCATCCAGAACGCATAAAGAAGAAGGGCTTCCACTTTTCATGGAAGCCCTTCCGGAATAGAGGTGGTGCGCCAGGTAGGATTCGAACCCGCGACCCCCTGGTTCGTAGCCAGGTACTCTATCCAACTGAGCTACTGGCGCACTCATCTAACGAGAACAAAATTATATGTGAGCTATTTTTCCTTTGCAAGTCCCCGTGCATAAAAATCGCGAAGATCAGGGTAAGTACCTACATCTGGACGGTTTTTGCGATTTCGATGGCGCGGTCGCGCACGGGACTCGGCTTGTCCTTGTCCCACACCATGGTGACCTCGATGCAGGGCTCGACGTCGGTAAGCCGCAAGGCGACCACGGCCTCGGGCAGAAGTGTTGAGAAGTACTCCGGCACGAGCGCCACGCCCTGGCCGCAGCAGGCGTAGGCAATCTGCTGCATGGTCGAGGCGACCTCATGGCGCACGCGCGGAGAAAACCCGTGCTCATGGCAAAGCACCACCAGTCGGTCGACGTAGCGAAGCGAAATATCTCGCCCGGGGAGCACCCAGTCTTCGCGCGCGAGCTCGGCCAACGCCACCGCCCCCTTGCTGCTCAAGGGGTGGTTTCTAGCGACGATCGCCACGGGCGACTCGCGTGCGAGCACGAGCTTGCCCCAGGCCGAGTGCTCGGGCTCGGGGATGTAGCCGATGGCTAGCGTCGAAGGGTTGGCCTTGAGTTCGTCTGCGATGTCGCCAGAGTCGATTTCCTTGGCAAAGATCGAGACGGCCGATTCGGTCGCCTGCAGTTTTTCGCGAAAGCGCGGCACCCAGCTCAGCATTGCCTCGTGCACCGATGCAACCGTGAGAAGTGCCCGGTGCCCGGACTGGATTTGCTTCACGGCGAACTCAAGCTCCTCGGCATGCGTCACAAAGCGCGTGATCTCGGGCATGAGCGACTCGCCCTCGAGCGTTGCCTTCACGCCCCGGGGGCTTCGCTCTAGGAGCTTCAACTTCAAACGAGCCTCGAGCTCATCGATCTGCGCCGTGAGCGGGGGCTGGGACATGTTGAGGCGCCGCGCGGCGTTTCTGAGGCTTTTTTCCTCCACCACCACGGCAAAGAGCAGGAGCTGCCGCAATAGTCGGTAGTCAAACCGCTTGAGCATAAGCAATATTCCCTAAAAGGTGTGTCATAGTGCTATAGAAATAGTAGCACTGAGAGATTTTGTTTTTCACTATATTTGCCGCCTATAAAAGCGTAGGCTGCTGCGCACCGAGGGTTGTTGAGGAAACAACCCGGGCGACGTCCTCGCCGCAATGTCCGTGTTGGAAGCATCGGTTGGGTTGGAAGGCGCGTCAGGTGTGGTGGGCGGCAGTCACTTGCGTGGATGGTGAACAAAATGCAAAACTTCTGGATGTACCTTCTCGTCGTCGTTGTCACGTGCCTCACGCCCGGAGCGGGCGTGCTGATGACGCTCAACAATGCGCTGCGCTACGGGAAGGCCAACGCCTTCGTCTCGCCCCTGGGAAATGCCTTCGGGGGACTCACGATGGCGGTGATTTGCGCCACGGGCCTCGGGGCCCTCATTGCGGCTACGCCCGAACTTTTCATCGGGCTGCAGTTCTTCGGTGCGGCGATGCTGGTGTACTTTGGTCTCAGAAGCTGGCGCGCCAAGAGCCTTGATCTGAGCCGTCTTGCCTCGGGCAACGGCCGCCGTCCGCACTGCGAGCGCTCGATTTTCTGGAGCGCGGCGACGCTGCAGCTCACCAACCCGATGCTCTTGGTGTTTCTTCTGTCGCTCATGCCCCCGTTTCTTGACCCCGAGGCCGACTATGCAAGCTCCATGGCGATGCTCATTGCGGTCTTCGTTGTGATCTGCCTTGTCGTGCATCTGGGCTACAGCTACATCGCCTGCTGCGCGAGCCGCTACCTCAAGGGCGAGCGCTTCGGCTGGTGGATGAACCACGTGAGCGCCGTGCTCTTCTGGGTGATCGCAGCGGGCGTCGTGACCGAGCTCCTTGAAAAGATCTGATCGAAGGGGCCTTTCGGCAGTAGCCGATTGACCAACACCCAAACAACAAAAAGCCTGCGGGGTGAAAGTGCTCCGCAGGCTTTTTGACGTTGGCGGCGCGTCCCGCACGACGCAGGCATCAACGAGCAAAGAGGCCTATTATTCAAAGCGCAAAAAAGGAGGAAGCCCCGTGAGGCGTTCCTCCTTTTTGCGCTTGAAGCGTCACTGATGAACGCTTCGATGGACGCTATGACGGCCGATTAAAGACCCGCCATCGCAAGACCCGACGCGATGCGCTCGAGCACCACGTTCTTGCCGAAGAGCTCAAGCGTCTTGTCGATCTGAGGCGTGCGGTCGGCGTTGCACACCAGAACGCGCAGCGGCGTCGCGACCGGTCCCATCTTGATGTTCATGGCTTCCATGACGCTCTTGATCGCCTCATAGATGTGGGGAGCGGTGAAGTCTTCGAGCGGCTCGACGGCGGCCACGAACGCCTTGATGGCGGCAAGGTTGTCGCCTTCAAGAGCGGCCTTCACCTTCTCGGCGTCGCGCTCCAAGGGCTTGTAGAAGAAAAGAGCCTGGTCGGCCAACGCTTCAAGCGTTGCCGAGCGCGACTTCAGAAGGCCGCAGACGCCCGCAAGATCGGGGCCGCCTTCAACCGTGCCGCCGCGCTTTTCAATGCGCGCACGCACGAGGTCGGCCAGACGCGCATCGTCGGCTTCCTTCATGTACTGCTGGTTGAGCCAGTCGAACTTCTTGAAGTCGATGCGTGCGGCCGCACGCGAGCAGTCGCTCAACTCAAAGACTTGGGCGAGTTCGTCGCGCGAGAACTTTTCCATGTTGCCGTGGCCCCAGCCGAGGCGGGCGAGGTAGTTGAAGACCGCCTCAGGCAGATAGCCCTTGGCTTCGTACTCCATCACCGACACCGATCCGTGGCGCTTGGAGAGCTTCTGGCCGTCGGGGCCGTTGATGAGCGGCAGGTGCGCAAAGACGGGCACCTCGGCGCCGAGCGCCTTGTAGAGGTTGATCTGCCGCGGGGTGTTGTTGATGTGATCGGCGCCGCGGATGACGTGGCTCACCTTCATGTCCCAGTCGTCGACCACCACGGCGAAGTTGTAGGTGGGGATGCCGTCGCGCATGATGATGAGGTCGTCCAACTCCTTGTTGGAGACCGTGATGGGCCCGTAGACCGCATCGTTCCAGGTCACGTCGCCGTCGTCCGGATTGCGGAAGCGGATGACGGGGGTGATGCCCTCGGGGATGGGCTTGCCCTGGCAGTTCTCAGGACGCCAGCGGCCGTCGTAGCGCGGCTTCAAACCGGCCTTGCGCTGCGCCTCGCGCATTTCCTCGAGCTCTTCGGGCGTGGCGTAGCACTTGTAGGCGCGGCCGTCGGCAAGCATCTGGTCAACGAGCTCGCGGTAGCGCTCGAGCCGATCCATCTGATAGATCGGGCCCTCGTCGTAGTCGAGGTTGAGCCACTTCATGGAGTCCAGAATCACCTGAACGGCTTCCTTGGTGGAGCGCTTCTGGTCGGTGGCTTCGATGCGAAGCAGGAATTTGCCGCCGAGGTGGCGGGCGACGGCCCAGCAGTAGATGGCCGTGCGTGCGGTTCCCAAGTGCATCATGCCCGTGGGAGCGGGTGCAATACGCGTGCGGATTTCTTACATGACCAGACTACCCCTCAAAGGGCGCGGGCTTGATTGCGGGGCCTTCTGCGGGGACTAGCGTGGAAAAATAAAAAGCGTGGCTATTTTAAGGCATTGCGGGAGCGTGCGTGAGGGCGAGAGGGGCTGCCGCCCGGGCTGGCTTTGAGGAGAAAAGGCCCTCAGGAACGGGAAAAAAGGGGCGCAAGAAAGGACGAAAAAAGGACGAAAAAGGACAAAAAAAAGAACGCTTGGGGAGAGCCTCGCGCGGACGTCCGAACGCGCGGGAGGGCAATGACAAAAAGGGACAACAAA
>USAL01000107.1 GCA_900552545.1 uncultured Sutterella sp. | reverse complement strand
GGCGCCGCTCACTGGGCTGCGCAAATCCCGTCCAGCGCGGCGGCAAACTCCTCCGCCGTCATTTCCCCCAGTGCGAACTGTGAGCGCAGTTTCTCCTGCTTCGAATAAGCGTCGGTTGTATGGATGGGATTGGTGCAAAAATACAGCCATTCGGGCTGGTAGGCATCCTGCCATTCACGGGTGAGCACATAGCTGTCCACGCCCTCGGGCGGGGTAAACTGGCTTTCGGGAATGTCCCGGTACAGCCTGCTGTTGCGACGTTCCTCGCCGGTCTTGTACGTCTGGCTGGCGATAAAGTCCATGGCGATGTCCGCATAGGGGCTGTCCTTGCTTTCAAGGTAGATCGAATCCTTCACCGGGTTCAACCCCACGCCGATGGCGTAGTTGGAGTTGACGATCGCGAGATCAACGTCGTCGATTGTGCGCGGCACCTGTGCTGCCTCAACCTCAGTGAAGCGCAGCCCGCGGGGATTGTCGGCGATGTCAAGCACGGTGGCGGTGGCGCCCGCGCCGTCCTTCAACTTGATGAGGCCTGCGCTCTGCAGCAGCAGAAGCGCACGGCCGCCGTTGGCCGGATCATTGGGGATCGTCACGCGCGCTCCCTTGGGGGTGTCCTTGATGTCCTTGATTTTCTTCGAGTAGGCGGCCATCGGAAGAATGTGAATCGGCGCAACGCTCGTGATTCTCAGACGGCGGGACTTCACCGCGTCGTCCAAAAAGGGCTTGTGCTGGTAGTAGTTGGCGTCGACTTCGCCCGCATCAAGCGCAATGTTGGGGCCCACGAAGTCGGAAAACTCCACGACCTTGAGGGCGTAGCCCTGGCGCTTCAAGTCGGGCGCAATGAGCCGCAGGATGTCGCCGTGCGGCACGGGCGTAGCGGCAACGGTCAGCGTTTCGGCCGAAGCAAGGCCGGCCGTTCCGATCAGAAGCGCAGCGGCTGCGCGCAGGATGAACTGTTTCATTCTTTGGTCTCCCAACATTCAGTTTTTGTTCAACAAGATCCGAGGCGTCAGGTGCAGGACGGCACCAAGTGTTTTTTCGTTTCTCCGCTCACAGTCCCGAGGGGTGAGAAGGACGTCGATCTCGTCTCGAGTGCATCTGACTATACCGTCAGGCGAGACGTTTTTCGTCCCCCGAAAGGTGAAGAATCAACGTCTCGGACGGTTTTTTGACGAATTTCTGAGGTATTACGCGACCGCAGCCGGTCTCAGGCAAAAAGCAGACGCCCCGCGAAAGGCTTTGGACTTTCGGCGGGGCGTGCTCTGATTGACAGCCGGCTGACTTGCGTCAGCCGACAGTCTCAGGTCAGGCGCGTTCGAGCGATCAGCAGCGGCGGGCGAGCTCGGGCGCCTTGCCGATGTAGGTCGCAGGCGTCAGGGCGCGCAGGCGGGCCTTGGCCTCTTCGGGGATCTCAAGCGTCTCGACGAAGGCGTGGATCACCTCAGGCGTCATGTGACCCTTGCCGCGGGTGAGAGCCTTGAGCTTTTCATAGGGCTTGGGGATGCCGTAGCGGCGCATCACGGTCTGGATGGCTTCGGCGAGAACTTCCCAGGAGGCGTCGAGGTCGGCGGCAACGGCCGCTTCGTTGAGCTCGAGCTTGCCCAGACCCTTTTCGAGCGAGGCGTAGGCCACGAAGCAGTAGCCGAAGGCCACGCCCAGATTGCGCAGCACCGTGGAGTCGGTGAGGTCGCGCTGCCAGCGGCTGATCGGAAGCTTGCCCGCGAGGAAGCCGAAGATGGCGTTGGCGAGCCCCAGGTTGCCCTCGGAGTTTTCAAAGTCGATCGGGTTCACCTTGTGCGGCATGGTGGAGCTTCCCACTTCGCCTTCCTTCAACTTCTGCTTGAAGAAGCCCAGAGAAATGTAGCCCCAGTCGTCGCGGTCGAAGTCAATGAGGATCGTGTTGGCGCGCTCGATCTGATAAAAGAGCTCGGCCATGTAGTCGTGCGGCTCGATCTGGATCGTGTGCGTGTTGAAGGTGAGTCCCAGATGTTCCTCGATCACGCGGCGGCTGTGCGCCTCCCAATCGTAGTCGGGGTAGGCGATCAGGTGTGCGTTGAAGTTGCCCACGGCGCCGTTCATCTTGGCGTAGAACTTCACGGCCTTGATCGCATCGATCACGCGCGTCAGGCGCACCGCGACATTGGCAAGCTCCTTGCCGACGGTCGTGGGGCTTGCGGTCTGGCCGTGCGTGCGCGAGAGCATCGAGACGTCGGCCCAGCGGTGCGCATAGGTGCGGATGTGATCGCGGATCGCTTCAAGACGTTCCACGAGGGCCTTGCGGCCTGCGGTGAGCATCAGCGCGTGGCTCGTGTTGTTGATGTCTTCGCTCGTGCAGGCAAAGTGCACGAATTCGCTTGCCTTGGCAAGCTCGGGGTCGTGCGCGACCTGGGCCTTGATCCAGTACTCGACGGCCTTGACGTCGTGATTCGTGGTGGCCTCGATTTCCTTGATCTGCGCGCAGCTCTCTTCGGTGAAGTTATCCGCGAGCGACCGCAAGAACGCCATGCCGTGTTCGCTGATGGGCTTGAGCTCGGCAAAGCCTGCGTGAGAAAGCGCAATGAGCCATTCGACTTCGACGCGCACGCGCGCGTTCATGAAGGCCGATTCGGAAAAAATGCCGCGAAGAATTTCGCACTTGCTCGCATAGCGACCGTCAAGGGGGCTGAGTGCGGTAAGAGAAGAAAGCGTCTGCATTGTGTGTCTAATGTGCGTGCCCGAACAAGGGGCGAAGATGAAGAAAAATCAAGAAATGTCGAGAAGGGGCGCTTGAAGGCAAGCGCAAAAGAGCGGGCGGAGATAAAAACGCACCAAATCACGAACCCGAAAGCGGCGTCCATAGGCATCCGTGCAAAAAGAACGAGAACGCGCGAGGGCAGAAAGAAACCGTTTTGTAAGAACCGCTGCGCTTGAGGCTTCGAAACCGCCCGGTGCCGCGATTTTAGCAATGTGCCGGCCTGCGGCCGATAACCCGTGGACTGTGCCGGGGCAGGACGGCTGATCGGTTGCGGGCCAACGTCCAGAGAAGACAAGAAAGGACGCAGGTTTTGAAAGGAGTGAAAAAAGGGGGGAGGAAGGAGTCGGAATGGGGAGAAACGGCGTTGGGCCGGGCGCACGATTTTTTGTACGAAAGGAACGGTCAACCTACGTAACAAGATATTTCTAAAATCCCGCTTTGGAAATATTTCGACATAGTCGTTTGCGCTTGCCCTATCGAGCAAAATGGGGCGGATTTAGAGTGTCAACAACGAAAGGGAAATCACGAGAGACCAAAGAAAAACCATTGATTTCAAAGCGATTTCCAACGTTTATCAAGATAACGATCCTACCGAGGGCGTTGAGCCCTTTCGAAGGATTGACGCGAACAACGAGGAGTACCACTATGTTAGCCAAGACACTCTTTGCATCCGCTGCATCCGTCGCCGTTCTCACGCTTGCCGCCATCTCGCTTCCGGCCACGGCGCAGAAGGCTCCCGCCAACGCCCCCGCGGCCGCTGCAGCGCCGGCGCCGACGGTTGCCGACGAGGTCATGAACGCCTACGAGGCGCTTGCCGCAGACCTTGCCTTGAACGACAAGCAGAAGACCGCCTATGACGCCTACGCCAAGGCCGTCGGCAAGGTCGTCGCCGAGCACGAGAAGTGGCACGAGAAGTTCGGCGTGCCGCCGCGCGGCGACCGTCAGGCCCACTTCAAGTTCCGTGCAGAGCATGAGAAGTTCCGCGCCGGTCAGTACGAGTCGCTCGCAGCGGCCCGCGCCGAGCTCGTCAAGAATCTCACGGGCGATCAGATCGCGCTGCTCGATGAAATGGAAGACGGCTACTACGGTCCCGGCATGCGCTTCGGTCGCGGTGCAGCCGGTCCCGGCCCGCGCTTTGGCCGCGGTCCTGGTCCCGATCCGCGCTTTGACGGCGGTCCCGCCCGTCCGCCCAAGCCCGGCAAGCATCACCGCTTCGACGGCTACGGTCCTGGGTACGGTCCCGGCTGCGGCTGGGGTCCCCACGGCGGCTGGGGCCATGGCTGGGGGCACGGCTGGGGCTACGGTCCCGGGTACGGTTCCGGCTACGGTCCGGGCTGCAACTGGAACGGTTGCCCGTGGCGTTGATTAAAGCCCGCGGCGTCAGGTCTTGACGCCGCAGTCTGACAAAGGGTCGGCAAGAGCCGGCGGTTCTCACCAAGGATGGTTTTCCTTGGTCGGAATCGCCGGCTTTTTTTGATTGGCGCTCGACGCCTGCCGCCGTACAATCAATTGCAAGCGAAGGCATATGAACAAGGGCTCGCAAAGCGCCTCACCATATAAGGTAATGTACGTTCACATAAGCCAGGGACTTTCCTTTTTTTGACAGCGTTCTCCCATGAGAGCCGGCACCGACACCCGCACAGAGAGTCTATTTGACGACACGGCCCCGGCCAGCGCCGGGGTTGAGGCGCTTGCGCCCACGCACGCCATGCGCCGTCTCGGAGAAAAACTCCCGCGGTCGGTGTTTCTCGGTACCTCAAGCTGGAATTTCCCAGGATGGCGCGGCATCGTCTGGGCGCCGATGAGCGGCACGCGCACGCTCTCGCGCGAGGGTTTGACCGCCTACAGCCGCCATCCGATCTTTCGCACCACGGGTATCGACCGTGCCTACTACCGTTCCTTGAGCGCTGCGCAGTACCGCGACTTCGCGCGGCAGGTGCCCGAGGACTTTCGGTTTCTTGTCAAGGCTCCGCAACGCGTCACCGACTACGCGATCCGAGACGATCGCGGCCGCGCCGGCGGCCGCAATCCCGACTACCTCAACAGGGATCTTCTCATCGACACCTTCGTGGGTCCGGTTCTTGAGGGTTTGGGCGAGAGAATCGGCGCGCTCGTGCTTGAGCTCTCGCCCATTCCGCGCGACGACCTCTCCGACATGAAAAAGAAGTACGCCCAGATCGAGCGCATCGCCGAGTTCTGCCGCGCATTGCCTGCCGGGATGCTTGCTCATGCGGGCAATCCTGTGGGTGCACGAGGGGCTGATGGTGCGCAAGATGATGCTCAAAAAAGCGGGGAGGGCCCCCATTCCGACGGCGGACTTCCCGGCGATGGCTGCCGGGATCGTCCCTTTTTTGCCATCGAGATGCGCACGAGAGCGCTTCTTACGCGCCGCTACCTCAACAGCATCCGCAGCACCCCCGTGCGGCCCGTGGTGTCGCTGCACCCCTCGATGCCCACGGTGATGCGCCAGACCGAGATGCTGCGCTATCTTGATGCCCCGGAGATCGAAAGCGGCCCTTGGCGCTTGAAGGGCGACATCGTGATCCGCTGGTCGCTTGCAGCCAACGGAACGTATCAGGGATTAAGGCGCGACTGGCAGCCTTTTGATGCGATACGCGAGCCCGACGTGGTGACGCGCGAGGGGATCGTGTGGCTTCTGGCGCTTGCGCAGAAAAGCGGCGTGCGCGCCTTTGCCGTTGCCAACAACAAGGCCGAGGGGTGCGCGCCGCTTACGATGCGCGCCATTGCAGAAAGCCTCACGGGCTACGATGTTGCCCGTGAGGAAGAGCGCGAGCGTACGATCCGCGCCTCGATCACGGATTTGATGGGGTAGGCGCGGGAGCGGTTGTGCGTGAACGGCGTTTGGCTGCTCGCGAACAATCGCGGGAGGTTATTTCCCGTCCCAAACCGAAATCGGCGGCCGGCGGGTTTCGGCCTCAGGAGTCGGCGCATCCTGCGCGGGCGTGCCAACCGTGATCCAGGCAAGCACCTTTTCGCAGGGGGAGGAGCAGAAGGCCTTTTGCAGTGCTTCGTCTTCGAGCACCGAACCCGAGAGCACGATGCCGCCAAAGCCTTCAAGTGCCAGTGCCTGCATGAACTGACCGAGCGAAGCGCCCGCCGTCAAAAGCATTTCCTCGCGGCTTACCTCGGGATCCTCTGGCGTGCGGGCGACGAAGGCAATGAGCATCGGCCCCTTCTTTGCCTTGGAACGCGCGCGGGCGGCCTTTTCATCGTCGGCGCCTTGTCTGCGCGCGGCATCTTCAAAGCACGCCCCCAGCGCTTCGCGCGCGTTCTCATCAATCACGACATAGCGGTAGGGCACAAGGTGGTTGTGATCCGGCACCCGCATGGCGGCCTGCGCAATGTGCTCCAGCGTCTGCATTGAGGGCGCCGGCGTCGTGAGGTACTTGGGCTTGAGGCTTGTGCGCTGCACAAGAAGCGCACAGCCGCACGGCGGGGTCTCTTTTGCCGCGCTTTCTGCGTCGGTCTTGGTGTTCTGAAAGTCTCCTTCCATGGCCAGGGCAATGCTGCGGTTCACGACCGGCCCCGAGAGCCAGGCGCGCACGCCGTTTTCGGACTCGGCCGCCTTGATGCCCTGACAGGTGAAGCCCGGCGCAATGATCGCCTGCGGAGCAAGCCGTGCGAGCTCGCCCAG
>USAL01000106.1 GCA_900552545.1 uncultured Sutterella sp. | reverse complement strand
CACAGGGTCTTGGCGATTTCAGGACCCCAGCCCTTGGGCGAGTTCAGGCCCGTGCCGCCGGCCGTGCCGCCGATGGCGAGTTCGCGAACCGTTTCGAGAGCAGCGAGAATGTTCTTCTTGCTGTGGGCGATCATGGCGGCGTAGCCGCTGAATTCCTGGCCGAGCGTAAGCGGCGTGGCATCCTGCAGGTGGGTGCGGCCGTTCTTGATGATGCCCTTGAATTCCTCGGACTTGGCTTCGAGGCACTGCTGGAACTCGTCAAGGCGCGGCATCAGGTAGTTGGTCACTTCGACCACGGCCATGATGTGCAGAGCCGTCGGGAACGTGTCGTTCGAGGACTGGGACATGTTCACATGGTCGTTGGGGTGAACGAGGTTTTCCTTGGGGGTGTTGGCCTTGTCGCGGAAGTTGCCGCCCAGGATTTCGGTCGCACGGTTGGCAATCACTTCGTTCATGTTCATGTTGGACTGCGTGCCGGAACCGGTCTGCCAAATGGCGAGCGGGAAGTTGCCGTCCAACTTGCCGGCGAGGATTTCCTCGCAGGCCTGCGTGATGGCGTTCACGCGACGATCATCGAGCTTGCCGAACTTCTTGTTGGCCAGAGCGCAGGCACGCTTGAGCATTGCGAACGCGCGGGTGATCTCCATCGGCATCTTTTCAATGCCGATCTTGAAGTTTTCGTAGCTGCGCTCCGTCTGGGCGCCCCAGTACTTCTCGTCAGGGACCTGAATCTCACCCATGGAGTCCTTCTCAATACGAAATGCCATTTTTCGCTTTCCTCGTATAAATATTGACCGCAAACGGCTCGTTGGCCTGGATGCGGCTTAAACAGCAGAATGTATTCACGTCGATCGGAAGAAGTAGGTATCCGCCTTCCTCCGTACCGCGAAATGAGTATAGAGAAACTCCTGACCCTTGGCCGAGAAATTTGCCTGCCTTTCACACCGATCTGAGAAAAGGCAAATACATTGACAAAATTTACCTGCGACCTAGACTCCC
Organism: uncultured Sutterella sp.; assembly: GCA_900552545.1. Classification (GTDB taxonomy): domain Bacteria; phylum Pseudomonadota; class Gammaproteobacteria; order Burkholderiales; family Burkholderiaceae_F; genus Duodenibacillus. The sequence continues at coordinate 5,412 of USAL01000106.1, read as the reverse complement.
CACGGAAACTAGCAGGGGTTTACGCGTATTTTTGCGAAACGACTTTCAAAATGAGCCTCTCTCCCTGCAGTTCATTCTGAATTTGACAATTTTTTCAAACTACCGCGCGGTCTCCGTTGCGGAGCGTTTCTCAAGCCATGGACTGGGTCATGCAGCTTCTAACCGATGCCAACTCGATCGGTCACATTCTTCTTGTCTACGCGGTGGTCATTGCGCTCGGCATGGCCCTCGGGCGCATACGCGTCTTCGGCGTCTCGCTCGGCGTCACGCTGGTGCTCTTCGTCGCCCTTGCCGCAAGCTACTGCGGCATCAGCGTCAATCTCACGGTGATGGGCTTCCTGCGAGACTTCGGGCTCATCCTTTTCGTGTTCTTCATCGGACTTCAGGTCGGCCCCTCGTTTTTTGCCTCGTTCAAGAGCGGCGGCCTGCAGCTCAACGGTCTTACGATTCTTGCCGTGGTATTGAGCATCGCGCTTACCGTAGCGTTCTTTTTTACGCTCAAGGGAACTGTGACGCTGCCACAAATGCTTGGCGTTCACTTCGGCGCCGTCACCAATACGCCGGGACTGGGCGCCACGCAGGAAGCGCTCGACATGCTCGGCTACAAGGGCGAGAACATCGCCGTCGCCTACGCATGCGCCTACCCTCTGGGCGTGGTCGGCATCATCATGTCGGCGATCGCGCTGCGTGCAATCTTTCACATTGATCTCAAGGAAGAGGATCGCCACTGGGAGGAAGAGTCGAGCGCCAACAGCGATGCACCGATCTTCTTTCACGTTGAGGTAACCAATGACGGCATCGACAGGAAGACAATCCGCGAGATCCGCGACCTGATCGGGCGCGCGTTCATCTGCTCGCGCGTGCTGCACGACGGAGTCATCACGAGCCCTCGGCCCGATACGATGATTCACGTGCACGATACTCTGCGCATTGTGGCAGCAAGCGACGCCCGCGACGCCATCATCGCATTCTGCGGCAAAGAAGCTCTCGACGTTGATCTGGCGACGGCTCATTCGCCTCTGATTTCACGCAACATTCTCATCAGCAAGGATGAAGTCAACGGCATCCAGCTTGGAGAATTGCATCTCTCCCGCTATGACGGCGTCAACATCACGCGCGTCTTTCGAGCCGGCATGACGCTCTTTCCCTATCAGAACCTGCACCTGCAGATGGGCGATCAGGTTTACTGCGTGGGTCCGGAACGCTCGATCGAACGGCTTGCCGACAAGCTTGGCAACCAAGTGCAGAAGCTCGATCACCCCAACATCATTTCAATCTTTCTGGGAATCGCGCTCGGCATCATCCTGGGCTTCATCCCGATTGCAATACCGGGCATGCCGGTTCCGCTTAAGCTCGGCCTTGCGGGAGGTCCTCTGATTGTTGCGATACTGTTGGGCTACTTCGGCCCGCACTTCAAGCTTGTGACCTACACCACGCACTCGGCCAATCTGATGCTGCGCGAAATGGGCATTGCGCTTTTTCTGGCAAGCGTAGGCCTGAGCGCCGGCGACAAGTTCGTCGCCGCACTGATCGACGGCAACGGCCCGATCTATGTACTCATCGGTCTCGTCATCACTGTGGTTCCTCTGATCATCGTCGGCGTAATTGCCCGCTTGAAATACGCGATGAACTATCACCTGATCGTCGGACTCCTGGCAGGGGCGACTACCGACCCTCCAACGCTGGCCTACGCCAACACGATCTCGGAAAAGGATTCTTCAGCAATCGCTTATTCCACGGTTTATCCGCTGGCGATGTTTTTGCGAATTCTCTCCGGGCAGCTCATCCTGCGCGTCCTATGGAGCTTTGCGGCCTGAGCCAAGGCTATAAAAACAACGGCTGCGGGGCTCTCCAGCAGACCCCTCCCCTCTTGCGCCGCCTCGGGCTTCAGCTCGCTTGAGGCGGCTTTTTTTGCCCCGAAAACCAGATCGTCCGCACACCGCATCCGGGGAACTTCGGTAGGAGTCGCGTCAAGGGAGCAGGCTGAAGCTCGGACACACATCCATCCTTTCCCTTGAGACTTAGGCCGTCCGCAACTGTGAACTGACTTGCAAAATCAGCTTGCCATGTCAGGTATTTTCCAAGTTCTTCCCGCCCAGTACATCCTGTCTATTGACGAGACTCTGTCAGCCGCATGTAATACCGCGTACGATATTTGACCCGCATCAACAAACCTTCACCCGGAAATTCTGCTGGGTGAATTGCATTTACAACTTAAGTAAAGATTTCGCTCGACGTACCAACAATCCAAGAACAACTTTTTATACCCATTTAGAGGTAATTTCAGGAATTTCGCAGACTTCTGTCAAAAAGCAATATACTCATTGATAGGTAGTCAATTCGAACGGGAACCCACATCGCAAGTATTTCCCGAAGGTACAAAAAAACCGTCCTTTCGGAAAAAACGAAAAGGACGGTCTGACTGCCCCTTGGCGACTTCTCCGACCGGCCGCCACGAGCTGTCGATCAGAGAAGCTGAGGGTAGTCCTTATTCACCTGCTGCGAACTTCGGATCGCTCGGCTGCCACATGGCTTCGCGCACAGCGGCCTTGAGATCTGCCGGGCGTTCAATCTGGGCAAGATCGTGATCGAAGCAGTATTCGGCCACGGCCGTGGCGATCGACACCGAGAGCTCGCGAATTTCGGACAGAGGCGGATAAAGCGCACCCTTGTCGAGGTCTTCCGTACTCACGAGATCCGCAAGGCTCTTGGCCGCGGCAAGGAATACGCCCGTCGGAACGCTCTTTGCACGGGTGTAGATGCAACCCATGCCAATCGCCGGGAAGACGTAGCTGTTGTTGCCCTGACGCGGCACGAAGGTCTTGCCCTCGTACTCAACGGGCGCGAAGGGCGAACCACAAGCAAAGAGCGCCTTGCCCTTGGAAAACTTGTAGGCTTCCTCCGCCGTGCACTCAGCCTTGGAGGTCGGGTTCGAAAGCGCAAACACGATCGGCTTGTCGTTGTATTCGGCCATGAGAGAAACAACTTCCTCGTTGAAAGCCTTGGGCTGAGCCGAAACGCCAACGATTGCCGTGGGCTTCAGGAGGCGAATCGCATCCGCGAAGCTAGCCGTCACTTCAAGATCATGCGCGAACGGCACCTTGTTGGCAGCAAGCTTGTCGCTGCGGCGGCTCGAGACAAGTCCCTTGGAGTCAAAGAGAGCAATCTTCTTGAGCGCTTCCTCGCGCGGCGTACCCTCCTCGACCATGGCATCGGCGATGAGGTGCGCAATGCCCGTAGCAGCCGAACCGGCGCCGAGGAAAAGGATGCGTTGATCGCTCAATTTCTCCTTCTTGACGCGCATGGCAGAGTAAAAGCCCGTGACCACCACCGAAGCCGTGCCCTGGATATCGTCATTGAAACACGGAATGCGATTGCGGTACTTGTCAAGAAGCTCAAAGGCGTGCGTATTCTGGAAATCCTCGAACTGGATGAGAACATCGGGCCAGCGCTCGCGCACGGCGTTGATGAATTCCTCGATGAGGGCATAGTACTCGTCCTCATCAATGCGCTTGTGGCGTTCGCCAATATAAAGCGGATCCTTGAGGAACTCCTCGTTGTTGGTGCCCGCATCAATCGTCACAGGCAGCGTATGCTGCGGATTGACGCCGGCGCAGGCCGTATAGAGCGCGAGCTTGCCGATCGGGATGCCCATGCCGCAGGCGCCCAGATCACCCAAGCCGAGAATACGGTTGCCGTCGGTAACGACGATGATGTCGACCTTCTTGTTGGGCACGTTGGCAACAAGCTCACGGACATGACCGCGATCCTTTGCGGACACAAAAAGACCGCGGGGAGCGCGGAAAATGTGACCGAACTTCTGGCATGCCTCGCCAACGGTGGGCGTGTAGATGAGAGGCATGAACTCCTCGACGTTTTCCATCACCAGCTTGAAGTACAGCGCTTCGTCAATCATGCGGACCGTGTCGAGCGTGATGTACTTCAGAAGCGGCGTGGGCTGCATGGCGATGATCGACTTCCAGCGCTCCACCTGCTGATCGCGAGTCGAGACCGCCGAAGGAAGCAGACCGCGCAATCCCATTGCGTCACGCTGTTCTTCGGTGAAGGCAATGCCGCGATTGAGCCACGGGTTGCGAAGAACCCCGACTCCCTTTTCTTTCATTTCACAAGTGCTCATAACAGACCTGTTCAACCCTTTGTGAGGAGGAGATTATTTCTCTTGACTTGCGTCCGGCATGCCTCCCAATCCATGTCCGGTACAAGCTCTTAACCGTCGGATTTTAGCGCTGCAATCCCCTAAAGACACCCCTTTCAAAGGGCGTGTTTTCCGGGGTATAACGGAACGCAGCACCTGTTCCCACGGCCGCCTGCGATTGTAGCATTTACACTTCATCCGCAAAAAAAACTACAAACCGCCACTGTATCCTGACTCAAATCACGGGTCCGGTCACGTAAATATTCATCGAATTGTTGTAGCCGCAGCACTCAGCTTTGGTGAACTCTCCCGAAGCAGTCTTGAGAACTGCTTCAAGGAGTCGCCCGACGGCCCCTTCAACCGACTCCGTCCCCTGCATCAGACCCGCCACGCACAAATCCATATGTTCGCGCATACGATCGAAAGTGCGCGCGTTTCCCGTGACCTTCACTACCGGCACAAAGGGGAACCCCTGCGGGGCGCCTCGGCCAGTGGAAAAAACGATGAGATTGCAACCGGCGGCAGCCAGGCCAGTAAGCATTTCAGGCTCGCGGCCAGGCGCATCCATCATGACGAGTCCCGGGAGGTCCGTTCTTGTGCCGTAGTCAATTACATCCTGGTAGACGGCGGATCCCGCTTTGGCTAGTGCGCCCAGACTCTTTTCCTCAATTGTCGTGAGTCCTCCGGCAATATTGCCGCGCGTCGGCTGGCCCCCTCGCATGTCGACCCCCACGGCCAGCGCCCGCTTTTCCATGCGGTCAACCAATTTGATAATGCGCTTCTGAACTTCAGTATTTTTGGAATTGCGGGCGGCAATGTGTTCAGCTCCCATGAATTCGGTGGTCTCGCCAATCACCACACCTGCATGCGCCGCGACAAGTACGTCGGTCAGAGCGCCAACGACGACATTCGCCGAAAGGCCCTGCGTCGTGTCTGAACTTCCGCACTTGAGCCCCACGCGCAAGCGGCTTATCGGCACGGCAACCCGCTCGGCTTCGATTTCCTTCTTCATCTCCGAGACGATCTGCTTGGCACGGGTCACGCTCGCCGTCAGCCCTCCTTCCTCCTGTATAACGATCATGCGGGCGGGTTTGCCGGCATTCTGAACTGCCTTGAGCACTTCTGCAGAAGGCACACTTTCGCACCCCAGGCTCACCAGGAGGACAGCGCCGAGCTAGGGATACAAGGCGAGATTGGTAAGCACACGGGCAATTGCACTGACGTCAGGCAAAGTCACGGAACAGCCATGCTGATGC
>USAL01000105.1 GCA_900552545.1 uncultured Sutterella sp. | reverse complement strand
GCGCACGCTGCAGTGCGTGCGGAGCCTGCGAAGCCGCCTGCCCGCAGGGCAATCCCCTTGTGAGCGTGATCGACCTTCTTGCCCACGGCCGCACGCAGCAGGCCGCCAAGCTCCTCTTGGCGCCGGGCGCCATGCCTGAAATCTGCGGACGCGTCTGCCCGCAGGAGCGCTTGTGCGAGAGCGTCTGCCCGTTGGGAGGCGACGCCTCCTTGGGCGGGCCGCTTCCCATCGGCGCACTGACGCGCTTTGCCTCCGAATCCGTCCTCAACCGCGGCTGGCGTCCCGTCAAGCCCCGTGAAAAGACGGGCCGCAAGGTGGCCGTGATCGGCTCGGGTCCCGCTGGATTGTCTGCGGCCGACGTCCTCGCGCAGGCCGGACACGCCGTGACGATCTTTGAAAAGGATTCGCGCATCGGCGGTCTGCTTCACTGGGGCATTCCGGCCTTCAAGCTTGATCCAGCGATCGTTGAGCGCCGCGCGAAGTTCCTTTCGCAGTTAGGCGTCACGATCCGGACGAAAACGCCCGTGGGCACCGGTGAAAACAACGCCGTTGCCTTCACCGACGTTCTCAACGAATTTGACGCGGTCTTTGTGGGCTGCGGCGCACAGAATCCCACGGGGCTTGTGCTTGCCGCGGGCGGCAAGGATGAAGTCAACGGCCGCGACGTCGTGCAGGCGCTTGACTATCTGCACGAAGCCTCCGACCTCGTTGCCGGCGAGCGCGCCGTGCGCACCGTTGAACACGCCCGCCGCGGGCGCCGCGATGCGCAGAATTCGTCCGAACCCACAGCCATCGAAACGAAGTATCGCGTCCGCGGACGCCGCGTGGTGGTCTTGGGCGGTGGCGACACGGCGATGGATTGCCTGAGAACCGCCATCCGCGAAGGCGCAGCCGATGTTGTCTGCCTCTATCACCGCAACCGTGCGGCCATGCACGCCGTCAAGGCTGAAGTCGCCAACGCCGAGGAAGAAGGCGCGAAGTTCCTCTTCAATGCCGAGGTGGCAGGCATCAAGCGCAACGCCGACGGGACGCTCGCCGGCCTCACCGTGGCAAACGCGCAAGGAGGTCAAGAGCAGGAGCTTGCGGCCGATCTCATCATCGTGGCCTACGGCTTTGCCTGCCGGGCTCCTGAGTGGCTTGCCGCGGCAGGCGTCGCCTTTGACGAAGCCCACCGCGTCGTGGTCGACGAAAACGGACGCACCGCCAACGAGCGCATCTTTGCCGCAGGCGACATGACTCGCGGCGCCGATCTCGTCACGACGGCCGTGGCGGGCGCTCGGCGCGCCGCAGCAGCCATGTGTGCGCAACTTGCCCCCGAAAAGCCGCAGCGCCGGCGCTGATCGCGCAGTGACCATCCTTTAATCTTGATTTTCTCTTGTGTCCCTGAGCCGGCTGCTCATGCAGCCGGTCTAAAAAATCGCTCGAAGAACAAAAAAAACACCATGACCCAGACACGACAGAGCACCCCGTCAGCACCCCAGGCAGCCTCGTCAGCAACCTCAAAGGCTGCCGGCACGTCGTCAATGAAAATCGCCCCCACCGTTCCCTTGATCGTACGAAAGCGCTGCCTGCACGCGCGCCATGTGAGCTCGGAGTGCACGCGCTGCATCGATGTCTGCGGAAGCGACGCTCTCAAAATCGTCGGGCAGCAGCTTGTGATTGAAAGCCGCCGCTGCTCCTCGTGCGGCGCCTGTGCCGCGGTCTGCCCCACCGAAGCGCTTTACGTGGCAGCACCCGAGTCGCACGATTTGATGAGCGACATCAAGGCGCACGCAGCCGAGGGGACGCTTTCGATCGCCTGCCGCATGGCAAAAAGCGAAGCAAAGGACACGCACACTGCCGAGTACGGCCGCGTTCTCGTCCCGTGCCTTGCGCGCCTCACGCCGCAGATGCTCATGGAGGCGGTCGACGCGAGTGCAAAAACGATTACGCTCAATTGCGGCGCATGCGGCACCTGCGCCAAACGGCCCAACACCGAGATCATCCGCGAGACGCTTGAAGCGGTGCAGCAATGGCTTGCCATCCGCGGTGCTTCGAAGAAAGGCCTCAACGACGTGACGGTTTCGCTTGAAGCCTCGGACAAGAGCGTCAACTCCGCGCGCCGCGCGGCCTTCGGGCGCCTTTTCGGGTTGAGCACGGCAGCACTTGATCGCGAGCCCTTTCAACTGCCGCGCGACTTCAAGGAGCGGCGTGACGTCATCCGCCGCGAGCCGCTCGTGCGCCTTCCGGAAACGCAGAAGGCGCGCTTCATGCGCTTTCAGCGGGCGACCGAGGCCGAGCGCACGGCTTTTCCGCTTGACGCTCCCGTCGTCAATGCAGAACTTTGCGAGTGCTGCGGACAGTGCGCGCAGATGTGCCCTTCGGGCGCATTAAAGGTGCTCTCCGAGAAGCCCTATCGCATGATTGCAAGCCCCCTTCTGTGCTGCGGCTGCCGACTTTGCGCCGACATCTGCTACAAGAAGGCCGTGACGATGACGCACGTCACGACGATGCAGGAGGCCGGGGCGCGCACCGTCATCGAAAAGACCATGACCCACGACCCGATGGCCACCTGGGAAGACAAGCTCGAGCAGTTCCTGGGCGACGTGCCGATTTATCGCAGTTAAAAAGGCTCACGCTTTGCCGGAGAACGGCATCGGCGCACAAAAGAGAAAAAATGAGGCGCAAAAAAGCGGCAGCGGGTTTGGGCCCGTTCTGCCGCTTTTCATTTCTTACGGTCCGGGGTTATCGACCGCAGCCGCAGCTCTCGGCGTGGCCTTCCTCGGCATGGCACCCGCAGCCGCCCTCGGCCTCATGCGCATGGCCATGACCGCCGCAGCAGCAGCCGCCTTCAGCGGCTCCAGGCGCCGCCGAGGCGAGCGTACCCTTGATCAGAGCCTCAACCGCCTCATCGGCCGGGCCCGAGACGCCGGCAAAAAGACGAATGCCCGCCTGCGCGAGCGCCGCCACGGCGCCGCCGCCGATGCCGCCGCAGATCACGGTATCAACGCCGTTTCTCACGAGCAGATTCACCATGCTGCCGTGGCCGTGCCCGGCGGAGGGGACCACTTCGGCTGCGGCGATGCCGTTGTCGTCGATCGTGTAGATCTTCACCGCGGACGCCTTGCCGAAATGCGCAAAGACCTGGTTGTCAGAGAAGGGAAGTGCGACTTTCATGATGTTTCCTCCAGAAGTTCGTTGTCCCGAACACGCCTGCGCCAATTGGCGGCGGCAGCGTCCCGGGCAGTGGCAGCCCGCTTTCTCCCGACTCGACTCCTCGCACAACCGATAGTTGCCGCCTTTGATCACGAGCGGCCTGCCGTTGACGATCGCGTCGGCGATCTTGAAGCGAGCGCGCTCGTAGATCTCCGTCACCGTGGTGCGCGAGACCTGCATCTGGCGCGCGCACTCCTCGTGCGAGCGCTTGTAGAGGTCGACGATGCGTACGACCTCGTACTCATCGACGGCAAGAACAACGGGCTGCGCCTCGTTCGGGCAAGCGCCCTCCTCGGCTTGCGGTGCAAACCGGCGAAAAAGCGGTTCGGCGCATACGCGCCGGCAGCGGCTCGGTCTGGGCATGACGGTGCCTCAGAAGATGTCGGAAAAAACGTTTCCGGCTTATGTCGGAAACATCATAGGATCACTTTCTTTAGAAATCAACCCGCGCAAGGCGATTACTTACGATGGGCGTACTTCTTGGCAAGGAGCTCGAGGTAGGGCGGCACCTTGTCGTCGGACCAGTCGACGAAGCCACGCACGAAGCCCACGAGGTTGCCCTTGCCGTCGAGCATGAAGACGCTCGGGACGACGTCAAGCGGCGCATCGTCGCCGATCAGCTGCTCGGGATCCATGAGCGTCGTGAAGCCCTCAAGGTTGTGCTTCTTCAGAAAGTCGATCACCTCGCCCTTATCCTCGTCGACCGAGACGGACACGATGCGCACATCGCTCTTGTCGTTGTTGAAGCGCTTCTGGAGCTTCTTGATCATCGGCAGCGACCGGATGCAGGGCTCGCACCAGGTGGCCCAGATGTCGATCATCACGAACTTGTCGGTAAAGCCGTTCAAGGCGTACTTCTTGCCCTGCAGGTCCTCGAGCTCGGCCTTGGAAAAGCCGCGGGCGTTGCGCAGTTCAATGAAGTCGCGCAGCACGCCGGGCTTGTTCCCGATCGGTTCGCCGTTGGCGTAGAGCTTGTGCTGAAAGCCCGGCAGCGCGTCCATGTCGAGCGCAAGCGCAGCCGGCGCACTCATCATCTGCATCCCCAGCGCAAGTGCGATGGCAAACAAGCATTTCTTCATTTGGATTCTCCTGTTGTTTTGTTTGAATTCTGATCGTTCCCGCGGGTGAGTGCGCGGCGCACGCGCATGCGGCGCCACAAGAAAAGGCAGGCTGCGGCAACCGCAAGCCAGGGCGCGGCCCACAAAAGCGCCGTGCCGCTGTTGAAGTCGGGCTCGTAGCGGATCATCTCGCCGTAGCGCTCGACCATGAAGTCGAAGATCTCCTCGCGCGTGCGGCCGGCCCTCAACTGCTCGTAGATGCTCGCCTTGAGCTCGCCTGCGATGGCGCTTTCTGAGTCAAAGAGCGTGTAGTTGGCCGAAGCCGGATCGCGCAGGAGCTTTGAAATCGCAATGGCTTCCTGCGAGAGCGCCTGGCCCGTCAAGCCCTTTCGCTGCTGAGTCTGCGAAGGCTGCGGGGTCTGGGCGCTCGTCGTGGCCTGCGCCTCAACGCCCTGCGCCGCTGCCGCATCGACCATCAGGGAGGCGGCCTGCTGCAGCTTCTCGCTTGAGCTTGTCTGATCGTAGGCCGTCGGCACGGCGTACCAGCTGATGAAGGCGCCTGCTGCGAGCGCAAGCAGCAGCACGCCGTTGAAACCGATTCGAATGCGCATGGCTCCTAGCTCTCCTTGTTGCCTTGAGGTTTGTCTTCACGCCGGCGAGGCCGCACGAGAACCATCACGCCCGAGAGCATCATCACGAAGGCGCCCGCCCAGATCCAGGAGGCAAGCGGCTTGACGCTGAGCCTCATCAACCACTCGCCCGCACCCAGCTGATTGCCCATCGAGACATAGTAGTCGCGCGTAAGGCCGTGCCCTATGCCAGCGGCCGACATCTGCATGCCGCCCGAAATAAAGGTCTGCCGCATCGGGAAAAGGGTCGTAATGAGCGACTCGTCCTTGGCCGCGAGCACCTCGATGCGGGCGGCTTCGCCGAAATAGCTGCGGGTGTTGACCGCAAAGAAGCCGCGGTTGACAAAGATCACGTCGCCCACGGGCTTGCCCGAGCCTGCATCCATGCGCACAAGCGCCTCGGACTCGTACTGCGACACGCCCGTGGCTCCGAGCATCGTCACGGCAATGCCCAGATGCGCGATGATCGCGGCCCACCGCAGGCGCCTGCAGCCGGGCAAAAGGGCAATGGCGCTTGTCGCCGCAAGCCAGAAGGCGGCCGCCAAGGCCGCAAAGGTGATCACGGGCTCGCGCGGGTCGGTAAAGAGAAGCACCGCGCCCGCCCCTGCGACCGCAACGACGGCGCCTGCGGCGGCAAGAGCGACCGAGCCCGTACGCATCGCCTGCAGAATAGAAATCAAAAGAGCTGCGCCGATTGCCATCGGTGCAAAAAATTGATTGAAGTACGGGGCCCCCACGGTAAGGCTGCCGCCCACGGCCAACTCATAAAAGAGCGGATACACGGTGCCGATCAGCACGGCCGCGCAGGCGGCAACCGTCAAGAAGATCCCCGCCGTCAGGAGCACGTCCGCGCGCGAGAGCGCCACCTGCGGCTCCTCGCAGCAGCGCTGCACGCGAAGCGCATAAAGGATGAAGGCTGGCAGCAGAATCACCACCGAGGCCACAAGAATCGCTGTCCCGCGGCCCGGGTCGGAGGCAAAGGCGTGCACCGACTGCATCATGCCCGAGCGCACGATGAAGGTCCCGAGCAGGCAGCACGCAAAGCAAAAGAGCGCAAGCGCAACCGAGAGGCGCTTGAACTGCCCGCGCGAGCGCACGAGAACGAGCGCGTGCAGGAGCGCCGTCACCCCGAGCCAAGGAATGAAGGAGGCGTTTTCAACCGGATCCCAGAACCACCAGCCGCCCCAGCCGAGCTCAGTGTAGGCCCACCAGGAGCCGAGCGCATTGCCCGCCGTGAGAAAAATCCACGTGATGACGGAGGCCGTGGTCATCAAGCGCACGGCCCGCTCGCTCCAGCGTCCGGCCCAGAGCATGGCAAGCGCCACCGAAAAGCAGAGCGCGAGGCCCGCATACCCCATGAAAAGCACGGGCGGATGCAGGATCATGCCCACGTCCTGTAGGATCGGATTGAGGTCGCGCCCCTCGACCGGCACAAGCGGGAGGTTGCGGATGAAGGGGTCCGAGGTGAGAAGAATAAAGACGCCGAAAATGCCCGTCACCACGAGCATCACCGACTGCAGACGCGCCATCAGCAGCGGGGCGTCGTCGTTGGTTGTCTTT
>USAL01000104.1 GCA_900552545.1 uncultured Sutterella sp. | reverse complement strand
CGAGACGGCCGAGAAGGTGAACTAGGCCAAGAGCGTGGGCCGCCGCGTGGTGGCCGTGGGCTCGACGAGCCTCAGGGCGCTCGAGAGCGCCTCGATCGGTGAAGGAAAGCTGCGCGCCGGCGCCATGGATACGCGGCTTTTCATCGCCCCGGGGTACCACTTCAACATCATCGACGTGATGATCACGAATTTTCACCTGCCCAAGTCGACGCTTGTGATGCTTGTTTCGGCCATCGTCGGCCGCGACCGGGTGATGCAGGCCTATCGTCATGCCGTGGCCGAGCGCTACCGCTTCTTCAGCTACGGCGACGCCTGCTTCTTCGAGCTGCCCAAAAAGCAGCTTACCTAAAAAGAGTCGGCCTTCGCGCGTCGGCTGTGAGGGCGCATGCGCCCACACAGGACCGGCCCCGACGAGCGACAGCGCACCAAACACCGGAGTTTTTCAGCAGTGTCCCTTTCCTTTGAAGTCCTCAAAACCGAAGGCCTCGCCCGGCGCGGCCGTATGACGCTCAACCACGGCGTCGTCGAAACGCCCATCTTCATGCCCGTGGGCACCTACGGGACGGTGAAGGCGATGTCGCCCAACGAGCTCGAGACGGTCGGCAGCCAGATCATCCTCGGCAACACCTTTCATCTCTGGCTACGCCCGGGGCTTGACGTGATCGCAGCCCACGGCGGCCTGCACCGCTTCATGAACTGGAAGCGGCCGATTCTCACCGACTCGGGCGGCTTTCAGGTCTTCAGCCTCGGCGATCTGCGCAAAATCACCGAAGAGGGCGTGCGCTTTGCTTCGCCCATCAACGGCGACAGACTGTTTCTGACGCCCGAGGTCTCGATGCAGATTCAGCGCGTGCTCAACTCCGACATCACGATGGTTTTTGACGAGTGCACGCCCTACATGATGGGCGATCGACCGGCGACCGAAAAGGAGGCCGCCGATTCGATGCGCCTGTCGCTGCGCTGGGCGCGCCGCAGCCGCAACGAGTTCGACCGCCTGGAAAATCCCAACGCGCTCTTTGGCATCGTGCAGGGCGGCATGTTCAAGCACCTGCGCGAGGAGTCGCTTGCGGGCCTCACCGACATCGGTTTTCACGGCTACGCCGTGGGCGGTCTGTCGGTGGGCGAGCCCAAGGAGGAGATGCTCGGCATCATGGACGCGATCGTGCATCAGCTTCCGGCCGACAAGCCCCGCTACCTCATGGGCGTGGGTACGCCCGAGGATCTCGTCGAGGGCGTCTCGCGAGGCATCGACATGTTCGACTGCGTCATGCCCACGCGCAATGCCCGCAACGGCTGGCTCTTTACGCGCTACGGCGACGTCAAGATCCGCAACGCCAAATATAAGAACGATCTGCGCCCGGTGGATCCGAGCTGCACTTGCATGGCCTGCGCGGGCTTTACCCGCGCCTATCTGCACCACCTGCAGAAGGTCAATGAAATCCTCGGTGCGCGCCTTAATTCGGTCCACAACCTGCACTACTACCTCAACCTCATGAAGGAGATTCGTGCAGCGCTTGATCAGGGCAACTTCGAGGCCTGGAAGAAGAAGTTCTACGAAGACCGTGCCCGCGGCGTGGACTGATCCTTTTGCGGCAATCCAAAACGAAGAAGCCGGCCTTGCAAAGCCGCTGCAGCACGACGTCTGCGGCAGCTCGACAAGGCCGGCTTCTTTTGCTCTCTTTGCAGCTAAGCGGCGGGGCGCTCACTTCAAAGGTATGTGCGCTTTTGTGTTTAGTAATTGCGCGAGCGGCGGTCGCGCACGGCGCGGGCGAGGTCGTTTAAAAGCTTCACCGTGTCCTCCCAGCCGATGCAGGCATCGGTGACGGACTGGCCGTAGACCAGACCCTTTTCGAGGTCGATCTTCTGATTGCCTTCGACGAGGTTGGACTCGATCATCACGCCGATGATGCGGTTGTCGCCGTTGGAGACCTGCTTGCAGATGTTTTCAACAACCGGAATCTGCTCCTTGAACTTCTTGTGCGAGTTCGAGTGCGAGGCGTCGATCATCACCATCTCGCGGTGGCCGTTGGCCTTGAGGATCTCGCAGGCGGCGTTGACGCTTTCGGCGTCGTAGTTGGGTTGCTTGCCGCCGCGCAGGATGATGTGGCAGTCCTCGTTGCCGGTTGTCGTCACGATGGCCGAGATGCCGCCCTTCGTTACCGATAGGAACGAGTGCGAGTGCTCGGCCGCGGCGATGGCGTCGCAGGCGATCTTCACGTTGCCGTCGGTGCCGTTCTTGAAGCCCACCGGGCAGGACAGGCCGCTAGCCAGCTGGCGGTGTACCTGGCTTTCCGTCGTGCGCGCCCCGATCGCGCCCCAGCTCACCAGATCGGCGATGTACTGTGGGGAGATCGTGTCCAAATACTCCACCCCCGTCGGCAACTCCATGTTGACGATGTCCAGGATGAGTTCGCGGGCCACGCGCAGACCGTGGTTGTTGCGACAGGAGCCGTCCATGTCGGGGTCGTTGATGAGACCCTTCCAGCCGACGGTCGTGCGGGGCTTCTCGAAGTACACGCGCATGATGATCTCAAGATCGCCCTGCAGCTTGCGGCGGATTTCGGTGAGGCGGCTGGCGTACTCGCGCGCGGCCTCCGGATCGTGAATCGAGCACGGACCCACGATCACGAGCAGACGGTCGTCGTTGCCGTGCAGGATGTTGTGGGCCGCTTCGCGGGCGCGGTGCACCGTCTGCGAGGCGATTTCCTCGCAGGGAAATTCGCGGATGAGGTGCGCCGGGGGCGTGAGCTCTCGGATCTCTTTGATGCGAAGGTCGTCGGTATTCAGACGCATGATGGAGTTTCTCCCTTGGTGAACAAACAAAACCGGTCATGACCGGCCGCCCAGGCGGCATTGCTTCTTCATCCCGGGGGCTTGCTGCCGATATAAAAAAACCGCCGGGTTGAAGTCCTGGCGGTCGGTTTCAATGCTCTGCTGATGTCAATGCTTCAAGCGCGCACCCCTCATCCTTCCGCCCGGGAGCAGAAATAAAAGGAGTAAAAATAAAATCGCGCGCAGAAGCGGGACATGATGCAGTCTTTCTCAAATTGGGCAGCCCGCGAAACGATTTCCGCAGACCTGCATGTCGAGACACTCTACAGCTTCCGGGCGGCAAGTGCAAGTTTCGGCAGACGATTTCTAGCGAGGTGTGCGGCTGCAGCCGCAGGAGGCAGGCAGGAGCGCAGACAAAAGAACAGGTGCATGTGCGCTTGCCGGCGCACGCCTGCGGCCGTTTTGCCCGACGGCGGCTTCAGAATCTCGAGGGGGAGGCGATACAATCGCAGGGGCTGTTGTATTTTCATAGGTTTCCCTTCATCGATATCCCTTTTTTCTTCAGGTATCCCCCATGCCTACCATCCGCTCGGACTATGTCGCGCCGCGCTGGCTTCCCGGCGCCCACCTGCAGACGGTGGTTCCCGCCCGCTTCTTTCCGCGGCCGCACGTCTCGTACCGCCGTGAGCTCATCGACATGCCCGACGGCGACTTCATGACGTTTGACTGGGTCAAGCCCGAGCCCGAGGCGCTCACCGCGCCGGTGCTCGTGCACTTTCACGGGCTTGAGGGGGATTCGCACAGCCACTACGCCGAAGCCCTGATGCACGAGTGCGTCCTCAAGGGCTGGCGGGGCGTGGTCGCGCATTTCCGCGGCTGCGGCGGTCTTGCAAACCGCCTGCCGCGCGCGTACTTCGCTGGCGACAGCGACGACTGCGAGTGGGCGCTCACAACGGTGCACCGGCGCTATCTCAATGCGCCGATCTACGCCGTCGGCGTGAGCCTCGGGGGAAACTTTCTTGCCAAGTATCTGGGCGATCGAGGCCCGAAGGCCGAGTTTCTGACGGCGGCCGTCGCCGTGGGCGCTCCGATGGATCTCGTGGCCGGAGCCGAGATCGTAAGCCACGGCGCCAACAAGCTCTACGCCGAGATGTTTCTGTCGACCTTAAAGCAGAAGGTGCTTGACAAGGCGAGGCGCTTTCCCGACATCATCGACATCGAGAAGGTCAAGCACTGCCACACGCTCTACGACTTCGACTCGATCTATACCGCGCCGATTCACGGCTTCAAGAGCGCCATGGAGTACTGGACGAAGTGCTCGGCCAAGACCGTGCTCAAGAACGTGCGCGTGCCGCTGCTGCTTTTAAACGCCAAGAACGACCCTTTCCAGCCGTCGTGGGCGCTGCCGACAGAGAAGGACGTGAGCGACACGGTGTATCTGGAGCAGCCCGAGGAGGGCGGACACATCGGCTTTCCGCGCGGCAACCCGCCGGGTGATCTGGGGTGGCTTCCTGAGCGCATCATGCAGTTTTTTGCGGGCTTTGAGCCCAAAATCGAAAAATAGTCGTTGAGCGGGCAAGGCGTCCGCGTGCTGTACAATGCGTCCGCGCCTTGCACAGTCAGGGGAAAAACCTGAAAAATCAAGGCGCATTCAACATCAACCACTGAAAAAAGAAAGGCTGCCTCGGTTTGTTCTACCGTCTGCGGCCGGAAGGAAAGCAATATGTCGCATATTGTCGAGCGAGAAGGCGTGCACAACGCCAATCAAACATGGATCGGCTGGCTCTCGGTCCTCGGATTCATCCTCACCATCCCGGTAAGCAACTGGGTCGTCGTCAACGTCGGCGTCGTCTGCGATCCCAACGGCCCCTGCCTGATTCCCGTTTGGCCGGGCATCATGTCGCCTTCGGCGGTGCTCGTAGCGGGCTTTGCACTCGTGCTTCGTGATGCCGTGCACCATTTTCTCGGCGCGCGTTGGGCGCTCTACAGCATCGTGATCGGCGCGGGGCTCTCGGGCATCTTCTCCGAGCCGAGCCTCGTCGTGGCGTCGGTGGCGGCGTTTCTCTTTTCCGAATTCGCCGACTTCTGCGTCTATGCGCCGCTCAGAAAGCGTCACCACGTCGTTGCCATCCTCTTTTCGGGCTTTGTGGGCTCGGTGGTGGATTCGGCGATCTTCCTGTCGCTTGCCTTCGGCTCCCTTGACTACGTCGTGGGCCAGGTGATCGGCAAGTTCTGGGTGAGCGTCATTGCAAGCGTGCTCCTGGTCGGCTGGCGCCGCATGCACGCACGCCCCGAGCTGCAGGCGCTCTCCTGAACCCGCGCTGCCCGGCAGTCGCTGGCATAGGGAAGCGGCAAGGACGCTTTAAGGCGTCGTGTGCAAAATGCCTGCTTGAATGCAGAAAAATTGTCGGACAACCGAGGCGGTTGCACGATGCGGTTGCATTGACGTTTGCCTGCCGGCCCTCCTCACGCCTTGCCGAGGGAGGGCTGCGGCCGCAGCCTTTGCCGCAACCTTTGATTGTCCCCCTGAAACGACCTTCCCCCATGAAAGAGACTGACCTTTGCCGCAGCGCCGCGCATTCCCCGTCGGGCGCAAAAACCGCCGTGCTCATCGTCAACACCGGTTCGCCCGCGGCTCCCACGCGCGAGGCGCTGGCGCAGTACCTGCTCGAATTTCTGGGCGACCGGCGCGTGGTTGAGTTGAGCCCCATCATCTGGCAGCCCATCCTGCGCTGGATCATCATTCCGCGCCGCGCGCAGCAGTCCGCCGACCGATACAAGACGGTCTGGACCGAGGAGGGCTCGCCCCTGATGGCGATTTCGGCGCAGACCGCACGGCGCATGCAGCAGGCCTTGGGAGACGGCTACTGCGTTTTCTGGGCCATGTGCTACGGCACGCACCGCGTGCCCGAGGTGCTCGAAGAGGTGGCGCAAAGCGGCGCCGAGCGCCTGGTGGTGCTTCCGATGTTCGCGCAGTACGCCACGCAGACGACCGAAGCGGTCTACGACGCGCTCCAAAAGGGACTCTCGAAGGTGAAGACGCCCTTTTTGGCAAAGGACGTTCTGCGCATTGCCTCCTATCACGACAATCCCCGCTACATTGAAGCGCTTGCAAAAAGCGTGTGGCGTCACTGGGAGAGCAAGGGAGACCTGGGAGACAACGGCGTACTCCTCATGAGCTTTCACGGCATTCCGCAGGCAAGCAGCGACCGCGGCGATCCGTATGAGGCACAGTGCTATGAAACGGCTCGGCTTCTGGCCGAAGCGCTCGGACTGTGCAAGGATCAGTACCGCGTCGCCTTTCAAAGCAAGTTCGGACGTGCGAAGTGGCTCACGCCGTCGGCCATTGATGCCGCGCGCGCCCTGGCGCACGACGGGGTGCGCCGCGTCGACGTGATCTGCCCGGGCTTTTCCTCGGACTGCCTTGAGACGCTCGAGGAGATCGCCTCAGAGCTGAAGACGATCTATCTCACCGAGGCGGGTGAGGTGGATGGGGCCGATGCGGTCTTTCACTATATCGAGGCGCTCAACGTGAGCGAAGATGCCATCGCTTTGTATGCCGGACTCGTGCACGACGCCCTTGAAGGCAGGGCGCGGCTCAAGCAGGCTTGAAAACGTCGGCTTTCGCCCCCATATTGTCGATACCTAGACTTTTATTTCGAAATGACCGGAGTGCGTCATGGCAGAAACGAACAACAATGAAACGAATGCGCAGGCTGAAGCGACGACGCCTGCTGAAGAATTGAAGAAGGCGGAGCCGGCGGCGCTGCTGGCGGAAAAGGACGCCGCCCTGCGGGGTGCGGAGGATCTGCGC
>USAL01000103.1 GCA_900552545.1 uncultured Sutterella sp. | reverse complement strand
GAAACCTCCTTTTGATACATGGCTTATAGCCGTATTCGTTTTGAGATTCAAAATTCCGCAACGATGACCTTAGTTCAGTTTTGTGTCTGTGCCGGTGATTTTTCAGCTTGCGTGTTGCTGCCGTCCAATGGATTTATATCTGTAGACAACTTCAATAAGGCACTTTTTTGAGTAATGCCGAGAGAATTCTTTTAGATTGATTGATCAAACTTGAATGTTCCTATGGAAGGATCCTAAAAGGACGATGTTTTTTGAGAAATCGATGTTGCGATTTTTGGGAGTAACATTGCCTGAGAGTGATTCGGTTCTGTTGTGAGGAGGAAGCGAAATGACTACATCCCGCAGAACTTTTCTCCGAACATTAGCAGTTGGCTCTGCATTGACTGCTTCATATTCACGGGCATCCGTATCGACTGGAAATTCGCGGTTTGATTGTTCCGCAGATGTGGTCGTCGTCGGGCTTGGGGCGGCTGGCGCCGCTGCTGCCATTACAGCGGCCGACAATGGTGCAGAAGTGATAATCGTTGAGCGTCAGCCTCTGCAAACCTTGCGTTCGAACACACGCATGTCAGGCGGCTACATTCATTGTCCTGACAAAGATGGCGATCAGAAGGCGCTCAAAAACTATTTTTTGGCACTTTTTTCAGCTGCTTACAATAATCTTCCTTCGGTAGGGGAAGAAGATGCCATTTCTGAAAAGATGGCTCAATATTGGACGCAGATCACTCCGACACTGGTGGACTGGCTTAAGTCGCAGGACCCGGATCTAAAGATGCTCATTACCGGGGGTGGCGCCCAATACGTCAACTTCCCCGGAGCCAAGGACTGCAGCTATGCGGTCTATCGTGCATCGTACAAAGATGTCATTGACAATAAAACAACGACCTACAAGCGCCAGAAGTCAGAGGCGACCGAAGGTGAGGCTCTGCATCGGGCGTTGCTCAACGGGCTTTCGTTGCGTCAGGACAAGATAACCATTCTCGACGGAACCCGGGCGCTAGAGCTCATAACAGATGCCCAAAAGCGTGTCGTTGGTATTGTTGTCGACAGGGCCGGGAAGTCTGTGCGCATCGGAGCAACAAAGGGTGTGGCGCTTTGTTGCGGAGGGTACGAATACGGAGCTGCGATGCGAAAGGCTTTTTTCGGGGGGCTGGCTATAGCAGGCTCGGCGTTGTATGGCACTCCCTTTAATGAAGGGGATGGCATCCGCATGGGACTTCATGTCGGAGCATCGCTTACCAAGGCATCAGCCTGTGCTGCGCGCATGATTTGGGCGCCTCCAGTGAAAGTACGCGGTATGCGCATCGGAGTGACGACCAATGGCATAGGCAGCCCTAGTACCATCGTCGTCAATTCGCTGGGTGAGCGCTTTGTCAATGAAAACCTCATCATGGGAGGTATTACCAACAACTGCTTCTACGAAAAGGCCTGTGAGCAGAGCCTGAAGACGTTGACATACGACAACCTTCCGTCCTGGCTTGTGATGGATGACAGGGTTTTCCGGACGAGACCGCTCGCCAACGTTACTCGATCGACCGTTGGCTACGGATTTGTTGAGTTTAAAAACAATGCTGACGCGCTTCAGAAAGGCTGGGTGCTCAAGGCTGAAACGATAGAGGAGTTGGCCGAGAAGATAGCGGCGACGGGAGGCAATGCGGCAAGAATGCAACCTGAGGTGCTCAAGAACACGGTGAAGGAATTCAATGCCGCTTGCACAGCAGGTGTGGATGCTCGTTTTGGACGAGCAAGAAGTTCGTTGCGTCCGATTCGGAAGGGGCCGTTTTATGCCATCCCCCTATTTGCTGGAGGTTCCAACACGAAGGGAGGTTTGACAACGGACGCCGATCGTCGGGTGCTTGACTGGAACGGCAGGCCGATTGAGGGTTTGTATGCGGCCGGTGAGATTGCCTGCGGCTTGAACCGCGGAGGTGCAATGCTGACGGACGCGCTGGTATTTGGCATCGTCTGCGGCAAAACGATGACGGCTTAGCAAAATTCTGCATTCTGACGACGGCAATGAAAACGGGGCGCAGTTTCTGATTGGAACTGCGCCCCTAATCGTTGCTATCGAAAGATGATCATCTCGGAAGGGAACGAGCTTGCAGAAGACCTCACGCCGGCGGGTTGTTCACCGTGAGGTCATAGTCGGAGCGGTAGGTCGAGCTCTTTACGCCGAGCAGACTCAGCACGGTGTGATAAAGATTCTCATGCGTCGGACGTCCTCCGCGGGCATCGGCAAGCTTCTCGGACCGCGATCTGAGTGCCGCGACCTTTGCTCCGTCAACATCGGCAAAACCCTTTGAGAACCACATGAACATCGGCACGTCGATCTGCTCGGAGATGCCGAGGAAGTATGGCGATCCGTGCAGATAGAGCCCTTTTTCGCCGAGGCTTTCACCGTGATCGGATACGAAGACGAGACCGGAATTGATGTCGCTGCGTTCAGCGAGAAGGTCGATCATGTCTTTGAGCACTTCTCCCGTGTACTGCACGCCGTTGTCATAGGCATTGACGATTTCCTCGCGTGAGCAGCTCGAAAGATCCGGGGCAAGGCATTCCGGACCGTAGATCTTGATGCCGGAGGGCGAGCGGTCGGTGTAGGCCGGGCCGTGTTCGCCGATCATGTGCAGGAAGAGTACGACGGGCTTTCTGGAGCCGCTTTCGGCAATGGACTTGATCTTGCGTTCGAGTTCTCTGACCAGAATTCCGTCGTAGCAGTGTCCGCCGGGACACAATGCAGGATCGAGCGAAGCGTCGGTGGCCCTGTTGGGAACGCCGTTACAGACGCCTTTGCAGCCGGATTGATTGTCAATCCATTCGACTTCGTAACCGGCTCTTTGCAGCACGTCGGGAAGCGCTTCCTCGCGCAGGATGCGCTTGCGGTCGTAGTCACTGCGGCCGATGCGGCTCATCATGCACGGCAGCGACACATCGGTCGAGGTTCCGCAGGCCGTGACCAGGGGAAAGGAGATTACGTCATGTCCTTCGACGGCACGGGCGGTGTTTCGGGCATAGCCGGCAAGTCCCCAGTTTTGTGAGCGGGTTGTTTCGCCGACGACCACCACGAAGAGCGTCGGTTTGTCGTAGGAATATGCCAGTTGCGGGGCGGGATCCATGACGAGTCGTACGCGCGCCCTGTCGGGACTTGAGTCGCGTGTCACTGTGTTTACCAGTGACGAAACGAGGCTCACGGGCACGAGTTGGTAGCGCAGAGACCGATCCGAGCGGATGGCGCCGGCAAAGACCTGAAAGTTTGCCAACAGGACGATGCCGACTGCGACCAGGAGGACGACGCACGCCAGCGCCGGACGAAGCCGGGCTTTCAGGCCGGCTCCCAAGCCAAGCAGAAGTCTTTCTTTCAAAGTCCGGGCGAGCAATGCGGTTTTTTTGTCCGCGCCGGTCATGAGAATCGTGACCGCCGCCGGAGGAAGGAAGCTCCAGAAGAACACAAAGAGGGTGCGGGCACCAAGATAGCCTGCCGATTCATGACCGTCAGTGGCCAGGGCGTTGCGTATCATGTCCGGCGTCATCAAAGCACCGTAAAGCACGGCGGCGGCAAAACTTACGGCGCCGGCGGCATGCAGCACGAGCATCACGGTCTTGGCAGGCTTTCGCGGCAGCAGGCTCACAAGAGTGAGGATGGCGGCGGAGCCGGCGGCAAAGAGTGCGGTGCAGGCAAAAAAGAGTCGTGCACTGCCTGTCTGTGTGAACGCTTCGCCGTTGATTGAAGCGGCGTGCCAGAGTGTGGGGCCGTTGAAGACTGCGACCCACCAGAATGTCATGAAGGCGATGGCGGATCCAGGCTTTGCTCCTATTGTGAGTTCTTCGCGCAGTTTTGCGAGCCACGCTCCCCTTGCAAAAAAAGCTATGTAGAGCACGGCGCAAACGAGCCAGTCGATAAGAAGCGAGACGATGTTGTGCGAGATGAAGTGCAGGCCTGAAGTCATGCGTTCAAAGCCTGAAATCGAGCCTAGTGCGAGAGCCAGAACGAGTGCGGCGCGTGCAAGGCGAGGCCAGGGGCCGCGCAGTGCGAAGAAGAGCGCAAAAAGGCAGAAACCGCTCCCGGCGGCGCCGCCTGGCCAGCACTGCCCGGGCCGCAGGGCAAAGCCGAAGACGGGCGAAGTGATGGGTTCGGTGCCGCCGAAGGGGATGGTGTTGCGCGGGCAGGCAACGCCGGTGGTCTGCTTGAGGAATGCCACCACTGCCACGCAGACGGCAACGGCGATGAGAAAATAGGTCAGCCGCTTGACGGCATCTTTTGCGCGGTCGGCAAATTCGGGATTCCTCCGAGAGCGGATCATGGTGACAATGAGCGCCGCCAGCGCAGCTGAAGAAAGGCCGATGGAGGTCCATTTGCTCACGACGTGAAGAAGGGGGCGGCTGCCCGCGCCAAGCCTCGAGTCGATAGCTTCGGCCAGGCCTGCCGAGGCGATGAGACGCGCGATGTCGACGTCAACGCCGTGAGGCGGGTTGATGATGAACCAGGTAAGGAGCCATGCGGGCAGAAGAATCCAAAGGAGAATGGAGAAATCGACGGCATGTTCGCCGGATGAACCTGCTGCCGGCGGCAGGCCCGGAGATCCGCTGGTAGTCGTGGAATGCTTGAGAACAGAGAAATCGGACATCGTTCAAGGATCCTGATGTGAATTCATGTTCGGCGCCCGCCGGCGTGCGGCCGCAAGAAAGCGTGTTCGGTCCCCGGCGGCGGAGCCACGGATTTTTGTGCTCCGATTTCACTTTCCCTGAGTCAAAAAGCCGTCAATCGGACGTCAAAATTGCGTCAAAGCATCTGACGAGAACCAAATCTCTGCGCAAAATTTCTCCTCAGAGCAGGACGATCGCCTCATACGCCCTTAGACTGAGCAAGGCGTCTCCGACGAAAGTGTGAAAATTTGTTGAGGTGAACCTTGAAGAGTCGTCCGACGGATTCGCTGCAAGATCAGTGTTCTTTTCGTCTTCTTATTTCTTGCACATTTCACTTCGACCGTTTCCGACCCTGTTTGCTCTTGCGTGTCGGACCAGACCGCCGCGGTTTCCTGCAAGCCGGGGAGTTTTCCAGGAGTTGTGTCTCTCATGGCCTTTCGCATTCTTGTTGTCGACGACAATGCAGACATCCTTGCCAATGTGTCGGACTATCTGTCGATGCGCGGCTGGAGCGTGGAGAGCAGCACGACTTCGGCGACGGCCTGGGAGCGGCTCTCGGAATGCCAGATTGACCTGCTTGTTCTCGACATCGGGCTGCCGGGAATGGACGGTGTGAGCTTGTGTCGGCGCATCCGCATCGGCAACAAGAGGCTGCCGATACTGATGCTCACGGCGCGCGATACCGTTGACGATCGGGTCGAAGGACTTGCAGCCGGAGCAGACGACTATCTGGTCAAGCCTTTTTCCCTCAGGGAGCTTGCAGCCCGAATCGAGGCGCTGCTGCGGCGCGCTTATGGTGCCGAACAAGCCGTCGTGCGTGTGGGTGCGCTTGAGATGAACTGCGAGACGATGCGTGTAACGTGTGCGGGACAGACGATCGAGTTGAATCCCACATGCTTGAAGATTCTCAAGGCTCTGATGCTTGCCTCTCCCAACGTGGTCAGCCGCGAGCGGCTGGAGACCGTCGTCTGGTCGGGCAGTGCGGCGCCGGCCTCCGACAGCCTGCGCTCGAATCTGTACTTGCTGCGGCAGGCGATCGACTAACCCTTTGGAACCGAGCTCATCAGGACGCATCCGAGACTGGGCTGGAGCATCAGTGCCGGCGGCAAGAATCCTCGCAAGGGTTAGCTTCGGATGCCCGGCAGTTCGGCTTCGGATTGGTCTGGTGCACAAGTTGTAGGAAATCACCAAGCAGATGTTGACCGAAAGAGTTCGCACGAAGTCGCTTTCGACGCGCGTGATGGTAAGTCTCGTGGTTCTCGTGGCGTTTCTGTCGGCAGGATATTCCTTTGCCCTTTGGAGAAGCGTGCATTTTGTGGAATCCTACCTGGTTTCGGAATCCATGGCCGATGATTTCGCGCATTTTTCCGAAGATCTTGCGCTCAAGCGTCGACCGGTGCTTGATCCCGGGGAGATGCTCTACGGTGATGCGCCCGAGCTTCCCGATGTGCCCGAACGGTTCAAGCACCTCGGCGAGGGCTACAGCGAGGTGATCGACAAACCGGCGGTCTACACCTTTCGAGGATGGTTTCGTGACGGCGTGCTTCTTTACGTGCGCGACCAAGAGGCATTCGAGGAGCAGGAAAAGCTGATCTGGCTGCAGATGGGGGGTACCGGCATACTTCTTCTGATCCTGAGCGGAATCCTAGGATTGTGGTTTGCACGGCGCGTGATTCTCAATCCCGTGGAGAGACTTGCGCATGAGGTGCGTCGGTCGGCTTCTTCACAGGGGTATCGTCCCATCGCCGAGAAATTCATGACGAGCGACGAAATCGGAATGCTCGCACGCATCTGCGACAGCGCGCTGAAACGCCTGTCGGATGCTCTGGAGCGTGAAAAGGCTTTTACGGCCGATGTTTCGCACGAACTTCGTACGCCGCTGATGGTAATCGGCACGAGTGCCGAACTGCTTGAGCTTTCCCAGCTTGACGAGCGTCAGCGTCG
>USAL01000102.1 GCA_900552545.1 uncultured Sutterella sp. | reverse complement strand
TGAAAGTACCTCCTTCGACAACCGGGGTGGGTCATTTCGGTTGTCGATTGGTGGGTACTTTATGCTGTCGTGCAACAGGCTAAAGGTTGATCGATACTACCGCCACGGAGTGCATCACAGCGATGCGGAGTTGCTTTGTCATGTGCGCTCCGTTATCAGTCGCTGCGGCAAGCAGGTTCCCGGAGTGATGCACCTGTACCTTGCGTTGCGCCAACAGGGCTTGAGCGTTGGTTTTAAGCGCCTGCGCAGACTTTTACGAAGCAACGGCATCTTCCATCGCTACCATCGCAAATACGTTGCCACCACAGACAGCAACCACAATCTGGCACGGCTACCGAATTTGATTGACCGTCAGTTCAACCGCTATGCGATCAATCAGGCTTGGTGCGGAGACATCACTTACATCCCAACCGACGAGGGCTGGCTATTCATGGCCAGTGTGCTTGATCTGGCCAGTCGTTGCCTGGTTGGCTACAGTTTTGACTCCACCATGAAAACGTCTCTGGTTGTGGACGCCATGCGTATGGCTATTGCCAATGAGCACTTGGCTCCTGGCTTGATTTTTCACAGTGATCAAGGCTCACAGTACTGCAGCCATGTTTTTCAGGAATTTTTGCTGCGCCAGTGCATCAGTGGCTCTATGAGCGAGCGTGGGCAATGCTGGGACAACGCTCTGGCCGAATCATTTTGGGCAACCCTGAAGCGGGAAACGTTACCGTTATCCGGCTGCTTCAGCAGCCGAAAGGAGGCGCAGGATACTGTGACTCGTTGGATATCTTATTACAATGGAACTCGGCCCCATTCACAGCTGGGGATGCGATCCCCTTATCAATTCAGATTAAGGGCGCAGGCCTTGTAATCCGGGCTTTTTTATCGAGATTCGAAATTCCGCGCCCACGTCCCAGTTCCACAGGTCACTGAAGGCCAGTTGGAGACAGGAATCAGACATAAGAACCCAAAAGCCGCCGGACCGGGACTTCGCACAAAGTGCTTGAAGTCCAGTACCGGCAGCTCCTTGACCGCGATTGGATCGACTCGACAATCAGGCGTCGAGCACGAACATCTTCTCGAGGTGGCCCGTGTCGTCGATGCGCACGGCATAGCGGCGCGGCTGCGACTGCCACAGCAGACACTTGTCAACCTTGGCCTGCAGATCAAGCGCCTGCTCGCGCAGCTGCGCTTCAAGCGTATCGTGCAGGCGCTCGAGCTCGCGGGAGTGACGCGCAATGGCGCCAGCGCGCTCGACTTCGCCGTCGCTCATGGCGCGGTGGTTTTCGCTTTCAAGCGGCGCATGCGCAACGGCGGCCGCCGCCACGATCAGCGCACGCACGTCGGTGAATTCGTCAAGGTCGCTGATGATGTGATTGGCGCAATGCACTTCGCGGGCAAAGGTGTCGCCCGCCATCACGCGAAGCAGCGCGCACACGCGCAGCATGCGCACCGTGAGCTCGCGCACGTAGAGGTAGGCGATGGCGTGCACGAGTGCGTCGTCGGCGTCTTCAATCGACTTGACGGTGCGTGCACGTTCGGCCACCGCATCGTCGATGCGCTTGGCGTCGCCGCGCACTTCGTTGACGATGTCGTCGATGCGCACGTGGCGCTCGGCGGCCTGACCACCCTCGGCGCCGATGCGGCGAAGATCTTCGGAAATATCAAAAAGCCGGTCAAAGCGCTGCTGCCAGTTGCGCGCCGTCAGCGCCGCAACATGTTCGGTGAGCGCTGCGACGCGCTCCTTGAGAACGCCGAGCTCATCGACCAACTCGCCTTCGAGCTCATGGGGCTTGTCGGCGGGATTGAGCGCACACCAAAGGGCATGCACGCGCGCGGGCTCGCCCCAGGCGTAGTCGGGCACCTGCATCGGCTCGCCCAACTGGCGGCCGGTTTCGTCGATGGCGACGATCTGCAGGTCGGCAGCGGTCGCATTCACGCGCGGGTGATAGCCCTGCTTGAGAGCTTCTTCGAGAACGGGCGAGAAGCTCACGGCAAAAATGTGACGTTCAAAGGCGCTACCGGGCACCCAGGCAAGCTTGTTGGCTTCGGCAAAAAGGCAGTCGAGGCGGCGCATCTCGTGAAACGAGACTTCGAGCTCATGCCAGAAGGTACGGTCGATCTTGAAGGCGCGCTGAATGAAAAGTTCGCTTGCGGCGGTGTCGCCGCGCATTGCCGTGACGGCAAGCATGGTGGGACGCTTGACGCCGACCGAATCAAAGTCGTTGACGGCCTGGGGCTTTTTCACCGCCCCTTCGGAAGGCTGCGCATTGGGCAGCACGTGCCCGTTGGCATCGCGTTGGACTCGGGAGGGCTTGGGGGAACTCACTTTGCGGTTGCGGCGGCGAAGCATCTGCCAGCCGAAGCCGGCAGCGACGACGACGCAAGCCACAAGCGGCAGGACGACTCCGCTGATTTCATTGACAGCCATGATGATTTTTATACCCTGAAATATTCTTGTTTTTTTGCGAAGCCTGCCGTGCGCGAGCGGCCGCCGGCGCCCGTCAAGCTTCAGCCGAGGCGTAGCTAGTCTAATCTCAGCGGCCCTTTCCGGGATAGTGCCGCGCAAATTTTTTCGGCAATGCCGCCCCTTTACTCAGAAAAACTGAGTATTAGCCCCTAAAATTGACAAAATACGCCCGCAATATGCGCTCTCGTTATTGCGCTTTTTAAGCTTCTTCACCCCTTTCACCTCTTTCGCCACTCGCGGATCTGCCCATGTCTTCCGTTTTTTGCTATCCCGTCGGCCTTCCCGGCTGGAGGCTTGCCGTCAAGCTCGGCGCTCCCATCAAGACCAATGTTCTGGTTGCGTTCGATGCCGAGAAAAAGCGCTTCTCGGCCCTGTGTGTTGATTTCGACCGCAAAAATCCGCTCACAACTGATGCTGAAACCGTCGAATCGCTTCAGGGGAAGCTTGAAGCGGCCTTTGCGGGCGCCATTGAAAAAGCCCTGGGCAAGAGGCCGTTGATGCCAGCGCACCTCTCGGTCGACATGCATCTCGTGGCCCGGCTGCCGGTGACCGAAGGCAAGGCTGCAGAGCATGCGGCCTCTGCCGATGCGCCCATGCTGCCGCGCTGCTGCTCGGCGCGGCAGTTCATGAAGAACGAGGAAAAGGCTTAAAGGGCATAAAACCCCGACCTCAGTCCCCTTCTCTTCATTTCCCCGATTTATTTCCCTGGATGTGCGGCCAGCCAGGCGATGCCCGCGGCCGTTCTAGGGTCGGCGTCCCGGAAGTGATTGCCGCTGTTGAGAACAAACGTCGTCGCAACACCCCGGCTTTCGACATCCTTGTAGACGGCCTCGGTGCGGCTGCGCACGCTTGCCAACACTTCATTGCGGCTCTTGTGCTCCGCGTCGCCTAGTGAGAAATAGACTGCCTCCACAGCGGGCGAGAGCGCATGCGCGGCAAAGTACTGGGCAAAGTCCGGATACCAAAGAGAGCCCGACATTGAGCCGATGCGGGAAAAAGCATCCGTGCGCATGGCGGCATATAGCGCAAAAAGGCCCGCAAGCGAATAGCCCGCGAGCGCCCGCCAGCGGGGCTCAAGTCTCCCATCCCCATCCGTTTCAATTGCCGGCACCAGGCGCTTCATAATCCAATCGAGCGTCTTGTCGGCTTCTCCCTTCATCGGGCCCATGTGCTTGGCAATCGCATCGATCGCCCAGGGCGACATCTCGTTGTTCCAATCAAAGCCGCTTGCAACGACAAGCGTCACCTCTGGCGCTTCCAAAGCATTCAATGCATCCAGGACGGCCTGCGCTTCGCTCTCAGCATAGGCATTGAGATACACGACCGGGGCGGCGGGATCGGCCGCACGATTGACGGCAATCCGCCTTCCGTCAAGCTCAAACGTCTGCATGTGCTCCTTCCTTCAGCAATTTCTTCAGCGCGTGCGTGTTGCTGACGCTCTTTCGCGCCGCACAAGCGCAATGATGCTCCTGCAATCATGCTCCCGACCGATGGCTTCATGACGACGCAAACTGCGCTTGAAGGCACTTTGATAAAATATGCCGCTTCGTCCAAATGCAACCATTTGTCTGCACACAGAGGAGTACACAGTGCCAACCATCGCGAGCGGCTTTAAATTGTCCAACGGCGTCAGGATCCCCTGCATCGGCTTCGGCACCTGGCAAATTCCCGACGACGACGAGCTCGTTGCGCACATCCACGATGCGATCAGCATCGGCTACCGCCACATCGACACCGCGCACATCTACGGCAACGAGCGCAGCGTCGGCCGTGCGGTGCGCACCTGCGGCCTGCCGCGCGAAAAAATCTTCGTCACAAGCAAGCTCTGGAACACCGACCGAGGCTACGACGAGACGATCGCCGCGTTCAACAAGACACTTGAAACGCTCGGGCTCGACTATCTCGATCTGTACCTCATTCACTGGCCTGCGGCGCGCGGCGAACCCATGACGTGGCAGAGCATCAACTCGGGCACCTGGCGCGCAATGGAAGACCTCTACTAGAGCGGCCGCGTGCGCGCCATCGGCGTGAGCAACTTCCTCGTGCATCACCTCGTGCCGCTTCTCGCGCGTGCCACGATTGCGCCAATGGTAAACCAGATCGAGTTTCACCCCGGCTACACCCAAAACCCCACCGTCGAATTCTGCAAGGAGCGCGGCATCCAGATCGAATCCTGGTCGCCCCTTGGACGCGGTGCGCTCATCCGTCACCCCGTGATGGTGGAGCTTGGCGAAAAGTACGGCGTCTCGAGCGCTCAGATCGCGCTTCGCTGGTGCCTGCAGCACGGCGCGGTGGCGCTGCCCAAGTCCTTGAACCCCGAACGGCGCCGTCAGAACGCCGATCTCTTCAGTTTCTCCATTGAGGACGAAGACATGGGGCGGCTCGATTCGCTCCCGCAGACGGGCTTCTCGGGCCTAGATCCCGACCACGTCACGTTCTGATCGACTCCTCGCAGACGCAGAAATCGGGCGGCTTCGGCCGCCCGAAAAAATCTTTGCGGGGTGCTTGACGCGCACCGCCCGATTTTTGGGCAAAATCAGCCCCTCACATCCCTTTTTTCTTACGGCTTTCCGCCGGCGCAGCACGAAGCTTGTGCCGCCATCCGTTGCAGAAAGTCCTTCCTACGCGACCAACCAGACATGCGTACCTTTTTCTTCGGCGCCCTGATCGTCGTCATCGTGCTTGTTCCCACCTGGATCATCGGCTGCTATGCACGCACCAAGCCCCCGGTGCTCACCTCGCCCAACATCAAGAGCGGCTTCGGCGGCCTTTTGTGGATCTTCATCCTCGGCCAAATCGCCTGGTTTCTGCGCGCCGTCTGGGAAACCACGTTCATTACGAGCGAATTCTTCTTCATGCTCGTGCGCAACGCGGAAATGATGGTGCAGGCAGGCGTTGCAGTGCTGCCCACGGTGTTTGCCATCATCCTCGGGGCGCTCACGATCTATCAGATTGCCACGAAGCGCACGCCGGGCGCCGTGGCAAGCACGATCGTCATGCTTTGGGTGATGGGCCCGGGCGTGGCGATGTTCCAGAGCTGGTTCTTCAAGCTGGCGTTGACGCAGGCTTCGATGCTGCAGCTCTTCGGCTGGGCTCTCTTCTGGACGGTGTATCTCGCAGCAAGCCCGCGCGTGGCGCTCACCTACGGCACGCCCCGCGGCCGTCGCCTTGTGGCTGAAAACGCCGACAAGGTAAGACGCCTCTAAGAGCGACTGCCGCAATCCGAGCTCTTCACCTGAAAAAAGCCGCACCCGCTGAAAAACAAAGCGCGTGCGGCTTTTTCATGGCTTCTTGCCGAAAAGCCAAAACCCTCGACACCGCCCCAACGGTCCGGCCTGCCAGAAGACATAGCCCACGACAATGCCGGCGGCCCAGGCAAGCGCGAGGTACAACGCAAGGCGCTTATTGAAATGGATGTCGGCGTTTTGCGCTTCCATCTCATGGATCTCTGCGGCCGTCTTCTTGATTCGCTCCTCAAGCTGGGCAGCAGTGAGCTCCTCACCATGCTCTGCAGCATCCCACCCCAGCGCCCGGCAGGCGGCACGTGCGATCACGTCGTCGCGCAGGGCAAGCGCTTCGGTGCTCTCATTCGCAGGCACAACGCGCACCGTGTTCCCAACGGGAATTGTCATCTCAAAGAGCGCCGCATCGGGTACGACAGAGGGCGTCTCCGAACTGCGGGCAGCGTTTTTTAGGCATGCGGCGACGGATTTGAGACCGCTTCACGCTCTGCGAGACGCGAAGAAATGCGCTCAAGCGTTGCGGCAAGTTTGTAGCGACCAAGTTTGAGCCGCAGCAGACGGATTTCCTCGGAGAGACTGCGCCGCAGAAGCTGCAGGCGGCAGGAGATCGCGTGCGCAAAGCGCCGACGCTCGCGGTCAAGAGCGTGCTTGAGTTCGTCAGTGAGGGAGTCGAGATCGTCCTTGTGGTCACCCTCTTCGGTGCCGGCGTCTTCAAACAGAACGCCGCCGCCCAAAGCTGCAAACAGCTGCGTACGCGCGTCAGGCGTGATGCCGGCCTTTGATGCTTCTTCAGGCGCTTCAGCCTCACCTTGAACGATGAAGGCGGCGCAGACGCCCTTTTCTTCGTCAACGAAGAGTCTCCGAGCAAACAACCGGGTGCCGTCGGGCATCTCGACAATGCCGGGCTTTGCAAGCTTGTCCCC
>USAL01000101.1 GCA_900552545.1 uncultured Sutterella sp. | reverse complement strand
GAAACCTCCTTTTGATACATGGCTTATAGCCGTATTCGTTTTGAGATTCAAAATTCCGCAACGATGACCTTAGTTCACTTCCTTTGTGGACGGCGCCTACGAAGCGGTGAAGGACACGAACGTCATTCAGGTCTTTACGACCGGCAACCGCGACTTTGCCAATCCCTACTACCGGCCGCTTTATTCGTACTTCAATCCGTCGGCTGAAAAGAACTGGGTTGCCGTTGCAGGCTTGATGAAGACTGCCAATGCCGAAAAGCCCACCTATGCTCTCAACAATCAATGGAACGAGGCCGGTCTAGCCAAGTGGTGGACGGTGACGGCTCCGGGTTCAGGCATTTATGGTTCGAAGGTCGATCTATCGAACGGTGCGCCGAAGTGGGAAAACGCTTCCGGTACGTCGATGGCCGCACCCCACGTCACCGGTGCGCTCACCGTGCTGATGTCGCGCTATGCCGACATGAGCGCCGTCCAGGTGCGCGACGTCATGTTTACGACCACCAATCACTACAACCCCGACGGCAACGTGATGGACGGCTGGGCCAATACGGACAAGACGATCTCGACCGACGGTCAGGTTTCAGACCGCATGGGCTGGGGCGTGCCTGATCTCAACAAGGGCATGTACGGTCCGGGCCAGTTCCTTGGCGAATTCAACTACAACATGGCCGCGACGTCCTTGGATGTTTGGTCAAACAGCATCACCAACGTTGCGCTTGATCAGCGCAAGGAGGAGGATGCCAAGTGGAAGGCCGCGGCTGAGAAGTGGTTGAAGAACCCGACGCTTGAGCTCAAATCCATCGCTGACTTGTCTGAAAGCGAAAAGAATCTTCTTGGCGACGTGCTCCTCAATACGGAGGACGACATCGTCGGCCTGAACGAAAAGCAGGAGCAGATCAGCAAGGAAGACGCGATCGCCTGGCGAACCAAGTACTACAAGGAACGCATTGCCGCGATTGAGTCGCGCGCGTATGAAGGGTCGCTTGTGAAGCGCGGCGCCGGTACGCTCGTCATGACGGGCAACAACACCTACCGCGGCGGCACGGTTGTTGAAGCCGGTGGGCTCTACGGCTTCAACCATTCCTTCGGCGTGACCGCGGGTGACGATGAGTCCATCAGCGGCAAGGTGGTCGTCAACGGCGGCACCTTCGGCATCATCAATGCGTACGACGACAAGTTCACGATGAAGGGTGAGCTGAAGACCTTGGCCGACGCTGGCCACTCGGTTGACATCACCGTCAACAAGGGCGGCACGTATGCTCTCGCAGCGGGCCAGGACGTCAACGTCGGCGCGCTCACCTTCAAGGAAGGTTCGTCGCTGACGATTACGGCGCTTGACAAGGACGTCATGGCCGCAGTTATGGGCGGCGAGACCATCACGGGGTCCGTGACGGCTGAAAAGCTCGAGGGCGTCGAGAATGCGCCTCCCACGCCTGACTACGCGTTCCTGACAACCGAAGTCGCCGTCAAGGACAACAAGCTCACGGCGACCATGAGCCGCAACCAGTCGGCCGCGAGTGACTTTGCCCGCAATGCGCCGCAGGCTGCCGTGGCAAGTGCCATCGTGGGCGCGGCCGAGAGCGCGATCACAGGCGAACTTGCGCTTTCGTCCAAGGATCAGTTCCGCAACACGGTTGCCTCTCTTGGCAGCGACCTGCACCTCAAGATGCAGCAGGCGACCTTGATGAATTCGGCCTCCATGACGCGCACGATCAAGGAGATCGCGGCCGATGCCGGCACGGCCAAGACGACCGAGCTTGGAAACGGCGTGCGTCTGTGGGCGACTGGAACCGGGGCCTGGATGAGTCTTGACGGCGGCTCGGCCAATGCCGACGTCGACGCCTATGCGGGCTACATCGGCGCCGAGTACCACTACGGCCTCGACAGCAAGACTGGCATCTTCTTTGGCTACGGCACGACGAAGCTTGATGCTGCTCGTGCGGGCAAGGTCGACAGCGACGATCTGCACTTTGGCATCTACGGTCAGAACAACTGGGACCTCGTGGGTCTCGGCTACGGCCTCATCTACACGTCGCAGGATCGCTCGGGCGACCGCACGCTCACCGTTGGTGCGGACTCCCAGCGCAATCATGTCTCGTACGATGCCGACGTGACGCAGCTCTTTGTTGAGGCGGGCTATCGCGGTTTTGTCACCGAGAGCTTCTCGGTTGAGCCGTACGCGGGCCTTGGCTACATGCACGTGAGCGCCGACGGCTTTACCGAGCGCGTTGGAAACCATGCGTTCAAGACCGAATTTGACGATCAGGACGTGTGGACCTTCAACCTCGGCGTGCGCGGCAAGAAGAACTTCATGCTCGGCAACGCCCGCATGGCTGTGAAGGGCGATCTCGCCTGGTTGCAGTTTATGGGCGACAACCAGGGTACGGCCCGCATGAGCGTGGGCGACGCGCGTACCGCGCAGCTCAAGGGCGATGAGCTCAACGGTTTGGGCGTGGTGAGCCTTGGCATTGAAGCCGAAATCGGCAAGAGCGCAACGCTCGGGGTCTCCTACACAGGTGCCTTCGGCAGCGACGTCACCTCCCATGGTGTCGGGGCGACGGTGAAGATCCTCTTCTAACCAAGAAAAACTCTAAATTTCCCCTGAGGCACTCGCGTAAGGAATTGACCAGCCTTGCCGGGAGCCTCATTTGCGGGGCAGTCTCTCTGACGGGGCTGCCCCTTTTTGAGCGCAGGTCGGATTGTAGGAGGCAGCGTAAGGCGGGGAGGGGCTTGACCGGATCGAAGGCCCGGTCACGAGTTCAGTCGTCGGCGCCGACGTGCACAAATTGCCCGAGTACGGGTTTGCGCGCGACGAGATCGGGGAGCCACTTCTCCTTGAGCATCTTGCGGTAGACCGACGCGATCTTTTCGAGCACCGGGATGTAGGTGGTGGTGCGCGCCGCCGCCCAGAGCGTTTTTTCAATGTTGGCCGTTCCGGTTAGA
Source organism: uncultured Sutterella sp. (assembly GCA_900552545.1). Taxonomy (GTDB): domain Bacteria; phylum Pseudomonadota; class Gammaproteobacteria; order Burkholderiales; family Burkholderiaceae_F; genus Duodenibacillus. The sequence goes on along the minus strand of USAL01000101.1, from coordinate 3,793 downwards.
TGTACCGTCACGTCCTGGAGCGAATCGCGGATGCTCCAGAGACTCATCGGAGGCAGGATGGTCCAGCCAAGTCCTCGGCAGACGGCATTGGTGGCCGACTGGGCGTTTTCCATCACGATGCGCCGGTGCACGCTCAGACCCAGAATGCGCAGCATGGCCTGCGAGCGGCGCCAGTCGAGGGATTCGTGGCGGCTTGAAACGAAGGGCAGGGTGAGCCTTGCAAAGAGCTGCTCGGGCGGGAGCATGTCGGCGTCGATCCTCTCGGTCTTGGGGTAGACGATGAGGTAGCGCTCCGAAACAAGCATGCGGGCAAGAGACCGGTCTTCGGCCGGGATGTCGGGCGCCACGGCAACGTCAAAGCGCCCCTCGTGAAAGTCCTGAACGATCTTCGGAATGAGGCCCCACTGGGCGTCGAAGTTTTCCACCATGGGCAACAGCGCCGCTTCGATTTCGCTGCTTGCGTAGCTTGCGGCGCCCTCGGTAATTCCAAAGCGAAGCGACCGGAGCTGACCGGTAAGGATGGCTGCGACGGCGCGAAGAAAGCGCTGCGATTCTCTCACCACGTCCTGCGCGGGAGCAAGGATCTCTTCGCCTCTCTGCGTGAGCCGCGGTGGGCGCACCGTCCGGTCAAAGAGGCGAACGTCAAGAAGGCGCTCGAGACGATCAACGGCCTGCGAGACTGCCGACTGCGTGAGCCCTAGGCGGCGCGCGGCCTCTGAAAACGAGGGACTTCTTGCGGCAAGCACGAACACCGCAAGCTGCGCGGGCTGCACGGCGCGAAGGTCAATTTTGCGGTGCGGGCCGCTCACCGGGCCGAAAGCGCCTGCGGCGATGTCGGAGGCAAATTCGCGGCGGCCGGAAGCGCCGCCCAACGGTTCCTGCGATAGCGGTGCGGATTTTTGAGGATTCATGGGAGCCGCCGCCGACTTGATGCTTGGCATGATGGATTAGGTGAGAGAATGGAAAATCATTAGCTTTGCTAATAATAAGGCGGATTGGAAGTTCCGGCATTAGGATGTAGTCACAGGCGGTCGGCAACCGTTCGTTTTGACGGCGTCTGGTTTCGCGAAGGAAATCGACAGCGGCGGCAGGTTCCGTCTCCCTTGGTAGGTTCGGTGTGCGGTAAACCCGATCGTCTGTCGTTTTCTGCCGAAGCCGGGCAAGTGCGTTTGCCAAAAGGTTTTACGGTGTTCGGCAGAACGCCTCAGTCATTTGTTCTTCTTTTGTCCCTTTCCTCTTGCAGCCTGCGGTCGTGAGCGCAATGCCATGCGGCCGCAGGCGATTTTTTTACCTCAAGCGCCCGGGATTTTCCCGCGATGCGGGAGAGTTCAGGGGAGGGAAATGTCGCAGATAGGATATTCCCTCATCCTTGTAGTACATTAGATTAGGTAATTGTTTTTAAGGAAAAACAACCCGGCAAGGCTGCGTGAACCTGCCGGGTCGTAAGGGTTTGCTCATGAAGCGTCGTTGATTGCGACGCTACAGGGGGCCTTGCATCAGCGCGTGAAGTCCTCGCGCATCTGATCAAGGATGGCGGCGGCGTTCTGCGCGATGTCGCCTGCGGTCATGCCCGCGTAGATGCCTTCACTTGCCGCACCGTGCAGGTACACGGTGCCGAGCGTGGCGCTCACGAGGTCGTAGTGCTGGGCAAAGAGGGCGCCCAGCATGCCGGCCAGCACATCGCCCGAGCCTGCGGTTGCAAGCGAGGCGTTGCCAGTCGGGTTGATCCAGCAGCGCGAGCTGCGAAGCGCGATGACGCTTCCGACACCCTTCAGAATCGAGATGGCGCCCGTCTGCAGCGACAGCTCGCGGCAGGTATTGATGCGGTCGGCTTCAACGTCCTTGATGGCCTTGCCAAGAATGGCGGCGGCTTCGCCTGGGTGCGGGGTGATCACGGTGTGCGAGCGGCGCGCAAGGACTGCGTCCTGAAGCTTCTGGTCGTCGGCGATCATGCGCAACGCATCGGCATCAAGAATCAGCATCGCGGGGCTTGCGATCGCCGCTTCAAGGCGCGCACGGGCCTTGTCGGAAAAGCCCATGCCGCAGCCCACCACGTTGCAGGTGGTCTTGGTGAGATCAACCGGCTCGGTCGCAAACATGAGTTCCGGATAGAGCATGTCGTAGGCCGGGGCCTTCTCGCTCATGAGTTCAACCGTCACGCGCCCGGCACCCATCACGAGCGCCGCACGGGCGGCAAGAAGCGCCGCACCGACCGTGCCGTCGGCGCCGCCGATCACGGCGACGTGCCCGTAGGTGCCCTTGTGGGTGTTGCGGTCGCGCCGCTCGCAGACGTGGCGGAAGTCGCTCTGATCAATCACGCCCAGGGTCGAGAGGGGAACCGAGACGTTGAGTTCGTTGACGATGATTTCGCCTGCGGCATCGGCGCCGTCGCACATGTAGCAGCCAGCCTTCGGAGCGAGCATCGCCATCGTGATGTCGGCGTGGCACCCCTTGATGCCGCCCACCCAGTGGCCGGTCATGGCGTCAAGGCCCGTCGGGATGTCGATCGACACGCGAAGCGCCCGGCGCTCGTTGAACCACATTGCGGCGTCGAGGAAGTCGCCTGCGAGCGCCTTCTTCAGACCCGTGCCGAAGATCGCGTCGACCACGACGTCGGCCTTGTCGGCGCTGTAGGGGTCGGCAATCACCATGCCGCCGGCCGAGACCCAGGCATCAAACATCATGCGGGCTTCCTCGGTCTTGGGTTTGTCGCAGCCGATCAGGGCGCAGGTGACGCGCTTGCCTTTGTTCTTCAGGAAAAGCGCGGCGGCAAAGCCGTCGCCGCCGTTGTTGCCAGGGCCGCAGGCAATGACGACGTGCTGCGCGTCGGGGCGCTCGGCAAGAATTTTTTCAGCCACAGCGCGGCCGGCGCGGCGCATGAGTTCGCCCTCGGGCAGAACGTTGCTGAAGCGATGCTCGAGAGCGGAGAGCTCGTCGAGATTGAGAATTTGTTGAGCCATAACCTTGATCGGAAAAAAGCGTAGCGATCGAAAAATGAGCGTTTCTCGTGAAGGCCGGGCAATCGCACCGAGGGGCAAAAATAGGCCCGCAAGGAAGCCTGCGGCCGTCAACGCCGCCTGGATTTTAGACCAGCAGGCGGCGTACTGCTGCAAATTACCTATTCTCTCCGGGCTCTCCGGGCGGCAGCAAGGCGTGAAACAAGGTGTGCGGGGAGCCCTCCTCGAGTAAAAAGAAAGGCAAAAGGGCAATGTGCATCTCGTATAATCCATAGATTGACCGCCCGGCAAGCAAAAACACCTCCCGAAGGCCTCTTTTTTAAACGAATGCCGGTCATCAACCGGCACGTTTGATAGGGGAGCGGAGGGGTTCGAAAAGCGCTTTGCGCCGGGGCGGGCCACGATTTCATCTTCCAACGGTTTTTTGAGCCATCTATGTCCAACGCATCCGTCGTTATCAGGATCCCCGGTTCCCGTGCACTGTCGACCTTCCGAGCCGAACGGCTTCTTGCCCGGCTCGAGGGTGCTGCGCGCGCAGTAACAGCCGTCAGCGGCCGCTACATTCACTTTGTTCATGCCGAGCACGCGCTCGGCGAGGCCGAGCAAAAGCGCCTTGAAACGCTGCTTGACTACGGCGATCCCGCCGAGGACGTTCGTGCCGACGTCGCGTTTCTTGTGGTGCCGCGTCTGGGCACGATCAGCCCCTGGGCGTCGAAGGCAACCGACATCGTGCACAACACCGGCATCAACGACGTGCTGCGCGTCGAGCGCGGCGTCGTGTATTCGATCACGCTCGCCGACGGCGCCAAGCTTACCGACGAGGAGCTCTCGGCCGT
>USAL01000100.1 GCA_900552545.1 uncultured Sutterella sp. | reverse complement strand
CCGCCCGACTGCCCACGGCGATCCCGGCCGTCCCGCCGGTGAAGCCATCCTTCACCGCGTCTTGCCCGCGGTGTTCGCCGATGCTTCCGGTTATTCTCTGCTCTGGGTCCACCGAGATGTCCCCGGTGTACTGACGGCCGCTCGCGGCGGTGCCGGTCAGGGTCAAAAGGCCGCTGCTCTTTTGCTCAATCTTTCCGGCCATGGGAGTACCGTAGTTGGTGATGCCCATTGTTCCGGCGCTGCCCTTGTTGACCACGTCGCTAAGCACCGTGCCGGTGGGGTCCGTACTCTTGCCGTTGACCAGCGTAAGGTTTCCGGTGCCCGCCGAAATGCTCTTGCCGGCGGCGCCCAGGGTGCCGCTGTTGTAGATGGTCACACTGGCTGCACCCGAGATGCTGCCGCCGATCTTTCCGGTGAAATAGGCGCCGCTATAGCCCACATAGACGTTGCTTCCGGCCGTGATGTCGCCCGTGACGGTGCCGGCAAAGCTCTCGTTTGAAAGGCCCAGCTTGACCTCGCTGACGGCGTTGATGCTGCCGATTTGAGCCACGCCGTCCGCGTCGGCCAGCGTCACGGTGCCGTTTGACTCCACCGAGGACAGCTGCACGGGGTAGTCCCCCTCAAAGGCCACGGTGGCCGTGGCGGTGAGCACCAGCTTCAGGCCCGGATTGGAGGTGTTGGTGCAGGAGGTGATGGCGGCAATCACGATGTCGCCGTGCGAGAGGGGACCGGTGCGCGTTTCAGCCGATTCGTGCACGGCCGAGGCGGGAACGCCAAGGCCGCCTTCGTCGACGGGCTTCACAAGCATTTGCTTAAAGGCATGTGCGGCCTCGGAGAGCTCGATGCGCTCCTGCGGCTTTCTCGGGCCCGCGATCGAGGGACGAATCTTGCCCAGGTCGATTTCGACCACGTCCGTGTACTCGATGTCGCCCATGCGGGGAATGCCGAAGAGCCCCTGGGCCTTGAAGTACTTCTCGATCAACTCGACTTGCTCGGGGCTGCGGGCGCTCTGGCGCAGATAGTCGATCGTCTTCTCGTCGACTGCAAAGTAGCCCATCGTAGCGCCGTATTCGGGAGCCATGTTGGCAATGGTGGCGCGCTCGGGGACGGCCAAAGAGGCTGCGCCCAGGCCAAAGAATTCAACGAACTTGCCGACGACCTTGCGTGCGCGCAGCGCCTGCGTGATGTAAAGCGCGAGGTCGGTCGTCGTGCACTCGGGCGAGAGCGTCCCCGTGAGGTGCACGCCCACCACGTCGGGCGCGAGCATATAGATCGGGCGCCCGAGCATGGCCGCCTCGGCTTCGATGCCGCCCACGCCCCAACCGATGATGCCAAGGCCGTTGACCATCACCGTGTGGCTGTCGGTGCCGACGACGCTGTCGGGCCACACGAGGCCGTCGTCGTTGACGAACACGCCGCGGGCAAGGTGCTCCAAGTTCACCTGATGGCAGATGCCGAATCCCGGCGGAACGATGCCGAAGGTCTTGAAGGCCTGCATGCCCCACTTGAGAAACCCGTAGCGCTCGCGGTTGCGCGAGAACTCGATTTTCATGTTTTCTTCAAGCACCGTGGGGGAGGCGTTCTTGTCGATCATGACCGAGTGGTCGACGACGAGATCAACGGGCACCAGCGGCTCGATTCGGTGCGGATCAATGCCGCGCTCGCGGGCGGCTTCGCGCATGCTGGCGATGTCGACAAGAAGCGGCACGCCCGTAAGGTCCTGAAGCAGCACACGGCTCACGACAAAAGGCGTTTCCTCGCGGCGGCCCTGCGCGGTCCACTTGGCGAGCCGCGTGACCGCGTCTTCCGTAATCGCCGTTCCATCGCAGTTTCTCAGCACGCTTTCGAGAACGATGCGAATCGTCGCCGGCACGCGGCCTAAGGCAATCCCGGTTTCCTTTTGCAGCTGTGCAAGGCTGAAGTAGCTGTAGGAGCGGCCGGCGGCGTCAAGCGCCGCACGGCATCTGTCGCGAAGGGCGCAGGCTGTGCTTTGAGACATGGTGATCGTTCTCCTGAGATTCATGTTCTTTTGGTCGGTCGTCCGTTTCCTGCCGCTGAGGGCGCCGAGGGGCTTGAAGGGAAGCGGATGCTTGCCGCGGGTAAGGGACTTCGGAGAAGGGGAGGAGGGGCGGAGGCTTTGAGTCTTTGACGTCGTCGATAGCCCGCGTCACCGTCTTCGAAATCCTTGGGCGCGTCGGACTATTCTAAGAAAAAACTTCCCGGGAAATCCCTGCGGGAGGCTGATGGAATGGGCGCGGATGCAAAAAAGGCGCTTCGCGTCAAATTGTCTTCGCAAAGCGCCTTAGGCGTAAACCTTGATGCCGTCGCTTAGGCCTGCGTGCACGGTGCACTCAAGTCACGCGGACGGCACGGTTTTGATGTGCGATTAGCTGAAGAGGTGCTTGACGGCTTCAATCTCGCCCTGGAGTTCAGCAACCGTCTTGTTGAGCTTTTCCTGGCTGAACGCGTCAAAGGGGAGGTCCTTGACGATTTCGTAGCCGCCCTTGCCGTCGCAGACGACCGGCATGCCGCAGACCACGCCTTCGGGAACGCCGTAGCTGCCGTCGGACGGGATGCCCATCGTGACCCAGGAGCCGTTGGTGCCGAGGAACCAGTCGCGCATGTGGTCGATTGCGGCCGAGGCAGCGCTCGCAGCCGAGCTCGCGCCGCGAGCTTCAATGATGGCCGCACCGCGCGTGGCGACGGTCGGGATGAAGGTGTCGTGGTACCAGGCGTCGTCAACGCATTCGGTCGCGGCCTTGCCGTCGATCGTGCAGAAGCGGATGTCGGGATACATCGAGTTCGAGTGGTTGCCCCAGACGGCCATCTGCTTGATGCTCGCAACGGGCTTGCCGGTCTTGGCGGAGAGCTGGGAGAGCGAGCGGTTGTGGGCAAGGCGGAGCATTGCCGAGAAGCACTTGGGCGAGAGCGAGGGCGCCGACTTCATGGTGATCCAGGCGTTGGTGTTGCAGGGGTTGCCCACGACGAGCACCTTGACGTCGCGGCTTGCGACGGCGTCAAGCGCCTTGCCCTGGACGGTGAAGATTTCGCCGTTGGCGCTCAGCAGCTCCGAGCGCTCCATGCCCTTGGTGCGGGGACGGGCGCCCACGAGGAACGCAGCCTGCGCGTCCTTGAAGGCCACCATCGGATCGCTCGAGGCAATCATGTCCGCGAGAAGCGGAAAGGCGCTGTCGGCAAGCTCCATCATCACGCCCTTGAGGCGATTCATGCTGTCGGGCGTGTCGCGCTCAAGCATGTGAAGGATGACGGGCTGATCGGGGCCGAACAGATCGCCTGCGGCGATGCGAAAGAGCAGGGAGTATCCGATATGGCCGGCAGGGCCGGTCACGGCCACGCGAATGGGACTTTTCATTTGTACTATCTCCTGGGCCGGTGCACTGCGCTGTCGGGCGCATGCCGGTCAAGCTTGTCTGATGAATCAGATGTGGAAGTCTAAGCCTGCGGCGCTTCAAGGAAGGCGGGCGGCCAAAGGCATGACGCCTGCGGCCGCGCACGGCTTTCCCTTCAGCGCTGTAAGCGCGAAGAAATTTGCAGCAAAACCAGGGGAGTGCTTAGAAAGATGCGATTTGGTGAATGCGCATGGCCCTGCGTGCCTGGATCGCCACGGCCGATATCCTAGCGGGAAAGTGGATCATCGGCCTAGAGTGTTTTATGTAGTCGCGGGTGTCCTTTTTTGTTCTTTTGTATCTGCGGAATCGTGCCGGCGGGGCGTGAAACACCCCGCACAGGCAGTCGTCCTGGGAAGAAGGAACGATTCTTAGCAGGCGCAGGCGCGCGAGCTTGAGCCCTGAAGGTTCAACTTGGCGATGATCGTCGTGGCGATCTCTTCAATCGACTTCGTGGTCGAGTTGAGCCAGTGGATGCCGTAGGCGGTCATGAGAGCTTCGGCCGCGGAAATTTCGGCGCGGCAGTTTTCAAGACTCGCGTAGCGCGAGTTAGGACGCCGCTCATTGCGGATTTCGGAGAGGCGCTCGGGCTTGATCGAAAGACCAAAGAGCTTGTCCTTCAAGGGCAGAAGTGCTTCGGGCAACGTGCCGCGGTCGAAGTCTTCCGGAATCAACGGGTAGTTGGCGACCTTGATGCCGAACTGCATGGCAAGGAAAAGCGACGTGGGCGTTTTGCCCGAGCGCGAGACGCCGACGAGAATCACCTCGGCCTCGTCGAGCCCGCGGTTCGTCTGACCGTCGTCGTGCGTGAGCGTGTAGTCGATCGCGGCGATGCGCTTGTTGTAGCGCTCCTCGTTCTTGATCTTGTGCGTGGCGCCTACCGTGTGCACGCTCTTCATGTTGAGCTCGCGCTCCAGAGGGCCCACGAACGAGCGGAAGAGCTCGATCTGAAAGCCGTCGCAGGCCGTGATGAAGGCACGCGACAAATTGGGATCAACGAAGGTCGAAAAGACCAGGGCGCGCACGCCCTTGCGGCGCTGCACGGCGTTGATCTTTTCGGCGGTCTGCTTGGCCTTTTCGATCGTGTCGATGAAGGGGATGCGCTGCTTGTCGTAGCTCAGATCCGGGAACTGGGTCATTACCGAGTGCGCAAGCGTCTCGGCCGTGATGGCCGTGCCGTCGCTTACGATGAAGACGGGGCGCCACTGGCTGTCGCTGCAGGCGCACTGATCGCTGCATGCGCAGGCGTGCTCGGGTGAAAACTGGGTATCTTCGGTCATGCGCGAACCTCAAAGCTGCCGGAAGGCTGCCGCAAAGTTTCTGAACAATCGGCAGGAATCGACAAGAAAGGTCAAGAGAAAAGTTGAAAAAGGGCTTTACTGCCCTTGAGGCGTCGCATTTTAGCGCACGTGATTTGCCGTCCGTTCTCTCCTTGATTTTCCAAGGGCCGTTTTACATGGGTAAAAACGGATCGAGAAAATTAAGGGTTAACCCAGTAAAAAGTCGGGCTTTTTGGCCCCGCGCGCCGCATTTGGCAACGATGTTCTTTGCGCGAGACGCTTTTCGGGTTTCGCTTGTGCATTCAAGCCATTAGAATACGGTCAAGTTTTCAATGACGTTCCTTGCCGCGGAGCGCTTTTTTTATATGCACGGCTCGCGCGGGGTGCGAACATTTTTCAGAGGATCAAATGGTTCAAGGCCGCTATGTATTTCCTTTCAGTCAGCTCCGTATGACTGACGTTGACCGCGTGGGCGGGAAGAACGCTTCACTGGGCGAGCTGCTCAGCCAGCTCACGAGCGCAGGCATTCGTGTTCCCGACGGTTTCGCCACGACGGCCGAAGCGTTCCGCCTGTTCCTGAAGGAGGGTGGTCTTGAGGACCGCATTTCCGAACGCCTCAAGGGACTCGACATCGAGGACGTCAAGGCGCTCGCTCAGGCCGGCGCCGAGATCCGCAAGTGGATTGAAGAGGCCTCGTTCCCGGCCGAGCTCGAAAAGGAAATCCGCGAGTTCTACGACTGGTTGAAGGGCGACGCCGAGGAAATCTCGGTTGCCGTGCGTTCTTCGGCCACTGCTGAAGACCTTCCGGACGCCTCCTTTGCCGGTCAGCAGGAAACTTACCTCAACGTCGTGGGCATCGATCAGGTGCTCGCCCGCATGAAGGAGGTGTTTGCCTCGCTCTACAACGACCGCGCCATCAGCTACCGCGTGCACAAGGGCTTCACCCACATGGAAGTGGCTCTGTCGGCGGGCGTGCAGCGCATGTGCCGTTCCGACAAGGGCGCCGCGGGCGTGATGTTTACGCTTGACACCGAAAGCGGCTTTGATCAGGTGGTGTTCGTCACGGCGAGCTACGGCCTGGGCGAAACCGTTGTTCAGGGCGCCGTCAACCCCGACGAGTTCTACGTGCACAAGCCCATCCTCAAGCAGGGCAAGTACCCGATCGTGCGCAAGACCCTGGGCAGCAAGCTCATCAAGATGGAGTTTGATCCGGAGATGGCTTCGGGCCGCTCGGTGCGCACGGTGGACGTTCCCGCCGAGGATCGCCGTCAGTTTGCGATCACCGACGACGACGTCATTGAACTTGCCAAGTTCGCCTGCATCATCGAAGAGCACTACGGTCGTCCGATGGACATCGAATGGGGCAAGGACGGCACCGACGGCAAGATCTACATCCTTCAGGCGCGTCCTGAAACGGTGAAGAGCCGCCAGAACAAGGCCGACGTGCAGCTGCGCTACACGCTGAAGACGAAGAGCAAGGTTCTCGTCCAGGGCCGCGCCATCGGTCAGAAGATCGGCGCTGGCGCCGTCCGCATCGTGCACGGCGCCGACGAAATGGATCGCGTGCAGAAGGGCGACGTGCTCGTCACCGACATGACCGACCCCAACTGGGAACCCGTGATGAAGCGCGCGAGCGCCATCGTCACCAACCGCGGCGGCCGTACCTGCCACGCGGCCATTATTGCCCGTGAGCTCGGCATTCCCGCCGTCGTGGGCTGCGGCGACGCCACCGAGGTTCTGAGCGAGGATCAGCCCGTCACCGTGTCCTGCGCCGAAGGCGACACCGGCAACATCTACGAGGGCGTTCAGGAGTTCGCCGTTGAGGAAAGCAACCGCGGTGCGTTGCCCGACATCCCCGTGAAGATCATGATGAACGTGGGTAACCCGCAGTTGGCTTTTGAATTCCAATCGATTCCGAACAAGGGTGTCGGTTTGGCTCGTCTTGAATTCATCATCAACAACAATATCGGTATTCACCAGAAGGTTGTTTTGGACTATCCTAATGTGGACGGTGAACTGCGCGATGCAGTCGCGCGCTTAAGCGCCGGCTACAAGAG
>USAL01000099.1 GCA_900552545.1 uncultured Sutterella sp. | reverse complement strand
AGTCCGTATCCCTGCCCGGCGGCCTGCGCCTGGCGGGCGAGCGCCTGACGCATGTGCGCAGCTGCACGGTGGGCGTGTGGGTCCGGGTGGGCAGCATGAACGAGCTGCCGGAGGAAAACGGCCTGAGCCACTTCATCGAGCACATGGTTTTCAAGGGCACGCAAAACCGCTCCGCGCGCGACATCGCCGAGGAGCTCTACGACAACGAGCCGGATCTTGATCCGACGACGCTGCGTTTGAGCGAGTTGCGCGAGCGTGTTCTGGCGCTGCCCGACTTCGAGGATGATCCCGAAGCGAGCAACGAGCGCGTGCTTGAGGCCATTCTCCAGGCCTGGCTCGACGAGCGCTAGCCGATCAGGTTCGCACGGTTTGAGCCCTGCGGCGGTCAGCCGACCCACTGTGAAGGCATTGGGTTGGCGGGCCGTTTTTTTATTGCTGCAGCGTATTGCCTGAAGCGGTCAGGGGAAGCCGGAAATTTTTCCGGCTGCGTCTTTATACGTCATTTCTTCTTCTTCTTTCGCAAGGGGTCGCTCAGGTGCTCGCGCACCAGAGACAGAAATTCAATTGCGGCGTGCGAGGGCTGATCGTGCGGGCGTTGAAAGACGAGGTAGCGGCCGCTCGGCAGCGCTGCGGCAGTTTTAAGCGTAAAGAGTCCCTCGTGGTGCGGTTTGACGATCGGGTTCTTTGAAACAAGCATGGCGCCGATGCCGAAGCCCGCCTTCGTGAATTCTTCCGTGAGCCCCATCGTGAGCGTCTCCCACTGCACGTTGAGCTTGAGGCCTGCCTGTGCAAAGAGCTGTTCGAGGCAGTCGCGCGTATTGTTTCCCGCGCGCAGGATGACGATCGGATGGCGGTTGATTTCCTCCAGTGTGAGCGTTCGTCCGATGAGTTGCGGGAAGTGCTCGCGGCTCGCCTTGAATGCGTAGTGAAAGTGTCCGAGCGTTTCGCTGGCGAGAGCCGAATCGATGACGCCTTGATCTTCAAGAGCCGAAGAGATTAGGCATCTGCAGCATCGCTGCTTTGAGCCTTGTGGCGGATCTTTTCGCGCACTTCATGGCGAAAGCGCACGGCGAAAAAGCCGCAGATCACGGCCGAGCAGAGCTCGGCCACGGGCTGCGCCGACTGCAGTCCCGTGAGGCCAAAGAGCGTGGGAAGAATGAGGATGCTGGGCAGAAAGAAGAGCCCCTGCCGGGTGCTCGCAAGAAGCGTCGCCACGACCGTGCGCCCGAGCACCTGATAGGTCATGTTGCCCATGATGTTCACCGGGATGATCGGCATCACGAGGCACTGAAGCTTGAGCGCGAGCACGGCGACCGCCATGACCTGCGGGTCGTTCGTCTTGAAAAAGGCGATCACCTCTTCGGCAAAGACAAAGCCCACGATCGCAAGCAGCGTCATGGCGCTCGTCGAGAGCAGCATCGTCGTATCAAAGGCCTTCGAGCCGCGCTCGTAGCGCCCAGCGCCCCAGATGTAGCCCCGCACCGGCTGATAGCCCTGGCCGCTGCCGCTAAGCGCTGCACTCGTGATCATCATCACGCGCCCGACGATCGACATGCCCGCAACGCCCGCGTCGCCGAAGTTGCCCGCCATGAGGTTCAGAACCGAAGCCGCCACGGCCCCGAGGATGTTTCGGGTAAGCGACGGTATGCCGTTTTTCAAGATCGAGCTGTAGACCTCCCAGGAGCGGGAGATGCTCGCGGTCGAGAGCGCAATCGTGCCCTTGCCGCGCAGGAAAAACGACAGAAGAATGAACAACGCCACGCTCTGGCAGAGCATCGTCGCCCAGCCTGCGCCCGCAATGCCGCGGTCAAGGACAAAGATGAAGACGGGGGCGACCGCCACGTTGAGAATGCCGCCGCAGGCGAGGCCCACCATGCCGAAAAGCGCGAGCCCCTCCGAGCGCAGGATGTTGTTGAGCGTAAAGGAGGCGGCCATCAGGGGCGCCGCCACAAGCACCGCCCGCGCGTAGTCCTGCGCGTAGGGAAGGATGGTGGGCGTGGCGCCCATGAGCGACAGGAGCGGATCCATGAGGATCCAGACGAGAAGTCCGAAGACGGAGCCTGCGATCAGAACCGCGGCCAGGGCCGAGCTTGCAAGCGTATTGGCGCGCGCATAGTTTCGCGCACCGAGCAGGCGCGAAGCCTGCGACGCGCAGCCCTGCCCGAACATGATATCCTCCACCTTCTTGCGGGGGTCCAGGGAGGCCATGGGGTCCTGGATGATCATCTGCAGGGCGAAGACGACGCCCTTGGCGCCCACGGCCGAGGTGCCGAGAAACGAGACGTACCAGGTCGAGGCGGTGTTGTAGAGCGCCGTGATGAGCATCGAGATCATGGTCGGGATCCCGAGGCGGATGACGAGCCCGGCAACAGGAGCGCTCGTCATGCGCTCAAAGGTGCGGCGGGCGGCTTCGGCGTGCGCATTGGTGCTGGCGGCATCCTGCGCGCCTTGATCGTCTTGAGCCGGTCCTTTGCTTGGCTGCAAACTCATGAATGCCTCTTATGCCTCGACGTCGGCCGCGCGTGCAAAGAAAGGAAAGGGGCGTGCGACCGGAATTTTTGTGCTGCGTTTTTTCTGCGTTCGCTCTTTTATGGTACTGCCAAACGCAGCGCATTTCCTTGAGGGAAAGAGGCGATGCCGATGCCCCTGATTCCCTTTTATGGCCAGACAAGGCGCATCACGACCGGCGCGTGGTCGCTGGGCTTTTCAAGCCCGCGGGGCGCAGCGTCGATCCAGACGTCCTCCATGTCCTTGATGACCGCGGGGCTTGCCAACAGATGGTCGATGCGCATGCCGTGGTTCTTTTCAAAGCCCGACATGCGGTAGTCCCACCAGGAGTAGGTCTCGGGCGCGTGCAGCCCCTGCGCCCAGGTGTCGATGAGGCCCGTCTCCAGAAGCCCCTCCCAGGCGCCGCGCTCGGGGGCCGAGACGAGGATTTTCCCCTTCCACTCCTCGGGGTTCCAGAGATCGGCGTCGCTCGGAGCGATGTTGAAGTCGCCGCCCAAAACGAAGTTCGCCTCGCGCCCGAGCTCGCGGCGAAGCCACAACGTGAGCGCGGCCATCCACTCGAGCTTGTAGAGGTACTTGTCGCAGCCCACTTCCTGGCCGTTGGGGAAATAGGCGCCAGCCACGCGAAGTCTCCTTCCGCCCGCAAGGCTCAGGGTGGCGGCGATGAGGCGCTTTTGGGGATCGGGGTAGCCCGGGATGTTCATCACGACGTCCTCGACGGCCGTGACGGCGCTCGTCTTGACGGCAAGCGCCACGCCGTTGTAGGTCTTCTGTCCGCAGGTATAGACGCGGTAGCCCGCCGCTTCAAAGGCTTCGTGCGGGAAGGCTTCGTCGACGGTCTTCGTTTCCTGCATGAGGAGGGCTTCGGTGCCCGTTGCGTTAAGCCAGTCGACGACCTGACCGACGCGGACCTTGATGCTATTGACGTTCCAAGTGGCTATCTGCATGGCGTGCTCTGGAAATTTTTTGTAAGTTTTGTGGATCAAACTATCTAGCCGTGGGCTTTCTCAGCTTCGGGCGGTCTTGTCCTCATTCTTGCATGGCTGCTGTCGCGTACAAAAAGGCAATGGCCGTATCCGAGGGCACCAGGTCGGCTGCGATGCGCTCGAGCACCTCGTCGGGGCTCTTTAATTCAATCGCCATGACTTCGCCGTCGGTGTTGTGCACGCGCGCGGGATCGGTCACCGTCACGGGCATGATCAGGGCATCTTCGTGCATCCAGCCTTCTTCAACGGGGCGCCGGACGGAAAAGCGCGACCAGGAGCCTGCGGTGCGCCACTGGCCGCACGCAAGGCCCGCCTCTTCGGAAATTTCCCGCGCAAGGCTCACTTCGGGCGCTTCGCCGGCGGCGACGAGCCCTGCCGCCAGACAATCCCAGAGCCCGGGGTCAACCTGCTTGGTGAGGCTGCGGCGGCTCATGAAGATGCGACCGTCTTCAAGCGTCCCCACGGCATAGACGCAGCGCGTTGCCATGCCGAGAAACCGAAAGAGACCGCGTTCGGCGCACGAGATGACTGTTGAGGATTGGACATCAACGACGTCGAGGAGCTCGTTTCTCCACTGAAAGAAAAGGCCCTCGTCGTGAAACGTGCGGGCGGCAAGCGCCAGAGTCTCTTCAAGGTTTTTGCCGGGCGCAAGATGAAGCGCAGCCTGTTCCTTGCCGAAATGAAAAAGGCCGGCAAGCGCCGAGCCCTGAATCAAGTCTTGTACGGCGGGCACGAGAAGGCCGATGTGCCGCCGATCGCCCGCATCGGTTTCAACGGCCAGCATCAGGCTCCCCTCGGGAGGCTTGCGGCTATTGAAGGCGCTTGCGCGCGCAAAAAGCGCACGGGCCTTTGTGAAGAGGGCAGTGTTTTCGCTCATCATGCTGATTTGGCCAAAAAAGACAACGGGCGCCAGGCCGCAGCCGCCGTGAGGCATTCGTGATGCATTCGTGATGCTTTCACGATGCCTTGGCAGCGCCGGCCGGCGCCCGCAGAGGTCGCGCAACTTTACGAAGCTGCGACTAGTTGTTTTCCGGGCGCATGGCCGGGAAGAGCAGCACGTCGCGGATCGTGGGCGCGTCGGTCAAAAGCATCACGAAGCGGTCGATGCCGATGCCGCAGCCAGCCGTCGGAGGCAGACCGTATTCGAGCGCGCGGATGAAGTCCGCGTCGTAGAACATCGCCTCGTCGTCGCCGTGGCTCTTGGCGTCGGCCTGAGCCTGGAAGCGCCGCGCCTGATCCTCGGGGTCGTTTAACTCCGAGAAGCCGTTGGCGGTTTCACGGCCGTAGATGAAGAGCTCGAAGCGCTCGGTCATCTCGGGGTTGGTGTCCGAGGCGCGTGCGAGCGGGCTCACTTCCACCGGGTAGTTGATGATGAAGGTGGGTTCGATCAACTTCGATTCGGCCACTTCCTCAAAGAGCGCCATCATGAGGCCGCCGATCTTGACGTGATCGGGCTGCGGCGCGCCGAGGCGCTTTAATTCAGCGCGCAGGAACGCTTCGTCGGCGAGGTTTTCCTCGGTGTACTGCGGCGCGTACTTCAGGATCGCCTCCTGCGGGGTGAGGCGGGCAAAGGGCTTGCCGAGATCGATTTCGGTGCCCTGGTAGCTGATCACTTCCGAACCCGTGGCGGCCTTGGCGACGTAGCGCAGCAGGTTTTCCGTGAATTCCATCTGATCGCGGTACGTCCAGTAGGTGGCGTAGAACTCGATCGTGGTGAATTCCGGGTTGTGGCGCGTGTCGATGCCTTCGTTTCTGAAGCACCGGTTGAGCTCGAAGACGCGCTCAAAGCCGCCCACGACGAGGCGCTTGAGGTAGAGCTCAGGGGCGATGCGCAGGTACTGATCGATGTCGAGCGCGTTATGGTGCGTGATGAAGGGCTTTGCGTTGGCGCCGCCCGGGATCGGGTTGAGCATCGGGGTTTCGACCTCGACGAAGCGGTGCTCCTCCATGTAGCGGCGGATGGCCGAGATGGTCTTAAAGCGCGTCAAAAAGCGTGCACGACTTTCCTCATTGATGATGAGATCGGCGTAGCGCTGGCGGTAGCACGTCTCGGGGTCGGTGAGGCCCTTGTGCTTGTCAGGAAGCGGCCGCAGGCTCTTCGTGAGCAGCCGTAGCGTCTTGACGCGCACCGAGAGCTCGCCCTTGTTCGTGCGGAAAAGCGTGCCTTCGGCGGCGACGATGTCGCCCAAGTCGAGGGTCTTGAAGAGCGCATAGGCTTCAGGGCCGACGTCGTTGGCGCCCACGAAGTACTGCATGCTGTCCGTGAAGTCGCGCACGGTGGCAAAGCTTGCTTTGCCCATGACGCGCTTGAGCATCATGCGGCCGGAGACGGCCACTTCGGGCGCGGCGGCTTCCAGTTCCTCGCGGCTCTTGTCGCCCCACTTCTCGCGCAGGTCGCCGAAGAGATCCTTGCGGACGAAGTCGTTGGGGTAGGCGACGCCCGTCTCGCGCATGTGCGCGAGCTTGGCGCGACGCTCGGCGATGATGTGGTTTTCATCTTCGGCGGCAGCCGCGGCCGTCTTGTTTTGCGTAATTGCTTCTTCGCTCATGACAGAAAAGATTTCAAAAAGAATATGGGTGAATATCGTGGAATTTCAACGGACTTGAGGGGCCTTAGACGCCCATCTTGAGGCTTGCCTCGATGAACTGATCGAGGTCGCCGTCGAGCACCGCGCCCGTGTTGCCCGTTTCGACGTTGGTGCGCAGATCCTTGACGCGGCTCTGGTCGAGCACGTAGCTGCGGATCTGGTGGCCCCAGCCGATGTCGCTCTTGCTTTCCTCAACGCGTTCCTGCACGGCCATGCGCTTTCTGAGCTCGAGCTCGTAGAGCTTGGCCTTCAACTGGCGCAGCGCCTGCTCGCGGTTGTTGTGCTGGCTGCGGTCGTCCTGGCAGACGGTGACGATGCCGGTCGGAATGTGCGTGATGCGCACGGCCGATTCGGTCTTCTGAATGTGCTGGCCGCCCGCGCCCGAGGCACGGAAGACGTCCACGCGCAGATCGGCCGGATTGATCGTGATTTCGATCGAGTCGTCGACTTCCGGGTAGACGAAGACCGAGGCAAAGGAGGTGTGGCGCCGCGCATTGGCGTCAAAGGGGCTCTTTCGCACCAGTCGGTGAATGCCTGTTTCGGTGCGCAGCGTCCCGTAGGCCCACTGGCCCTCGACGTAGATCGTGCAGCCCTTGATGCCGGCGACGTCGCCTTCGGACTCTTCGGTGAGCTTGGCGGAAAAGCCCGAGCGCTCGGCATAGCGCAGGTACATGCGCTCGAGCATGCTCGCCCAGTCCTGGGCCTCGGTGCCGCCGGCGCCGGGATGGATTTCGAGGATGGCGTTCTGGGAATCCTCCTCATCGCCGAGCAGGGTGACAAGTTCCGTGTCATCGAGGTTTTTCTCGAGCACATTGCACTGCTCTTCGAGGGAGGCGGTAAGTTCGGGCAGATCTTCCTC
>USAL01000098.1 GCA_900552545.1 uncultured Sutterella sp. | reverse complement strand
TGGCAAAAAGGCCATAACAAAGTTCGAGGCGGACTTGGAAAAGAACCTTTCCGATCTCCTATACTCTTTTGAAAACGGGACGTTCGTAACCTCCCCGTATCGTTTCATGACCGTCCATGAGCCGAAAAAACGTCTTATCGGGATGCTCCCTTTTCCGGATCATGTCCAGCACTGGGCGATGCTCAATGAGGTGGAGGATTATTTTACGAGATCCTTCTCCGCGTATACCTACGGAGGGGTGAAAGGACGCGGTCCCCACGCCTACATGAGGATGCTCCGGAAGGTCCTGAGAAAATATCCGGAACGTACCACCGACTATCTCCTGTGCGATATCCACCACTTCTATCCGACCGTCAATCACCCTGTACTGAAAAGCCAGCTCAGGACACGTATCAAGGATAATCATTTATTGCGAAGGCTTGATGAGATCATCGATAGCGTCGAGGGGGATACCGGTATGTTTCCCGGCACGAAGCTGGCGCAGTTCTTCTCGCTTGTCTATCTGTATCTTTTCGATCACGATTTGAAGCGGTGCTTCCATGTCGGGGAATGCCCGGCTTTGGTTGAGTACTACACGAAAAGGTATATCGAGGAAAGTATCGCGACGGCCAAAACAGAACATGATTATGAGGAGTTATCCAAAGGGATCCAATATCTCTCGGACAGGTTCAAGGGATATCTGAACCGTCTGGATTTCTGCTACCGTCTCGCCGATGATGTCCTGATACTGCATGAGGACACCGTATTCTTGCACCTTGTCATCGAGTGGATCGGTCTTTATTACGCTAACGAGCTTAGGATCGGTCTTAACCCGAGATGGAAGATCGGGCACGTGACGGACGGTGTCGATACGGGGGGATACGTGCATTTCCCGGATCACGTCCGTGTCCGGAAACGTAACAAGGTGGCTCTCTGCCGCCAGATAGCGAGATTGAGAAAGAAGGGTTTGCCGGACGAGGAGATAAGGAAGAGGGCCTCTTCCCGTATAGGCTTCATCCAACACGCTGATACGAGTAATCTATTAAATAAATTAGGAATGGAAACACCAAGGAAAAGACTGGGACAGGTGATAAGGAATAAAAAAAGTCCGTGGGAGGATCTCCCGGCCGACCGGAAAATGAGATTCGAGGATATACTTTATGATACCCGAATACCGGAGGACCGGAGAGGCCCCGAGGAGGACAGGCTGATCGAGTTGATCGATTATAAGATTGAGGATAGCAAGATCGAGAGAAACGAGGACGGCACGCCAAAGAAGTGCCTCGCCATACGTTTCCGATGGAAAGGCGAGGAGCGGTACGCTTTCACCGGCTCCGCCGTCTTGATCGACCAGGCGCTCACGGACTTCTCTCACGAGGACTTGCCGGTGGATACCGTGATAAAGGTGCTCACCAACAAGTTCGGTAAGAAATTTTTCAGGTTCACTTGACCCGTAGGGATCGCTCTTGGCCGATCCTCCCGGGTCGGCTAAAAAACATTTAAATATATGGAGACAAGAGCGATTTACACGGAGAGAAAGACATTCGTAAAATACGATGACAACCATTACCTGCTATACCTGAACGAGGAGGTCCTGGAGAACCACGTTTCGGAGGGCCACGGGGGCGAACCGGAACCGGAGCCCCGCGTGGCTTACGCCTATACCGGCACGTGCGAGGATGGCGGTACGCTGATAGAGGCTACTTCCGCAAGTTATGACAGTCTCGTGTCCGGATTGATCCGGAGAGAGTATTCCGCCGATCGGGTAGAGGCGATAACGCTGAATAAATTGAGCTCGGATAATGAGAGAAAGGCCGAGTTTGAGGCCGAGTTCGCCTGTCTGGAACGTTACCGTAACGACTGCAAGGCGAGGGTACGTGCCTTGCTGGGTATGCCCGAAAGCGTCTCGAACACCCTTTAAATACCGTTCGAGATGCGTATCTATGATAAGACGGGCGAGGTATTGCTTGACATCCCGGTGGACGATGACAGCTATCGTTACCGGGCGATAGCGCAAGCGAAGAAGGTGGAGCTGCGTTACTCCCTAGTGGATCACGTGGAGCTGCCCACCGGGACGTATATCGAGTACCAGTGGGAAAGGTACACGCTGTGGTACCCTTCGGATTTCAAGAAGGAGGGCACGAGGGTATTCGACTATACCGTCACCTTCGGCGGCAACGAGGAGATCCTGAAAAAATATAAGTACAAGCTGTTGTCCGACAAGCCGTACAAGCTCAAGTTCGTCATGACGGCCACGCCGAGGATGTTCGTGGAGCTGCTGGTGGACAACCTCAATCTCTATGATTCCGGCTGGACGGTCGGCACGGTGATCGAGGCCCCGGAGAAACTGTTGTCGTTCAACCATGAGAAAAGCTGGGCTGAATAGGGGCGTTTGGCCGAGGAGTTCGACACGGAGTTCGAGATCGTCGGAAAGACAGTTCACTTGCGCAAGGTGGAGTACTTCAAGGATGCCCCGGTCGCTCTCAGCTATGGCAAGGGAAACGGTTTCCTTCCGGGTGTAGGTCGTGCGAACCAAGGTGACAACCTCCCCGTGGAGATATTGTACGTGCAAGGCGGTGAGCGGAATATCGATTACTCGGCCTATGGCAGCCAGACCTTGCTGCTCCCCAAGTCGCACGAGGATTTTGCGCTCGCGCGCACGGAGCGCAAGACCGCGCGCGGCTACCACGGCTTCAAGTTCTATACGAGCCCCGACGTGACGCTCGAAGACGACCTGCGCCGGCGCGACCTCACGATCAACGCCATCGCCCGCGATGCTGACGGAACACTAATCGACCCCTGGCACGGCGAAGACGACCTCAAGGCGCGCATGCTGCGGCACGTGAGCCCCGCCTTTGCCGAGGATCCGGTGAGAATCCTCCGTCTTGCCCGCTTTGCCGCGCGGTTTTCGGAGTTTCGCGTCGCACCCGAAACGATGGCGCTTTGCAGCCGAATGGTTGCCTCGGGCGAAGCCGATGCGCTCGTTGCCGAGCGCGTCTGGAAGGAGCTCTCGCGGGGGCTCTGCGAAAAGGCGCCCGTGCGCATGATCGAGGTGCTTGAAGACTGCGGCTACTGGAATCGGGCGCTCTCGGCGGTGACGGTCGACAGCCAAAAGCGCGAAGCCCTTGCTCGTGCGGCCGAATCCGGCGCGTCGCTTGAGGTTCGCACGGCGCTTCTTTTTGCCGGCGTTAAAGGGGCAGAGGGGTCAGTGAAATCCATTCTCGAAGCGCTGCGCGCGCCCGCACAGTGCATATCGCTAGCCGACCTCTACGAGCGGCAGCGCGACAACCTCGCTGTGGCACGTACGCCCGAAGACTGGGCGAAGGTTTTCAAGGCCTGCGACGTGCTGCGCCGCCCCGATCGGTTTTCGGAGCTTTTGGCCGCCCAACAGCTTGCGCACCCCGACTTCGACGCCCAGGGCGTTGAGAAACTCGCTCAGGCCTGGTCGGCGGTCGACGCCGGCGCCGTGGCGCGCGCGCAGAAGGATCCCCGCACGATCGCCCAGGCGATCGACGCCGTGCGCCTTGAAGCACTCAAGGCGGCCGAAAAAAGCAGCAAATAACTATTGAGAAACGCGCGGAAAGAACGCTCAAACAAGCACTAGAACAAGCGCCCGAGCAGGAAGGCGGCGAGCACAATGAGCACCGTGCTCGCAATCGGAATGCAGATGCGGCGGCCGCGGATGGAAAAGTTGATGTCGCCCGGAAGCCTGCCGAGGCCAAACTTTGAGAGCCACGGCACAAGAGTCATCAGGACCATCAGGGAAATCAGAATCGTTAGAATCCAGCGCATCGGCGAATTGTAAGGAAAATCCGCCCGCTCTACGGGAACCCGCTGCAGGGCCTCCCGCCGCACGCCGGCCAATGAACCGCATCAGGGCCGCATCAAGAAAAAGGGGGCAACCCCCTTTTCTTTTTTCTCGGTTTTTGCCATGTCCAACGCTGCTGAACTTCTTTTTCAGACGCTTTCGCTTACCTGCCGCAAGATCACGCTCAACGACTACCGCACCCGCATCCGCATCGGCGCCTACGATCACGAGCGCCGCGCGGCGCAGCCCGTTTCCGTCACCGTCGAGCTCTGGGTCACCTACCGCTTCGGCGAGCAGAAGCGCCTCGACGAGGTCTACGACTACACGCTCATCACGCACACCATCGAAGAGGTGGCCGCGGCAGGCCACAGCGACCTGCAGGAGGATTTGGTCGATCAGGTGATCACCGCCCTGATGGCCGACGACCGCGTACGCGCCGTGCGCGTGCGCACCGCCAAGCCCCAAGCGTGCGACGCGGCCGAATCGGTGTCGGTGGAGACGTTCCGGGTCAAGGACTTCCAGTAATCTTTATCGTCCGACAAGGCGCCGGCGCCTTTTTTCTTTTCCTTTCCCTTCGCACTGAACATTCATGCAGGACACTCAATCGATTCCCGCAACTTCCGAAACGGCCGAGGCCGCGCCGCAGGGCTCGCGCCTTGCCGCTCCCCGCGAGCAGGCCGTGAAGTTCATTGAGGTCGCGCCCGGCCACCACATTCCGGCCACGACCGCCATCCGCAAGCTTGAAAAGCGCATCGTGCGCCTCACCGCGCAGGCCATCACGGACTACGGCATGATCAGCGACGGCGACAAGGTGATGGTCGCCATGAGCGGCGGCAAGGACAGCTATGCGCTGCTCGATGCCCTAATCAAACTCAAGGCCCGCGCGCCGATTCACTTCGACATCCTCGCCGTACACGTGGCGCAGGGCATTCCGGGAAGCCCCACCGAAAAGCTGATTGAGTGGCTCAAACCCCGCGGCGTCCCCTACCACATTGAGTATCAGGACACGCACTCGGTGATCCAGCGCCTCATTCCCTCGGGCAAAAACGTCTGTTCGCTGTGCGCGCGGCTGCGCCGCGGCATCCTCTATCGGATCGCGCCCGAGCTCGGCTGCAACAAGATTGCTTTAGGCCACCAGATGGACGATGTGGTCTCGACGTTGCTTTTGAACCTCTTTTACGGCGGCGGCATCAAGGCGATGCCGCCCGTACTGCGCAGCAACGACGGCCGCAACATTGTGATCCGCCCGCTCATCTATCTGCGCGAGTACGAGCTGCGCAAGTGGGCGCAGGCCTGCGGCTATCCGCTCTTCCCGAAGGATCTGTGCGGCGCGGGCGAAAACCTGCAGCGCCAGGAGATCAAGAAGATGATGGCCGAGTGGGACAAAAAGTACGACAGCCGCATCTACAACATCTTCAAGAGCACGACCCGCGTGGCGAGCTCGCAGTTAGCCGACAAGGCGCTCTACGACTTCGTCAACTTCAAGCGTCTTGCCGCGGCCCCGGGCGAGGCCGCCCCGGACGACGAGGCCGTGTAGAAAAGCCCAAAGACAGGCTAAAAACACAGGCAACACAACAAGCGAAACGGGGACGCTTTCCATTTAAAAGTGGATCAAAAGCGCCCCCAAACCTTGTTTTCACAGCATTCCCGCGGGCCGCGCTTACATTTTTTCGGTAGCACCCGCCCGCGTTTTGCGTCAAAATTGCGGTGTTGACCCTCAATGCCGGGCGTGCGTCTTCCTGTGTCGGGAAGCTTTGTCGTGCGCCGGCTCTGATGTCTGATCGCCCCCCGGGCTTTCAATACAACAAGAAACGTCAAACACGTGGAGAATTCTCTCATGTCCTTCAAGCAGCTTCTGATGGCCGCGGCCTGCGCCGCGACCCTCGTCTCGGGCGCCGCTGCCGCGGCCGAACCGGTTGAATATACGGTCGGCACGGGCGCGACCTATCGTCCCTTCGAATTCCAGAACCCCGACAAGGAGATCGTGGGCTTTGACATCGACCTCATGAAGGCGATCGCCGAAGCGCAGGGCTTCAAGGTGAAGTTCGTCAACACGCTCTGGGGCGTGATCTTCGAATCCGTCCGCAACGGCGACCGCGACATCATCATGAGCGGCATCACCATCACGCCGGCGCGTCAGGAATCGGTGGACTTCAGCTATCCGTACTTCGCCGCGCACCAGCTCATCCTCACACAGAAGGGCTTCACCGTAAAGTCGATCGATGAGCTCAAGGGCCGCAACGTCGCCGTGGTCGCCAACTCCGCCGGCGACATCGTCTGCAGCAAGGCTTTCGGCAAGGCGAGCAAGAACATCAAGCGCTTTGACAACACCCCGCTCGCACTTGAAGAGCTCTCCGCGGGCGGCGTCGATGCCGCCGTGGGCGACGTGGGCGTCTTTGCCTACTACGCGCTGCAGAACCCCGAGAAGGCGTTCAACCAGGCGCGCGATCCGAGCTTTGAGAACCAGTACTTCGGCATCGCCGTGCGCAAGGGCAACACCAAGGTGCTCAACGACATCAACGAAGGCCTCAAGAAGGTCATCAAGAGCGGCACCTACAACAAGATCTACGCCAAGTGGTTCGGCGAGAAGACCCCGGTGCCGAAGCTCCCGATTCCCGAGTAATCGGCTGCCTGCGGCCTGACTCTCTTTGAGGCCGCAGCACGGAAATGACCGCGGGCAGGGGCGCCTGATGCGTCCTGCCCGGTCATTCTTCAGTCAACCGCTTTGACTTCAGCCGAAGGCGTGCACCTAGAAGGGACAAGCCTTCCGCTTTCGGCACGATTTCTCCGGGGCCGCCCGACGGGCGCCCCGTTTTCATGACTTACCATCACACAGGAATCACCTCACGATGTCTGCCTTTCGCTTCGACGTCCTAGGCGAGTACATGCCTTTGTTCGCAGAAGGCCTGAAGATGACCGTGATGCTCACCATCATGAGCGTCGTCTGCGGCATCATTCTCGGCATGCTGCTCGGCATGGCCCGCATGTCCGAGGCTCGCTACAACCCCTGGAAGAGCATCCTTTACTACGGCGTGCGCTGGCCCGTCACGATCTGGGTGAGCTTTTTCCGCGGCACGCCGCTGATGATTCAGCTGTTCGTTATTTACTTTGCCGTTCCGGGCATTTTTCCGGGCTTTACCTGGTCGGGTCTGTTCAGCGG
>USAL01000097.1 GCA_900552545.1 uncultured Sutterella sp. | reverse complement strand
GGCCGAAACAACCGTTGTGACAGGAGAAGCGCGCGACGCGGATCTGACCCAGACGGAAGCGGAGAAAAACGCCCGTGCGGTACAGACAGACCGTCTTGTTACGGCTGCCATCGTGCTGCTTGCGGTGGCGTTTTTCAACCGCCGCGGCAGTCAGGCCATTGAGCAGACGCCCGTGTAGTCTTCTTCGTGCCTGAAACGCCGACCACGCAGTCCAAAAACCATCATGACCGAGAGCAATCAAGTCGCAGAGCAGACTACAGACAAGGCCCAAGAACAAAGTTCAGGGGATGGTCTCGAAGAAGGACGCATCCGCGTGGCGCTCAAGCGTCCGGGCGGCTTTGCGCTTGACGTCGACATTGCCGTGCGCGCGGGCGGCGGCGTGACCACGCTCTTCGGCCCTTCGGGCTGCGGCAAGACGACTGTTTTAAGAAGTGCGGCAGGGCTTGAACATGCCCACGGGCTCGTGCGCATTGCCGGACATCTGTGGCAGGACGATGCCGCAGATGTCTTTGTTCCCACCTGCGAGCGGCGCCTCGGCTACGTATTTCAGGAAGCGAGTCTTTTTCCGCACCTCGACGTCGAGCAAAATATCAGCTACGGCTTGAAGCGCCGCCGTGACCCGAAAGGGCGGGAGCGCCTTGCCGAGGCGGTTGAGCTTCTCGGCATCGGGGGACTTTTGAAGCGCCGTCCCGCGCAGCTTTCGGGCGGCGAGCGGCAGCGCTGCGCCATCGCGCGGGCGCTTGCCTCGCGCCCCGAGGCGCTTTTCATGGATGAGCCCCTTGCGGCGCTCGATCACGCCCGGCGCCTTGAGATCATGCCGTGGCTTGAGCGCATCAAGCGCGAGCTCAACATTCCGGTGATCTACGTCACGCACTCCGAAGAGGAGGTGCTGCGGTTGGCCGACGACCTCGTCGTCATGGAGGCCGGGCGCGTGGTTGCCGCCGGTCCCGTGGCGCGCGTCTGGCACGATTTGAACGTCCGCGCAGGAAACCGGGCCGCGCGCTCGACCCTTGTCGTTGCGCGCGTGACCGAGCGCGACGCGCGCTGGGGCCTTGTGAAGGTCGTGACGGGCGGCGCCTGGTTCTGGGTGCGTGACCATGGAGCGGCGATCGGCTCGACGGTGCGCCTCATGATCGAGGCCGACAACGTGTCGCTTTCCGTCGGGCGCCCCTCGCAGACGAGCATTCAAAACGTCTTTTGCTGCCGGGCCAAGGCGATTCTTCCCGGCCGCGACGAGGCGCGCCGCCTTGTGGAGCTCGATGCCGGAGAGACGACGCTGCTTGCGGAAGTCACCGCACGCGCGGCAAGCGAACTCGCCCTTGAGCCCGGCATGACGCTCTGGGCGCAGGTGAAGTCGGTGGCCGTGCATTAGTCTTGAGCGAGCAGAGGTTGCAAAGCTCGCCCAATCAAGGCATAATCACAAGCTCCATCATGATGTGCCGCCCGAGTGGCGGAATGGTAGACGCAGAGGACTCAAAATCCTCCGCCTAAACAGCGTGAGAGTTCGAGTCTCTCCTCGGGCACCAACATGGATGGAAGATGATGAAGAACCCTGCGGGCAAAGCGCTGCGCGGGGTTTTTTGTTTTTACGTTTTTTTTTGAGGACAGCGCACTGCAGAGGGGCGGAAAAGTTCCCTGATCCTCCTCTGGTAGCTGTCTTCAAACCAGAATGCTCATGATCAACATTGAGATAGCGCATTGACAAATCGCCACCAGAAGCGGAATGCGCGAGCCTCGGGTGCCAATGACGTCCCGGCATATGACGGCGATTGCCCCCTGATCAAGAAATGCGGCGGCCACGCATCCGCCGATCGACATCCAGTCGGCGATGAGCACGGTTGCCGCCGCGCCGGGAAGCTCGAAGAAGCGCGTCACGGGTGAAAAGATGTCGCCGATGATGGGCAGCAGCCCCGACATGGTAAGGGCGCGGATGAGCACAAAGGCCATCAGGACGTTGGGAATCAGGGACTTGGTGATGATGTTCCTGCCGTTAGTTTTCGGATGTCTTGAACTTTTCTTTCTTTGTCTGATAGGGCCTTGCCGTCAGTGACGGTCTGCGCCTGCGGGGACCCGCTGTTTCTTTTGTTTTCAAAGACAAAGATGAGTCGGGCGAGGTTGGTGCCGAAAAATTTCATGACGAAGGTGACCACGACGCACAAGTCGAGCGCGGCAGGGACAGCTTCGCCCGCTGGGCTTACAAGACTCAGAAGAAGCAGCTCCGGTCCCATGAAGTTCTCAAACGGTGCATCGGCCGAGAGCTGCATCATGCCGAAAATGCCGGCCTGCCTCATCCTTGGTGATTGCGCCTGCGTCCTTGGGCTGGAGAAACGATGATGGCGGCACGAGAGGCGTCTGCGGCAGGGGGCACAAGATTGGACGGAATCCGTTTGATTACAGAATCTGCGGTTGTGACGGTGTTTCTGGATATCACGAAGCGAACTGTCTTTGAAAGCTTCTTTGCTAAAGCGTGATGCTGGTTGCCCACACCCTAGCAGGCCACTTTGAAAGGGTGCCCGCCGTCTGGGAGATCTGCGTTTGAAAGCTTCTTATTTTAGGAACGGCAATGGTTGAGCGATTCCTTGAAGAAAGAGCGGAAGGTTTTTCGTGGCCTTGGCACGCGAAAGACACACATGCATCGTTGTCATGATTCTCGGATGTCCAGATTTGAACTTGTCGTCATCAAGCCTGCCACTTCACGGGCCCGACGTAATGGAGTTTGATGTCATCGTTTCTTCACCAAAATGTAACGGAGCTGTCGTGATTGACATTTAGCATGCGCCTGTCCGAAAAAGTGTTTACCGAGGTTTGAAGCCTCAAATTTGGAAAGAAAGACATGACATACACAATGAACCGCCGTGACTTCGGCAGGATGATTTTAGGCTCTGCACTCATGATGGGATTTGGCGGCGCTAGCGCGTTCGCAGCCGAGGGCAAGACCGCCATCTGCTACAACGTTCCGGCGGAATGGGCGGGCTGGGGCAGCATGCTGCGCCTCATTGCCAAGGAAAGCGGCATCAATGTGCCGATTGACAACAAGAATTCCGGACAGTCCGTCTCGCAGGTGATCGCTGAGGCGGCCAATCCCGTGGCCGACGCTATGTACCTTGGGATTTCGTTTGCCATCAATGCCAAGAAGGCGGGAATCATCGATCCCTACAAGGGAAAGGGTTGGCAGTCCGTTCCCGACAATCTCAAGGATCCGGACGGCTACTGGGTGTCGATTCATGCAGGCACGGTGGGGTTCATGGTGAACACCGAAGCATTGGGAGATGTTCCTGTTCCGAAGGGATGGAAGGATCTGCTTGACCCGAAGTACGACGGTTTGGTGGGTTTCCTTGATCCCTCCTCGGCCTTTGTGGGGTACGCCTGCGCCGTTGCCGCCAACCAGGCTCTGGGTGGAACGCTCGAGAATTTCCAGCCCGGCATTGAGTTTTATAGGAAGCTGCTTGGAAACCATCCGATTGTTCCGAAGCAGACGGCCTATGCACGCTGCCTCTCAGGCGAGATCCCGATTCTGTTTGACTACGACTTTGATGCGTATCGTGCCAAATACACCGACAAGGCTCCGATCGAGTTTGTGATTCCCGAGGAGGGAACGATCCAGGTGCCCTATGTGATGACGCTGGTGAAGGGGGCGCCGCATCGTGCCAATGGCGAGGAGATGATCGACTTCGTCCTGAGCCCAAAGGGGCAGCAGTTCTGGGCCGAAAATTTCCTGCGACCCGTGATCGGCGATATTCCGGCATCGGTCAAGGACAAGTTTTTGCCCGCGAAGCTGTACGAGCGTGCCATCGGCATTGACTACGCGAAGATGGCCGACGTTCAGCAGCGCTTCGGAGAGGCCTATCTCAAGGCGACGAAATCCTAGGGTTTGATGAGAATTTTGCTGTCGACACTATGAAACCGCGTCTGATCTGGCTCTACCTGGTTCCGGCGTTCGTCGTTCTGGCGGCCTTTTTCGTGCTGCCGATCGTGCGTCTTATTCCCGCCTCGGCCTCGTCTGAAAGCGGGTGGAGTCTGTACCTTGAGGTGATCACGAATCCGCGCTACAGCACGTGCATTCTCTCGACGATTCTGCTGTCACTGGCGGTGACGTTGGCGAGTATCTTCATCGGCGGCCTGACCGGGATATTCCTGCAGCGCCACCGGTTTCCGGGACGCGACGCCGTCGTGGGAATCATCACGCTGCCGCTTTCATTTCCGGGTGTCGTCGTGGGCTTCATGATCATCATGCTGGGCGGCCGCAACGGGCTGATTGGCGTGCTTACGCACCAGTTGGGCGCGGGCAAGCTCGTCTTTGCCTACGGCATGGCGGGATTGTTTCTTGGCTATCTCTACTTCTCGATCCCGCGCGTCGTCACCACCGTGATGGCGGCCGTCAAAAAGATGGACCCCATGTATGAGGAGGCGGCCCGTACGCTCGGCGCGTCGTCATTGCGCATCCTGAAGGATGTGACGCTGCCGGCGTTGGCGCCGGCGCTCTTTGGGACCGGGGCGCTGTGCTTTGCCACGTCGATGGGAGCCTTCGGTACGGCTTTTACGCTTGCGACCGACATCAACGTGTTGCCGATCACGATCTATACCGAGTTCACGCTCTCGGCCAACATCGCCTCGGCGGCCATGTTGTCGGTCGTGCTGGGTCTCATCACCTGGGTGATGCTCGTGGCGGCGCGCTGGTTCTCGAGCGCCGGCAGCTTCGGCAAGACGGCCTGAGTGTGCGGCGGAGTCGGAAATGACAATGACGAAAAAATTCAACGGGGCGGTTGCCTTTGAAGCCCTCCTCACTGGGCTCACGCTTCTTTTTCTCATGATCCCCGTCGTGCAGATGGTGATCACGGCCTTCATGGTGAACTCCTTTCGCGGCGTCAAGGCCGGTTTCACCACGCAGTGGCTCATGAAGGTGATCGAGCTTTACGGCGACACGATCGTGCGCAGCATTGTGCTTGCGCTGATGACGCTTGTCGTGTGCGTTGTCGTCGGCGTTCCTGCGGCCTGGGTGCTTGTTCGCGAGCAGAAGTCGAAGTGGGCGGCCTTCCTTGAGGAGGCCTTTATTCTGCCCTTGTCGATGCCGGGGCTTGCCGTGGGGCTCGGCATTCTCCTCATCTGGGGCGGCTTCTCCTACTTCCGGCAGAGCATCTTCTTTCTGCTTGCCGGGCATGTGATGTTCTGTCTGCCGTTCATGGTGCGCTCGGTGACGGCCGTGCTGCGCGTCGAACCGCTCAGGCAGTACGAAGAAGCTTCGGCCACGCTCGGCGCTTCCACATGGACAACCTTCAGACGCGTTGTCGTGCCGGTCGCGATGCCGGGCATTCTTGCCGGGGCGCTGATGGTGGTCACCGTGTCGTTGGGCGAATTCAACATCAGCTGGATGCTGCAGACGCCGTATACGAAGACGCTTCCCGTGGGGTTGGCCGACAGTTACGCCTCGATGCGTCTTGAGGTGGGTAGTGCCTACACCTTCATTTTCCTTGTGATCCTGGTGCCGCTATTGACGCTCATGCAGCAGCTGCCCGAGCGCATCGCTCGTCGTCGTGCGATGAAGCATGCTTAAAACGAAATAGACAAAAGGAGTTCCGGTGGCAAAGCCGCCCAAGGACTTTCAAGCTCGGGGCGGCGCAGCCGCAGTGCCTTGAGCGACCTTAACAAAAAGACAAAATGGAAAACGATCTCAACCCCGGACAGGAGTCCGTTTCAATTGAATTGCGGAATGTGAGCAAGCACTACGGGCAGACGCTCGTGTTGCGTCCGTTTTCTCTCACGCTGCAGCCTGGGTGCCGCACCGTGCTTCTTGGTCCGTCGGGCTGCGGCAAGACGACGCTGCTGCGCATGATTGCCGGACTTGAGACGCCCGATCCCGGTTCCGAAATCTGGATCGGCGGAAAAAACGTCACCGACGTACCGCCCGAAAAGCGCCAGATCGGCTTCATGTTCCAGGCCTATGCGCTCTTTCCCAACATGACCGTGGCCGAAAACGTGGCTTACGGGCTTGCCGTGCGTCGGACTGATCCGAAGACGATCAGGGAAACGGTTGCACGCATGCTTGAGCTCGTGAACCTTGAAACGTTTGCCGATCGTCCCGTGCAGGCGCTTTCAGGGGGACAGCGTCAGCGCGTGGCGCTCGCCCGTGCACTCGCGATCAGGCCGCGGGTTCTGCTTCTTGATGAACCGCTTACGGCGCTTGATGCTCTCTTGCGCCATAAGGTGCGCGAAGAGCTTGCAGTCATCCTCAGACGTCTCGGCATTACCGCCGTCATCGTCACGCACGATCAGGACGAGGCGATGGTGCTCGGCGATCACATCGTCGTCATGCAGGGCGGCGTCATTCATCAGGCCGACACGCCGCAGAACGTCTGGGACAGCCCGGCGACCGATTTTGTTGCCGGCTTTATCGGCAACAGCAACAAATTAAAGGGAAGACTTGCCGATGGGATGCTTGAAATCGACGGCGGACGCATTGCCTTGAAGGATCTCTCGGCGACGAGTCGAGACCGCCTGCAGGGGTGCACGAGCACGGCCGTACGCGCCTTCGTGCGTCCTGCGGCCGCAAGCATCGTGCCGCGGGGAACCATGCAGGGTGCGCAGCCTTGTCTGCGTGTGCCCGTCATCGTGCGCGACTTTCACTTCATGGGGAGCTTCGTGACCGTTTCCGTGGAATTGAAGAGTCACATGAAGCTTGTGAAGGTGCATTTGACGGAAGTTCCCGCCGGACTCTCGGCGGGGGAGGAAGCCGAGATGGTGATTCCGGCTGAAAACCTCATGGTTTTTGAGGACAACAAGGCGGCAACGCTCTAGCGCAAAAGAAAATATTTCCGCCGCAGCGGACGAGGGATTTGAAGGTGAGAACCAGCCCCTTTGTGCGCTTCGGCGAAGTCAAGGATTGATAACGATGACGACTGTTCTACATATTTCGGATCTGCCTGTTGAACCTGTGGGCAAGCTTGCCTACGTGCGCG
>USAL01000096.1 GCA_900552545.1 uncultured Sutterella sp. | reverse complement strand
GCAGTGCTCGGTCACGTTCGCGGAGAACGGCGAACACCCGACCGCAGAGCAGCTTCGCGCGGCTGCGGTTATTTTCGGCGAGCCGAGTGAAGCCCAGCTGGCGCAGACCGAAAACCTGCGTCTGCTGCAGCTGACCTGGGCGGGCGCGGATAAGTACACGCGCATGGAAAACCTGCCGCAGAGCGTGCGGCACCGTTCTGCGGGGATTTTGGGCTTCACCCGCGGTGATGCCCACAAGCTCCGTGCCTTGAAAGGAAAACCCCACGACCATGGCAACGCCGGCCAACGCGGGCAGGCCGCCCTCGAAGGGCGCGTCGCCCACAAACCAGTTGTCCGACCCGGCCGGTGCGTCGCTCTTCAAAATCCCTGCGATCATCGCAAGCCCCGTGATGACGAAGGCGATGACGGTGACGACCTTCAGGAGCGCAAACCAGTACTCGGATTCGCCGAAGCCCTTTACCGAAAAGTAGTTGAGGGCAAACAAAAGCGCGAGAAAAAGTGCGCTCCAGAACGTGCCCGGGACGTCCGGAAACCACCACTTCATCACGAGCTGCGCGGCAACGAGGTCGACTGCGATCGTTACGGCCCAGTTGTAGCAATAGTTCCACCCCAGGGCAAAGCCGAAGGCCGGGTCGATGTATTTTCGCCCGTAGGTTGAAAACGACCCGGTGGTGGGCTCACAGGCCGAGAGCTCGGCCAAGCTCATCATCAAAAAGTAGACCATGAGGCCGATCACGCAGTACGCGGTGAGCGCTCCCGCGGGCCCGGCCTGCGCGATCGCCGCACCCGAGGCGACGAAAAGCCCCGTGCCGATGGAGCCGCCGATGGCGATCATGGTGAGGTGGCGCTTCTTGAGCTCTCGCTTGAGGCCGCCGGCGGAATCGATGCCGGCTTCGGAGTTAGCTGCGGCATTGGTGTTGGGGGATTGTTGAGACATACGAGGGCAATCAGCAGGCGTTTTTGTAGGAGAAGGAAATTCTCCCTGATCGCCGCCGCCCTGTCCAACGCGGGAATCACCCTCAGTCGTCATCGGCCTTTTGGGCCAAGTTTTCCGAGATGTGCTAGCGTGTGAGAACACAAGCCGCTGCCGCATGGCCAAAGCCCGCAAGTCAACAGTCTTGAGGTTTTTGCCGATGCCGCAGCGGCGCCTTTCTTTTGGTGTGATTAAAGAGAAACGGTGACGTCGTATGCGTGCGCACAACCTGCCGCTTTGGGAGGCAAGACTTGCCTGCATGTTCTTTTTCATGGCTCCGGGCCTGGCCTACGGACTTTTCGTCTCGCGTGTGCCCGCTCTGACCATTCAGGTGCATGCCACGGCCGAGGCGTTCGGCGTTGTGCTTCTTTGTACCGGCCTCTCGGCCGTCGCGGGCCTTGTTGCCGCCTCCTGGTTCATCCGGCGGTTTGGCGCTAAGAATGTGCTTTTGATCGGCTCGGCGCTCGCGCTCGGAGCGGTCTGTGCGACGGCCTTTGCGCGGGAGGTCTGGGAGCTTGCAGCCTTCGTGCTTTTCTGCGGCTTCGGCATGGGGCTTCTTGACGTCGCCATGAACGTGCAGGGCGTTGAAGTCGAGCGGCAGTACGCGCGCCCGAGCATGAACCTTCTGCACGCGGGCTACAACATGGGCGCCGTTTCGGGGTCTCTGATGGGTTCGCTTTTTGCAGCCCTGGGCCAGGGGCCCATGCTCAACTTCATCATCCCGAGCGCCGTATTTGCCCTGACGCTCATCTGGGCCACGCCCAGGCTTCTGGATCCCGATGCCGAGCACGTGCCGATGGATGCGCCCAAAGCTTCTGATGACGCCTCAAATGCCTCGCGGCAGGAGACGCGGCAGACGCATGCGCGCTCGTCCGTCGTTCCGCTTTTTGTCTACGGCTGGGGCGTGCTCGCCATGATCTCCTACGTCGTCGAAGGCGCCTCGGCCGAGTGGGGAAGCCTCTTTTTGTTCAAGGAAAAGGCAGCGCCCGAATCGATTGCGGCGCTGATCTACGGCACCTATTCGGTGAGTGCGCTCACGTGCCGACTTTTTGCCGACCGGCTGCGGCTTGTGATCGGCGACAAGCGGCTCATGTTTGTGGGGTCTCTCGTGGCGGTGACGGGGCTCTTTACGATGCTTGCCGCCCCTTGGTGGCCGTTGAGTCTCTTGGGGACGGCCGTGCTCGGCATGGGGCTTGCACCCGCCGTGCCGCTCATCTTTTCGCACGCAAGCACGTTCAAGGGCGTCTCGATTGAAAAGGCGACCTCGGTGATTGCGATGTGCGCCTATGCGGGGCTGCTTGCCTTTCCGCCTGTCTTCGGGTTTCTCGCGCAGCACCTGGGGCTCGTCATGTCGCTTTCGGTGGCCGAGCTTCTTCTGGTGGTGCTTGCCGTGAGCTCGTTTTGTCTCATGCGAAAGCACCGTTAAAGCGCACCGGGAAAGCGCATCGATAAAGCAAAACGACGCGTCTTTCCAAGTAAAAAATCGTCCCGGCTGCGGACGCCTGCAGGCCGGGACGATGGTCAAAGTGTGTTCAACGCGAAAAAGCGAAACGCGTGAGCCTACTTGCCGCTCGCTGCTTCCTTTGCCTCCTGCGGTGCGTCCTTTGCCGCGTTCTCAGTAGCGTCCTTGGCGGCGCTTTCCTTGGCAAACTTCACGGCCTCGTCGCTTGCAAGCTTGGCGCTCGTTGCGACCCAAGCGACGTTGGCCGCAGGCGCCGAATCGTCGCCGTGCACGCAGTTGGCGACTTCACCTGCGGCATAAAGCCCCTCGATGACCTTGCCCGCGGTGTCGAGCACCTGCATCGTGGGCGAGAGCTCGACGCTTCCCATAGTGGTGGCAAAGCGGGGCTTTTGCTCAACGATGTAGTAGGGGCCGGTGGTAATCGGCGCCTTGAGGCTGTCCTTGCTGCGGCCGAAGTCCTCGTCGCGCCCTTCACTCACAAAGCCGTTGAAGCGCTTGACGGTTTCTTCGAGCGCTGCGGCGTCGATCCCGGCGTGCTGCGCTGCCTCAGCCAGCGTTTCGCCGTGGGCAAAGAGAGGCGTGCCGCTGCCGTTTTGTGCAAGCCACGCGTCGACCTCGGCGGCGCTCACGCCGTTGTT
This sequence comes from uncultured Sutterella sp., assembly GCA_900552545.1. Classification (GTDB taxonomy): domain Bacteria; phylum Pseudomonadota; class Gammaproteobacteria; order Burkholderiales; family Burkholderiaceae_F; genus Duodenibacillus. The sequence goes on along the minus strand of USAL01000096.1, from coordinate 3,888 downwards.
CTTGATGCCTTCACGGAAAACGTCGAAGGTGGGCGCGTCCATGACGAGGAAAAGCTCGCCCCCGGCCTTGGACTGCGCGGTCACGATCGCGCGGCCCGTGCCCTTTTCATTGACGACGCGCTTTCCCGTCTTGTCGACCATGATGGCGCCCAAGGAAAGCGCCCGTGCGTTGCCGGTCAAGGTCGACTTGGCCATGCCCGGCGCAACCTCAAGGCCGTTGTAGTAGATCTTGGCGTAGTCCATGAGTTGCATGCCCGCGCCGATCTCCATGGCCATCTTGTGGCCGTCGCCCGTGGAGGATACCGGCCCGTAGTAGAGGGTGTTCTTGAGTGCGCCGCCAAGCATCTCGCGGTTAGCGCCGTAGCCGCCTGTGGCAAGAATCACCGCCTTGGCGTGAATCGTATACTTGTAGCCCTCGCCCTCGGCCGATGCGCCCACGACGCGGCCGTCTTCAACGATGAGATTGCTCGCGCGCGTGCCGAGAAGCACTTCTGCCCCCGAGGCCTTGACGAGCTTGCGCAGCGTCTGGGCGTAGCCCGGGCAGCCGCCTTTTAAAAGCAGCAGGCGCGGCGTGTTGAACTCAGCGCGCTTTTGTACGCCCCCGTCGGTGTTGAGCTGGATCCCCTGATCAAGGAGCCAGTCCACGGTGGGGCCCACGCGGTGGGCGTAGACGTCGAGAATCTTGCGGTTGTTGAGGTTGCGGCCGTTGACCATCATGTCGGCCATGAACTTCTGCGGCGTGTCGTCGGTGACGCCAAGCTCCTTTTGCAGCCGCGAGCCTTCAATCAACATGCCGCCCGCGCAGATGCCCGAGGCGCCGCCCAGAAAGTCCATTTTCTCCAAAAGCACCACCTGCGCGCCCTGCTGCGTGGCGTTGATGGCCGAGATCATGCCGGCGCCGCCCCCGCCGATCACGAGAATGTCGGTCGTGAGATCGCGGGCCTCAATCGCAGCTTGGGGCGCCGGGGCCTTGTTCCAAGACTCAAGATCAGCGCCGCTTTGCTCAAGACAGTCGCGCACGGCGGCAAGCACTGCTTTGGAGGTGACGGTTGCGCCCGAGACGACATCGACGTTGAGGCGTTGGGCCGAGACGATGCGGTCGGCCATCTTGGGTGCGGCGACCGCGCCGATTCCCACGGTCTCCTTGTTGGGGCCGACGTCGATGCGGGTGATCGCCTTGTCCTTGATCGTCACCGTCACCGGCACGGATCCTGCCTGGCCCTGGGCCTGCGACGAAAAGGTTCCGTCGGCTGCGGCGGCCTGCTGCGTTGCTGCAACCGCAAAAAGACCGGCCGCAGCCAGTGCAATGATGGACTTTTTCATGTTCTTTCTCTCCTCTGTGTGCGCAGGCATTTTGTGCCAGCGCGGACGGGCCGTGCGGACAACCCGCCCATGAGAGCAGATTGTAGAAAGTCCACGAGGAGGTCGCCCGGAGAGAGTCGTCCGGGAAGGGTTTCCGGAAGACTCCGCAAGACCCTCGGCCGACATCTGGAGCTCCATGCTTTCCACAGTTTCCACAGCAGGGGGCAACTTGCTTTCCACAGCCTGTGAAAAGCGGGCGGCGAGAGGTGTTCGATGCAGGCTGAAAGTTTTAAAAATCCTTTTAAATCAAAGAATTCATCGGATTTCGGGGGTGGTGCATCCGGCCGTTTGAGGAGGTCGTTGAAGGGACCTGCGAGGGGGCAAATCCGGCCTTTGGAGGGGGTTATTCGTGCTTTTTTCATGCCTATTCACAGCTTCTGTGAATAGGAGAGGGGGCAAATTGGCTATGCCCTTGTCGCACAAAGGAAATTTTTGCGTGCTCAAAAAATAGGCACGCTTGAAAGCCCGCTTTTTGGGTCTTTGCAGGGGGCTCGGGTGAGGGGTTTTTGAGTGACGCAGGCGCCGTTTTTGAGGACAAGGCCTAAGTTGATCGATTTTGCATGAAATAGGCAATTGATTTGAGAAAACCACGCCGCATGAAAGGCCCCTTGAGGAGAAGAATTGTTTTTGCAGGGACACGCTTTCAGTGCTTTCAGCAGTCACCGCGCGAGGTTCCGACGGTTCCTTTCCGGGAGACGGCAACGGGCGAAGGCGTTCTGCTCTTGGAGCCTCTAAGGAGAAAAACGATATGAGATTGATTTCAAAGGGAAAATCGGCGGCATCCTTCTCGATTTTCACCGCGGCGGCGGGAACGCTCATTGCGCTCTCGGCGCTGATGTTGTCTACGCCTGCATCCGCCGCAAGCTATGACGACGACATCGTGCGGCTGTCGCGCATCACGGTTGATGCGGCCCAGCTTGAGGCCTACAAGGCCTTTTTAAAGGAAGAGGCGCAGGCCTCGATGCGCATTGAGCCCGGCGTGCGGCTTCTTTATGCCGTGAGCGAAAAAGACAATCCGACGCAGTTTACGATCGTTGAAATCTACGACAACGAAGAGGCCTACAAGAGCCACCTCAAGACGCCGCACTTTTTGAAGTACAAGAACGGCACGATCGAGATGGTGAAGGACTTAAAGCTCATCGACGTGGTGCCGCTTGTGCCCGAGACGCAGATCAAGCCGCCGGTGAAGTAGGTTGGCCGCTTATCAAACGAGGAAGGAATCAAATGAAGCGAAGGGGATTTCTTGCGCAGGCGTTTGCGCTCACGGTTGCAGCGCAGTCTTTCATGCTGCCCGGGTCGATGGCTGCGGCTGCTGAAGCCGATGCTGGCAAAGGCTCGCGCGTTTGCAACATTCTCGTCTACGGCGACTCGAATTCGTTCGGCTGGGTCGCCTCGCCGAAAGACGCCGCGGGGCGCGTCGTTGTCTCGCGACTTGCCGCAGGAGAAACCTGGCCCGAGAGAATGGCCTTGCTTTTGGGCGACGACTTTCGCGTGACGGTCGACGCCCTGGGCGGCCGCACGAGCGACCTTGACGAGCCGCGCGGCAGCGGCAGCGGCGCCATTCCCGCCGAAAGCTTCAACGGGCTCGCCACGCTCCCCGCGGCGCTTTCTTCGCACATGCCGCTTGATCTCGTGATCGTCATGCTGGGCACGAACGATCTCAAGACGGCGCACGATCGGACGGCCTACGACGTTGCGCTCGCGCTCGGGCGCATCACCTCAACGATCCGCAAGGGGCGCTGGCAGTCAAAGACCGCGTACGCCGCACCCCGCGTTCTCGTGGTGTCTCCAGCCCTTCTTGACGACGGCAAGCGCTTTTACGGCGACTTCTTTGCCGGTGCGCTGCAAAAGAGCAAGGCGCTTGCCGCGGCAGTCGAGCCCGTCGTGCGCGCGGCCGGAGCCGAGTTCTTTGATGCCGCCCGCGTGGTGGGCGTCGCGGACCAGGTCGACGGCGTGCATCTCACCGCAGAGCAGCACCGGCTGCTTGGCGAGGCCGTGGCCCGCAGGGTCAAGACGATGTTTGAAAAGAAGCCGTAACTCGGCAGGGGTTTTCGGTGCTCACAGAGCCTCGGGAATCGCCTTAAAAAGCGCCGCAGAAGGCACTGCAGAAAAAAGAGCCGCCCCAATCAACGTGACTGCGGGCGGCTCGACGTGTTTCTGAGGCTCTTGCGGTTAGGCTCAATGCTGCAGCGCGGTGTTCATGAACTGCGCCACGTGCGTGAGCTCTTCGGGGCAGATCTCGTGCTCCATGTTGTACTCGCGCCAGATGAGGGTGTCGACGTTGTGTTCGATCACTTCCGAGCCCTTCTGTGCAAGCAGCGGATTGATGATGTTGTCAAAGGAGCCGTGGCCCATGAAGATGGGCGTGCTGCGGCCGGCGGCCGTGAGATCCTTTTCAACGAGCTCGGGCGCGGGGAGGTAGCCCGAAAGCGCGATGCAGCCCGCAAGCGTTCTCGCCTGCCGCAGCGCCGTATAAAGCGCCATCGCGGCGCCCTGCGAGCAGCCGCCGATGAAGCTGCGCTCGGC
>USAL01000095.1 GCA_900552545.1 uncultured Sutterella sp. | reverse complement strand
GCGTGCTCTTGCCGGACCCGGACGGCCCGATGATCACCACCACTTCACGATCTTTGATTACCATATTGACCTTGGGCAACACCACGTGGTCGCCGAAGGCTTTTTTCAAGTCTTTAATTACGATCATTGGATTTGTATCTCTTTTCCAAATAGGCCACTAAACGGGTAATCGGCATCGTCATGGCTAGGTAAATCAATGCCACTGCCGTCCAAATTTCCATCGCACCGTAGGTGCTTGCGATGATCAGCTGACCTTGGCGGGTCTATTCTTCAAAGCCGATGACCGACACCAAGGAGGAGTCCTTCAACATCGCGATGAATTCGTTGCCAAGCGGCGGGATGATGCGCTTGAAGGCCTGCGGCAGGATGATGTAGCGCATCGTCTGGTTCCAGTTCATGCCGAGCGACAGGCCCGCACGCATCTGACCGATGTCGATCGACTGGATGCCTGCGCGGAAGATTTCGGCCACGTACGCGCCCGAATTGATCGAGCAGGCCGCCACGGCCGCGATGAACGGGTCGATGCGCTGGCCGATGATCACCGGCAGGGCGAAGTAGATGATGAAGATCTGCACCAGAAGCGGCGTGCCGCGGATGAAGTCGACGTAGATCTTGGCGAGCACGCGCAGCGGCGTCCAGCGGCTCAACTGCGCCAGGGCCGCAATCAGACCGAACACCAGACCGAGGCCGACGGCAAGCACCGTAATTTCCAGGGTCACGACCGCGCCCTGCAACAGCAGCGGCAGAGAAGACGTAATGAGCGAAAAATCAAATTCCATGGTGTTGGGATCCGTGTGGGTGCGAAGGCGGCCGCGCTCCGGTTAAAAAGGCGCCTTGCGCAGGATGTCGGGAAAAACAGCAGCCGCAGCCTGTCGTGATCCGAACAAAGACAGCCGCTTGTCTGCGCGGCGCCCGGGCTGATCAATGCAATGCGAGGCGCAAACGACAAGCGGCGAGTCCTTTGTCTCTTCAGCACGAGGCGCGCAAAGAAAGGGAATGCGTGCCGCGACGCGGGAAAGCTGACATCGTCCAAAACACCGGCCGGGCGCGCGAGTATAGACGACAAGTCCGGTCGGCATCTCAAAACACACGGGAAAACCGCAGGAATTCCGCGGTCAGGTCCGTGTCTTCAGGCAAAAGTATAAGCGACTTGCACGGCACCACGCGGCTACCTGGAACCGGGGAGGCGCCGCAGGCTCCTTTGCGGTATAGCGACACGCAGAAAAAGCGCTTTGGGAATGAAAGTGCGTGGGAACGCGTCGAAACCGGGGATAAGAGGGGTTGTTCTCAACCAGGGTTTTAAGCCTTCAATGGCAATGAAATCAATAAAATCAAGGGGTTTCAAATACCCATGTTTTATTGTCGGGTATTTTTCGGTATGATTCTTGACCAATTGGGTAGGGTATTTTTGCCTTGCTCGGCAAAAGGTTTTCCGACGCCTGTTTTGACGGAGCCTTTCGGGGGCTTGGAAGCCCCTTGAAGAATTCCGCCGGCGGGCGATCGACACACCACGAGGAACGAGAGAGTGAAGCTTACGACGCGCGGACGCTTTGCCGTCACCAGCATGATCGATCTGGCGCTCAACGCCGAGAGCCGGCCGGTGAGGCTTGTCGACATCGCCCGCCGTCAGAAGATGTCGCTTGCGTACCTTGAGCAGATCTTCTGCCAGCTGCGCCGCGCGTCGCTCGTCAAAAGCGTGCGCGGTCCGGGCGGCGGCTATCTGCTCGGGCGCCCCGCAGCCGAAATCACCGCTGGCGAAATCGTACGCGCCGTCGAAGGCGACGGCGATGCCTCGCAGTGCCGGGGCGAGGCGACCTGCAGGGGCGGCGCGGAGTGTCTGGCGCACGGGCTCTGGACGGAGCTCAACGTCAAGATGGCCGAGTTTCTCAACTCCCAGACGCTGCAGTCGATCAAGGACAGAAACCTCAGCCGTGCGGCGGCGCTTTCCGCAGGCGCCTGCGCCGAAGCTACGGTGCCGGTGTCGCAGGTTGCGGGACGCCACCGTCTGGAGCATGCGGCGGCAGTCGACGACAAACGAAGTCTTGCGGCCTAGCCCCCACGGCAGAACACCCTTACGAGAGAAGAATTTTTACCCCTCAAGGCGAAGCGCCTGGCAACGTGTTTCAAGCAGAAGTGCGCCGAACCTCTAGAAAAACGCCAAGAAAGCGAGAGAACCAAAATGCAACTGCCTGTCTACCTTGACTATTCGGCGACCACGCCCACCGATCCCCGCGTGGTTGAAAAGATGCTGCCGTATCTTCTGACGAAGTTCGGCAATCCGGCGAGCCGCTCGCACAGCTACGGCTGGGAGGCCGAGAAGGCTGTCGAAGAAGCCCGCAAGCACGTGGCCGACTACCTCAATGCCGATCCGCGCGAAATCGTCTGGACCTCGGGCGCAACCGAGGCCGACAATCTTGCCATCAAGGGTGCGGCGCACTTTTACAAGGACAAGGGCAAGCATCTCATCACGGTGAAGACCGAGCACAAGGCCGTGCTCGACAGCATGCGCCATCTCGAGACCGAGGGCTACGAGGTGACCTACCTCGACGTGCTGCCCGACGGCATGCTCGATCTCAACGCGCTTGAGGCGGCCATCCGTCCCGACACGACGCTCGTGTCCATCATGGCTGTCAACAACGAGATCGGCGTCATTCAGGATCTTGAGGCGATCGGCGAGATGTGCCGCAAGCACGGCGTGATCTTTCACTGCGACGCCACGCAGGCCGCAGGCAAGATGGAGCTCGACATGCAAAAGCTCAAGGTCGACCTCATGAGCCTTTCCTCGCACAAGGTCTACGGCCCCAAGGGCATGGGCGCGCTCTACGTGCGCCGCAAGCCGCGCGTGCGCATCGAGCCGCAGATCCACGGCGGCGGACACGAGCGCGGCATGCGTTCGGGAACGCTCGCGACGCACCAGATCGTGGGCATGGGCGAAGCCTATCGCTTGGCGCGCCTTGAGCAGCAGCAGGACATCGAGCACTGCACCAAGCTGCGCGACCGTCTTTTGAAGGGCATTCTCGACAACATCCCCGACGTCTACATCAACGGCAACATGGAGCACCACGTTTGCTCGAACCTCAACGTCTCCTTTGCCTACGTCGAGGGCGAAAGCCTCATGATGGCCATCAAGGACATCGCGGTGAGCTCGGGCTCGGCCTGCACGTCGGCTTCGCTTGAGCCGAGCTACGTGCTGCGCGCCCTCGGCCGCGACGATGAGCTTGCGCACAGCTCGATTCGCTTCTCTCTCGGGCGCTTTACCACCGAAGAGGAGATCGACTTTACGATCAAGACGCTCACCGAGCAGGTGGCCAAGCTGCGCGAGATGTCGCCTCTGTGGGAGATGCACCAGCAGGGCGTGGATCTCTCGAGCGTGAAGTGGAGCGCTCACTAATATCAAATGCCGTCTGCGCCCGTTGCCGGGACAGCAGTTCCCGGCGCCAGCGGGCGGCAGCCCCGACCTTTGAGCCCAATTACTCTTTAAGTGGACACACACCATGGCTTACAGCGAAAAACTGATGGATCACTACGAGCATCCGCGCAACGTCGGCACGCTCGACAAGAACGACGACTCGGTGGGAACCGGCATGGTGGGCGCGCCCGCCTGCGGCGACGTGATGCGCCTTCAGATCAAGGTCAACGACAAGGGCGTCATTGAAGACGCCAAGTTCAAGACCTACGGCTGCGGCTCGGCCATCGCCTCGAGCTCGCTCGTGACCGAATGGGTCAAGGGCAAGACGCTCGACGATGCGGCCAAGATCACCAACTCAGCTATCGCCGAGGAGCTTGCGCTGCCTCCCGTGAAGATTCACTGCTCGATTCTCGCCGAAGACGCCATCAAGGCCGCCATCGACGACTACAAGTCCAAGCACGCCAAGACCGACGAGCCTGCCAAGGCCTGAGGCGGTCAGGGAATTCATCGAGCCAATCAAAGGAATCATTCATCATGGCAGTGACAATGACGGAGGCCGCGGCCAAGCACGTGGCGGCATATCTCACCAAGCGCGGCAAGGGCATCGGCCTGCGGCTCGGCGTCAAGACGAGCGGCTGCTCGGGCATGGCCTACAAGCTTGAGTTTGCCGATGCGGTCAATGAAGACGACCAGGTCTGGGAGAGCCACGGCGTGAAGGTGATCGTCGACGCCAAAAGCCTTCCCTACATCGACGGCACGGAGCTCGACTACGTGCGCGAAGGCCTGCAGGAGGGCTTCAAGTTTCACAATCCGCAGGAGAAGGAAACCTGCGGCTGCGGCAAGTCGTTTCACGTCTAAGGGTGCGCAATGGCCGCTGACAACGCCTTTCGAATTCTGGGGCTTGAGGAGCGTTTTGCGCTCGATCCGGCGCAGATCGAGGAGAACTGGCGCCGGACGATTGCGCTCGTGCACCCGGACCGCTTTGCGGGAAAAAGTGCGGCCGAGCGCCGCGTCGCCGAGCAGTGGGCCGGCCGCATCAATGAGGCGCGCGACGCGCTCATCGATCCCGTGCGCCGCGCGGGGCTTCTGATTGCCGCCGCGGGCGTGGACGTCGGTGCCGAATCCGACACCCGCATGCCCGCCGACTTTCTCATGCAGCAGATGCAGTGGCGCGAGGCGCTCGAAGAGGCGGGCGACCCCAAGGGCGAAGCCTTCGGAGCGCTTTTGTTCGAGGTCGAGGCCGAGCGCGATGCGCTCTCGGCAGTGCTCGCCGAGGCTATCGACGTGCAGAAGGACTGGCCGCGTGCGCGCGAGGCCGTGCGCCGGCTCATGTTCGTTGAGAAATTCCATCGCGAGATGCTGCAGATGCAGCACTCCCGCGCCACCCCAACACCGTAAATACCGGACGAGAAGAAAAAGAAGATGATCGGACTCATGCAGATTGCCGAGCCCGGCATGTCGACCGCGCCCCACGAGGAGCGCTACGCCGTCGGCATCGACCTTGGCACCACCAATTCGCTCGTGGCCATTGTGCTCAACGGCACGACCGAAGTCATTCCCGATGAAAAGGGCCGCTTTCTGTTGCCCTCGGTCGTGCGCTATCTCCCCGAGGGAGGCGTGCACGTGGGCTATGAGGCCCTTGAGGAGTCGGCAGGCGACGCCTTGAACACCATCAGTTCGGTGAAGCGTCTCATGGGGCGCGGCTTGAAGGATGTCGCAGGCAACATCATCTTCCCCTACGAGTTTGAAGACACCCCCGGGATGGTGAAGATCCGCACCCGGGCGGGCGTGAAGACCCCCGTCGAGGTCTCGTCCGAAATTCTGAAGGTTCTGCGCGAGCGCGCCGAAACGCGCCTTGGCGCCGAGCTCGTGGGTGCCGTGATCACGGTGCCTGCGTACTTTGACGACGCGCAGCGCCAGGCCACCAAGGACGCGGCGCGCCTTGCGGGCTTGAACGTCCTGCGGCTTCTAAACGAACCGACGGCGGCGGCCTTGGCCTATGGCCTTGACAACGGTGCCGAAGGCCAGTACCTCATCTACGACCTGGGCGGCGGTACGTTTGACGTCTCGCTTCTGCGGTTGACCAAGGGCGTATTCGAGGTTCTTGCCACGGGCGGCAATTCGGCCTTGGGGGGCGACGACTTTGATCATCGGCTCGTGTGCTGGGCCATTGAAAAGCTGGGCGCCGGGGTGAGTGCGGAATTTTTGTCAGGCCCCGACAAGCGCGTGCTCACGCTTGCGGTGAAGGCCGCGCGCGAGGCGCTTACCAACGCCGATGAAGTTGAAGTCAAGGCCGATCTCTCCGACGGCCGCAAGCTGCGTGAAAAGCTCACCCGCGCCGAATTTGATGCGATGAGTGCGCATCTCGTGCAAAAAACGATCGATGCGGTGCAAAACGTTTTAAACGACGCGCAGATGACGACTGCCGACGTCAAGGGCGTCGTGCTCGTGGGCGGCGCAACGCGCATGCCCTGTGTGCGCGAGGCCGTCGAGAAGTACTTCGGTCACGCGCCGTATTGCGACATCGGCCCCGACAAGGTGGTCGCCGGCAACGCCTCGCAGGACGACTGGCTGCTGCTTGACGTCACGCCGCTTTCGCTTGGCATTGAAACGATGGGCGGGCTCGTCGAGAAGATCATTCCGCGCAACACGCCGATTCCGACCGCCATGGCCGAGGACTTCACGACCTTCAAGGACGGACAGAGCGCCATGGCCTTTCACGTCGTGCAGGGTGAGCGCGAGGTGGTCGACAAGTGCCGGTCGCTTGCGCGCTTTGAGCTGCGCGGCATCCCGCCGATGGCTGCTGGCGCCGCACGCATCCGCGTCACCTTCCAGATCGATGCCGACGGACTGCTCTCGGTGTCGGCGCGCGAAACCCACACCGGCGTCGAGAGCAGCATCGTCATCAAGCCGAGCTACGGCCTGACCGACGAAGACGTGATCTCGATGCTTCAGGACGGCACGGCAAGCGCCAAGTCCGACATGCTCGAGCGCGAGCTGCGCGAGCAGCGCGTCGAGGCCATGCGCCTGATCGAGTCGACCAATTCGGCATTGGCCGAAGACGCCGACCTGCTCTCGGCCGAGGAGCGTGCGCTCATCGATGCGGGAATCGCACGGCTTGAGGCCGCTTCAAAGACCGAGGACGCCGAGGCGATCAAGGCTGCGATTGCCGAGCTCACCAAGGATACAGGTGAGTTCGCCGCGCGGCGCATGGATCGCTCCATCCGCGAGGCGCTCTCGGGCCGCTCGGTGGACTCCGTGATCGAGTAGGCCGCCGACAGACATTTCAACCCCAGAAAAAACTTTCAGCAGAGGAACCTGAAACCATGCCTATTGTGACGATTCTTCCCAATGCGGCCATCTGCCCCGAAGGCGCGAAGGTGGAGGTGAAGACGGGTGAAAAGCTCGCCCAGGCGCTCAACAAGGCCGGCGTGAATCTTCCGCACGCCTGCGAGTACAACTGCGCCTGCGCGACCTGCCACGTCATCGTGCGTGAAGGATTTGACAGTCTCAACGAGCCCGACGACAACGAATACGATCATCTCGACAACGCCTTCGGCGCTACGCAGTACTCGCGTCTGGCCTGCCAGGTCGTCATGGGCGAACAGGACATCACGATCGAGATTCCGAAGAACAACCGCAATCTCGTTCACGAGGACTAAAGGAGCCTGGCCATGTCGCTCAAGTGGAAAGATGCGCAGCGCATCGCCGAAGAACTCTATGACAATGAGCCCGATTTGGATCCTGT
>USAL01000094.1 GCA_900552545.1 uncultured Sutterella sp. | reverse complement strand
CGAACGGGCAGGTTTCCACACAGGGCGCTTCCGAACAGTGCTGGCACTGCACGAGAAGCTGTACCGGACGCTTGGCCAGATTGGCCGTGTAGCGGCGGATGTTGGAAGCCGCAGGCGTCGAATTCACGAGGCTGTTGAGGTAGGCCATGCCGCCCACCTCCTGGCTCTTGCCTTCGGCGTCGAGCTCGCCGTAGACCGTCACGATGTCGGCCGGGCGCCCGGCGCTGCACATCTCCTGAATCTTTTCGTAGATGATGCGGTGGTCGCGCCGATAAAAATCGTCGGGCACGAGCACGTCGGCCACGAGGTCAAATGCGTTGTTGTCGAGCATCAGGCCGCCCAGGACGCTCTGCTCGCTTTCAATCGACTGCGGCGGACGCCTGACGGCAGCGACCACGGGGTCGGCAATGCCGACATCCATCAGGCTCAGATCTTCTTCACTCATGGGGTGGGTACGAAATAAGAAACTTTGAGGGAGCGCGCCGAAGGCCGCGAAAAGGAAGGTCTCGGACTGCGTCGTGACGACGGGGTGTTTCGAGCGCAGTCGGCAGCCGGCGCCTCGACTCCGGGTGCTTGATCTTAGCCGATTTTGCCTCCCCCTCAGGACAGAAAAATGTTTCAGTTCTTTGGGGGTGAGGGCGGACTTACCAAGACCAAACAGATAGAAAGAAGACAAAAAAGAAACCGGTCTTCCGCGAAAGGAGAAACCTCCTCAAGCCGGAAAACCGGTTTGCTGCGACAGGCTCCCTGCCGCTTGCGCGGCAAAGGGCCTTTCGCTCATGGTGCGAAGTGAATCGCGCGCCGATTAGGCCTCGGCGACGACCTTCACCATCACTTCGGCCGTGATGTCGGTCATCAGACCGATCACGATCGGATACTCGCCCACGCTCTTGATGGCGCCGAGCGGCGTACGCACCTGGCTCTTCTTGATCGTGAAGCCGAGCTTGTCGATGGCTTCAGCGATGTCGGCGTTGGTGACGGAACCGAACAGACGGCCGTCGACGCCGGCCTTGCTGGCGATCTCGATGACCTGACCGTTGAGCTTGGCAGCAAGGTCCTGAGCAGCGGCGATGCGCTCGGCCTGGGCCTTTTCGAGCTCGGCACGGCGGGTTTCGAACTCAGCGATGGCAGCCTTCGTCGCACGCTTGGCGTGACCCTGAGGGATCAGGAAGTTGCGGGCATAGCCGTCCTTCACTTTGACGACGGCGCCGAGTTCACCGAGGTGATTGATCTTTTCGAGAAGAATAACTTGCATGATTAACGGGTCCCCTGATTGTCGGTGTAGGGCAACAGAGCGAGGAAGCGGGCGCGCTTGATCGCCGTGTCGAGCTGACGCTGGTAGTGAGCCTTCGTCCCGGTCAGGCGGGCCGGCATGATCTTGCCGTTTTCCTGAATGAAGTCACGCAGCGTGTCGATGTCCTTGTAGTCGATCTGTTCGACGTGCTCGACCGTAAAGCGGCAGAACTTCTTGCGCTTGAAGAGCGCGTTTTGCTGGTTGCTGCGGCGGGGCTTGCCCTTACCTTTTGCACCAAAAGCCATTTTTCAACTCCTAATTTATTTGAATTCCGTGATGTGCACAGTCAGTTTGGAACTTCTCAGCGAGCGCGTGGCGATGAAGCCTTTGAGCGAAAGCTCGCTGCCGATCTGAACTTCGTTGAGCCTGATGGCCACATCCGCAAAAGCCAGGGCAGTAAATGCAAACTGCACCACTCTTTCGGCTCCTGCCTCGTAAACCCGGGCCCGGTGCTCGAACTTTGCTTCAAACACCGCAATGCCCGCCGGCGTGTAGCGCAGCTCTGTCTTTTCTGAGAGCGTGCCGCGGATGAAGATCAGATTGTCGGGCGTTTCGTCCAAACGTGACCTGCCAAACAATTAAGCCTGAGCGGGAGCAGCCTCTTCAGCCTGAGCAGCAGCGGCGGCAGCTTCAACGGCGACCTTCTTGGCCTCTTCCTTTTCGACCGTCTTCATCATGACGGAGGGTTGAGTCTCGGCCTTCTTGGTCTTGACGACGAGGTGACGCAGCACGGCGTCGTTGTAGCGGAACCCATTTTCGATTTCAGCCAGCGTCGAGTCGGTGCACTCGATGTTCATCAGGAAGTAGTGGGCCTTGACGAGCTTCTGAATCGGATAGGCGAGTTGACGACGACCCCAGTCTTCGGAGCGATGCACCTGACCGCCCTCTTCAACGACGAGGTTCTTGAGACGTTCGATCATCGCGGGGACCTGTTCGGACTGATCCGGATGCACGATGACGCACAGTTCGTAATGACGCATTGAATTCCTCCTTACGGAAATAAGCCACCCGAGCGTCCATTCGGTGCGGCAAGGATACGAAAGACCGCGATTGTACTCAGAATTCACTTGAAAATCAACACTCATCCCGCATCCAGGAAATACAGGATGAAGCCGTTGCTCCATCCCCTCCCCGGCACCCTCTCTTTCCTTTTCCCTTTTCCTTTTCTTTCACGTCACGTGTGCGCCATGTACGCACCAGATGCTCGTCACCTGCGCATCGCCTGCCGGCCGCAGAAAGGACATAGAGAAGAACGTCGAATGGTCGCAGGGCGCCTTCAGCGCAGACTGGATGCGGCTTGGACGGGGCCTAAATCGGACCTGCAGGCAGCGTCCAAGCCGCCGCCTGCACGGCCTTCGACAAGGCGATTGAAGAAATTTTGAACTTTTTCACTCAAGGGACTTGCAATTTTCAAAACCTCCTGTAAAATGCGCAACTCTCAGGACGGCGAGTTCTGAGTAAAAAATCTGGTTGCCGGTGTAGCTCAGCTGGTAGAGCAGCGCATTCGTAATGCGAAGGTCGGATGTTCGAATCCTCTCACCGGCACCACAAACCACTTCTCGTGGTATGCAAATGGCCTCGAAAGCTTATGGCTTCGAGGCTTTTTTGTTGCCTGAAAAATTGCAACGCCGCGGCAAGCGACCAGAGGTTGCTAAACTCAAAAAATCAGGCGCCTTCTCAAGCGCCTCCCCCCCCCCGCTGGGACGCCGGGTCGCAAAACTTTTTGCAGAGGAAAACGAGCAAATGGCAATCAAGGATCTTTCCGACATCCCTGCAGACCGCCCCTTGACGCTCGAGGAACGAAAGGCGCTCTTCAAGGAAATGCAGGACGTCAAGGCCGAACTGATCTGTGCTGAATCCATGCTCGAAGTGGCCTTGGAAAGCTGCAAGGATCCAGCGAAGAAAACCAAAATAGAAGAGCAGCCGAGAATCATCAGAAAAGAGCTCGAGAGGTTTGCAAACCTCAAGCTCAATCGACAAATCTCGCGACTCTCTTCTAGAGCCAGTCCCGACACCGACCTTCCCGTCAACAGCAATTCTTCAGCGTCCTCTCCGGCGTCCCCCTCTTCCGGGAGCCCCCGCACGCCGATCAGCATCGTCCTGTTTGATGGCTTTGAGCCACTCGACGTCTTCGGTCCCGTCGAAGTTTTGGGCGACCTTGAGGACTGCGAGCTGCACTATTACTCGCTTACGGGCGGCAGCGTCGGCTGCAGGCAGAACTGCCGCATTGAGACCTCACCCTTTGCCGAGATACCTGCTCACGGCATTCTCCTCATTCCGGGCGGCATGGGGACGCGCCCGTTGACGACCGATGCCGCCTGGCTCTCCCAACTCTCAGCGCTTGCCGCCCAGGCGCAGTACGTTCTTTCCGTGTGCACGGGCTCGGCGCTTTTGGCGGCCGCAGGCGTTCTTGACGGCCGCAGCGCCACGAGCAACAAGCGCTCCTGGCAGTGGGCAACGACGTTCGGAAACAATATTGACTGGAAGGCGCGCGCCCGCTGGGTGCACGACGGCAAGTTCTTTACCGCCTCGGGCGTCTCGGCCGGAATCGACATGGCGCTAGCCTTCGTGCGCACGGTCTACGGCAGCGACAAGGCGCAGGCCGTCGCGAGCCGCATGGAATACGTCGTGCATCCGGACGCCGACGACGATCCCTTTGCCGTTGAAGGTGCTTGAAGCTCCTGAGGCGCCGGGACGGCCACACTCTCCTATATCTCCATCCCGCATCCAGGCCGCAGGCTTTCCCTACCCTTTCGCGTTTTCTCTGCGGCCTGTCTTAAGAGCCCGGCCGCGCGTCGGCATGCACCAACATTTTGCGGTGCAGCATGCTCGATTCTTAAAAATATGCACCATATCGGTGCTTTATTTTTGTTCACGAAGCACTCTTTTGGTGCTTTTCACCATCTTGGCTCCCACTTTTTGTGCCCTCTTTTCGTTTCTTAAGCATTTTCCCCTGTCCGTCAAAGCTTAAGAAAACCCATCAAATCTAGTCACTATCGCTTATAAGTTCTAGTCAATCCACCTTAGAACAATCGACTTCGACGGCCCTCTTTGCCCTGACGGGGGCCTTCGCGCCCACTTTGGACGAAAACTGGCACGGCTCTTGCATTGAATTTCTACAGACGGATTTGCCGCGCGGGTGCGCAGCATCTCCTTCGGAATAAGTGAATTCGTTTGCATCCCCTTCTCTGATCAAGAAGAAACTTTCAATAAGGAGCTTGTCATGACCTCTGCCTGCCGTTTTGCTCTTGCCGCCGTTGCCGCCGCCGTCCTCGCGAGCACTGCGGTGTCTGCCGCTGAACTCACCGGCACTTTGAAGAAGATTCAGGAGACGGGCTCCATCACGCTGGGCTACCGCGAAAGCTCCGTGCCGTTTTCCTATCTTGACGCCGACGGCAAGCCCGTGGGCTACGCCTTCACCGTCTGCCAGAAGGTGGCTGAAGCCGCGCAGAAGGAACTGAACCTCCCGAAGCTCAACATCAAGTATCAGGCCGTGCCCTCGGCCAACCGCATCCCGCTCATCCAGAACGGCACGGTCGACATTGAGTGCGGCTCGACGACGAACTCGCTCGTGCGTCAGCGCGAAGCCGCCTTCAGCACGAGCTACTTCGGCATCCAGGTCTCGGCCGCCGTGTGGAAGTCGAGCGGCATCAACTCGATGAAGGATCTCAACGGCAAGACCGTCGCCCTCACCTCGGGCACCACCTCGGTGGCGCTCATGAAGAAGTTTGAGAAGGAAAACAACATCAAGGTGCGCTACCTGATGACCAAGGACTTCGCTGAATCGATGCAGCTCGTGGCCAATAAGCGCGCCGACGCCTTCGTGCTCGACGACGTGCTGCTCGCTGGCCAGATCGCCAACCTCAAGAACCCGCAGGACTTCAAGATTCTCGATGCGGCTCTCTCGGTTGAGCCCTACGGCGCCATGTTCCGTAAGGACGATCCGCAATTCAAAGCCTTGGTCGACAAGACCGTCACGGGCATGATCAAGTCGGGCGAGCTCGGAAAGCTCTACACGACCTGGTTTGAATCCCCGATTCCGCCCAAGAACGTGAACCTCAACTTCAAGATGAACAACTACACCAAGGAACTCTTTGCCAACCCCTCCGACAAGGGCATCTAAAGAGTCGACAGGTTTTCGCCGGAACGTGCTCTGAAGAGCTAGCGTGGAGCCGTTCCGGTTTTTTCTCTCACCAAATTCCCGCAGCCCAGGCCGCCGTCTTTTCGCGGACACTTAAGCTCGAACGTCCGCCGGCCTGAGCTGAAAAGAGGAAACCGCAATGGCCTTGAACTTTAACCTTGACGCGCTCCTTGAGCCTGCGCTTCTGGCCGACATGCCCTGGTGGCAGTACATCCTGGGCGGCGCCGGCTGGACGATCGGCCTCATGCTGAGCGCGTTTGCGCTTGCACTCGTGCTGGGCATCATCGTCGGCACGCTGAGGACATCGCAAAACCGTATCGTGAGCCTCATCTGCGAGGCGTGGATCGAACTATTCCGCAACATCCCGCTCATCGTTCAAATCTTCGTGTGGTACTTCGTCGTCCCCGAATTCATCCCCTGGTACAAGGACTGGATGACCACGGTCGAGCCGGTCTACGCGCAGTTTCTTACGGCCTTCATCTGCATGGGGTTCTTCACCTCGTCGCGTGTGGCCGAACAGGTCCGTGCGGGCATCTCCTCGATTCCGAAGGGACTTCCCAACGCCTCCCGCGCGCTCGGCATGACGCAGGTGCAGACCTACGTCTACGTGATCATTCCGCTGGCCATGCGCCTCATCGTGCCGCCCCTTACGAGCGAAGCGATGAACCTCGTGAAGAACACGGCCGTGGCGCTTACGATCGGCCTGCCCGAGCTCACGATGCGCGCCAATGAAATGGGTGAAAACACCTTCCAGTTCTTTGCGGCCTACATCTGGGCGACCCTGATCTACATCGTGATCGCGCTCGTCGTCAACAGCTTCATGCGCTATGTTGAAACCCGCAGCGCCGTCCCCGGCCTCATTCTTGCCAAGTAAGGGAGCTCAGCGATGATCGACTTTTCCTCCATTACCGGCTCCTGGGGCTATCTGCTGCGCGGCGCGGCCTACACGGTCGAACTTACCGTCATCACGGCGGTCTTGGGCCTCATCCTCGGCACGGGGCTTGCCTTGTGCCGCCTTTCAACATCGCGCATTCTCTCGGAGTTCTCGCGGCTTTACACGAACCTCATGCGCGCCGTGCCGCTCGTGCTGGTGCTCTTCTGGTTCTTCCTCTTGATGCCCGAAGTGCTCAAGGTCATCTTCCAGCTCGATCATCCGGTGATGATCGGCGCCGATCTGACGGCCATCATCACGTTCGTGCTCTTTGAGGCGGCGTACTTTGCGGAAATCATGCGCGCGGGCATTCAGTCCGTGAGCAAGGGCCAGATGTCGGCCTCGATGGCGCTGGGCCTTACCTACGCGCAGACGATGCGCTACGTGGTCCTGCCGCAGGCCGTGCGCAACATGCTGCCCGTGCTGCTCACGCAGACCATCATTCTTTTCCAGGATACGAGTCTCGTGTACGTCATCAGCGGCAACGACTTCATGGGCGCGGTGAGCAAGATCGCCCAGCGCGACGGTCAGCTCGTGCTGATGTACAGCTTCGCGGCCGTCTGCTACCTCGCCATCTCGGTGTCGCGCTCGATGCTCGTGCGCCGGCTGCAGAGCAAAATGGCCGCACCCGCGCGCTGATTGAGTGCATTTACTTCAGCACCCAACAAGGCATTTCAAAGCAATACGAAGGACAGGAAACACAATCATGCCAATGATTGAAATCAAGAACGTCAGCAAGTGGTACGGCGACTTTCAAGTGCTCAAGGACTGCTCGGTCAACGTCGAAAAGGGCGAAGTGGGCGTCGTCTGCGGCCCGTCGG
>USAL01000093.1 GCA_900552545.1 uncultured Sutterella sp. | reverse complement strand
CCGAGAGTATGCTCAGAGTTGACTGGGTCATGAATTCCGTTGGAAAAAGGGTGGTAATTGGCGTGAGAGGCCGAAAAATCATCGATGGCTTCAGTATATCTCGCATGAGTCGGCTCTTAGCCGCTTTCGATCCGCGCACCTTGAGGGTCTTTGAGAAGCCTTGCAAACCGGGCAGGATACAGGGACTCGCCCAATGATCCACACCAAAAAGCAACATTGTTTTTGATCCATCGCTTGTCAATTTGCTCTGTATTCAAAAATACTGCGGCTATCGAAAGGATGAAGGCGCGGCTTCCGTTAGTGGGCGACAGGACCCCGGCCGATGCAGAGCGCCTTCCGGACGACGATCTGAACAAGCACGGGGTTACGATCCCCGCAGGCGAATCGACGCAAGAAAGGACACGACGATGTTGGGTTGCATTTCCGTTCCCTCCGCAGACATGCATATTTCGCTAGACTTCGCGGCGAACTGCTGGCCGTTTCCGAGGAACTGCGCTTTGTCCGACTTACCACAAACACCACTGGAGCTCATTGAAAGGCTGAAGGCCGACATGGAAAGGGGCGATCCAAAAAAGGCGGTCTGCGCCGTCTGGCGTCAGGTCTCGCCTGGCAACTACACGATCGTCAACTACATTGCCGCCGAAAAGTCCCTGCATCGCGTGCGCACCGACGCAAGCGAAATGCTCGACGAAATGCCCGCCGAGGATCTGCTCGTCATTCTTGAGCGCATGGCGCAGTCCGAGCAGAGCAGTGATGTGTCGCGTCTTCTGCCCGCCCCGCAGGCCCGCTTTGAGCTGCGCCCGAGCGCGGCGACGGTCGCCCGCACGGCGCGCGCCGCACGTCCTGCGCGTCCTGCAGCCCCAGCGCCCGCCGAGCGCAAGGAAGTGCAGAAGGAGGAGGTGAAGGAAACGCAGAAAGCGGCGCAAAACGCCCCGCAAGCAAGCACTGCGGCAAAGGCAGCACCTCAGCCCGCAAAGACCACAACCACGGTCGCGACCACCGCGACCGTGGCGCACAAGCACCATGCCGCCAACGGCTACGCTATTCCCGATCGCTTCATTCATCCGGAACGCGCGGCCGCACAGGTGCGTGCGCAGCGCCTTGCCCAGGAAGAAAAGCTTCGTGCTGAGCAGGCAATGAAGCAGGAAACCCCGGCGGCAACCGCTACGCCTGCTGTTGCCTCGTCTCCTGCTGCCTCTGCACCCGTGCCCTCGGCAACTCCCGAGAAACGGCCTTCCAACACCGTCCAGGGTGATCTGTTTGCCCACGAGGCGGGCTGCGTCCTCAAACAGTCGCCTGAAGCGAATCGAGCCGATTCCACGCCCGCCGCAGCAAGCGGCGAAGATTCTCCCGCGTCTTCCGATCTCTTTGAGCTGACCGCAGCCGCCGAGCAGACCCAGACCACTCCCAAAGCGAAGGGCCGGACCTCCAAATCCGCCGGTGCCAAGACAACAAGAACAAAGAAAAGCGCATCCGCAACGGCGACCAAAAAGCCGCGGACTAGAAAGAAGGCAAGTGCGGACGCAGCTTCCGGCGACGCACCGACATCGGCCGAGGAAAAGACGGCTTCAAGACCGAAGAGAAGCCGCCGCAAGAAGGAGCCGCTGAGCCACATCGAGGCGCAGAAGTCGGCCGCCGAATTTACGCTCGAGTCCGAAGCCTGGCCGCAGGCGTAAAGCTGCGCTTATCTTGCCGAGCGCAAACGGCTGATCACGCACCCAAAGCCCCATCCTCTTAACCTGACAGAGCACCGCCAAAGCCCGTCGGCCAGGGCAGGGTGAGGCCCGCGCGAAAGACCGACAGGAAGCGGCGCAGCGCGGTGATGCGCAGTAAGGCTTTCTGAAATCGGAAAGAACGGGAGCAATGAAAAAGCCGCCCGAAGAGAATCCGGAGATTCTCCAGGAGCGGCTTTATGCGCGAAAGGACGCTAAAGGCGTTGATGGAAACGCTAGCGCTTTCTCAGGAACTCCAGCACGATGACGCCCACGGCGCCCACGCAGATCGCGATGTCGGCGACGTTGAACGCGGGCCAGTGGTGTCCGGCGAGGTGAAAGTCGAGAAAGTCGACGACGTGGCCGAGAAAAACCCGGTCGATGACGTTTCCGATGGCTCCGGCAAGAACGGCCGAGAGGCAGGCGGGAAGCCAGAACTCGCGGCTGTGCTGATAGAGCATCTTCAAGACCACCGCACAGATGACGAGCGCAAAGCCCACGAAGAAGTAGAGCTGCCAGCCGCCCGCTTCTCCCAGAAAGGAGAAGGCGGCGCCCGTGTTGACGACGTGGCAGAGGTTGAAGAACGGCGTGATCTCAATCGAGGTCCCGTAGGCAATCGACTGCTTGACGAGCGCCTTCGTGAGTTGATCAAGCCCGATCAGAACGAGAGCGAAAATCAGAAACGAGGCAAAGCGCGCACCTGAAAAGCTGCTTGCGCGCACCTCGGCCATCTTTCGTGGGTTCATGCGGTTGCCGTCCTTTTTCCTCGTGGGTTGTACCTGCGGTTAGCCTTACGCGAACTTGCGCGCTTCGCCCTGACCAAAGAGGTTGGTGCGGCAGCGCTCGCACAGGCCTGGATGTTCGCTGTCTTCGCCCACCGTGCAGACGTAGTGCCAGCAGCGCTCGCACTTCTTGGCTTCGGCGGGATGAACTTCGACCGCAACAGCGTCGCCTTCGCTCTTTTCAAGGGTGATGCGGCTCATGATCATCACGAAGCGCAGTTCGCCGCCAAGGCTCTCAAGGTGATAGAAGAGAGCGCCGCCCGCGGTGATTTCGCACTCGGCCTGCAGGCTCGAGCCAACAAGACCCTGGCCGCGGAGCTCTTCGACGGACTTGAGCACCTGCGTGCGGGCCTCGCGGATCGCCGCCCACTTCTTCAGGAGTTCCTCGGACTCGGGGATCTCCGGAGCAACCTGGTTGACTTCGGTAAAGATCGTGCCCGATTCGTTGGGGCTGAAGATCGCAAAGGCTTCTTCGGCCGTAAACGAAAGGATCGGAGCCATCAGACGAAGATAGCAGGCCGTGATGTGCCAGAGCGCGGTCTGGGCGCTGCGGCGCGGCAGCCCGTCGGTCTTCGTCGTGTAGAGGCGGTCCTTCAGGATGTCGAGGTAGAAGCTCCCGAGGTCTTCGCTTGCGAACGTCATCAGCAGGTTCGTGACCATGTGGAACTGGCAGCTCTGCTCGTAGCGCAGCACCTGATCCTGCAGCTCGTCGACGCGCGCGATCGCCCAGTGGTCGAGCTCAAGCATGTTCTCAACCGGCACGGCGTCCTTCGTGATGTCGAAGTCGCTCGTGTTGGCAAGAAGGAAGCGCAGCGTGTTGCGGATGCGGCGGTAGCTGTCGACCACACGCTTGATGATGGTGGGCCCGATGCGCAGCTCGCTCGTGTAGTCGGTCGAGGCGACCCACAGACGGCAGATTTCAGCGCCGTACTTGTCGCAGATCTCCTGCGGGCTCACGGTGTTGCCCTTGGACTTACTCATCTTCTCGCCCTTTTCGTCGACCAGGAAGCCGTGGGTGAGAAGCGCATCGTAGGGCGGACGGCCGTCGAGCATCGTGCCGGTCAGAAGCGACGAGTGGAACCAGCCGCGGTGCTGGTCACTGCCCTCAAGGTAGAGGTTCGCAGGCCAGCTCAGATCGTCGCCGTGGCTGCCGCGCATCACGGTGTAGTGCGTGACGCCCGAATCGAACCACACGTCGAGAATGTCGGTGGACTTTTCGTACTGATCAAGCTCCTCGGGAGCGAGGAATTCCTCGGGCTTGGCGCGCACCCAGGCCTCGACGCCTTCCTTTTCGACGCGCTTGGCGACTTCTTCCATGATCTCAAGCGTGCGCGGATGCAGCTGCTGCGTCGTCTTGTGAATGAAGAAGGGAAGCGGCACGCCCCAGTTTCTCTGGCGCGAGATGCACCAGTCGGGACGGTTTTCGATCATGGCGTGCAGGCGGTTGTAGCCCCATTCCGGGAAAAACTTGGTGTGATCCACGCCGCGCAGAGCCGCTTCACGCAGGCTCTCGGGCTGCGAGGGGAGGCCGAGCACGCTCTTCGTATCCTCGTCGGCCGCGTCCATGCGCACGAACCACTGCGCCGTGGCGCGGTAGATCAAGGGCGTCTTGTGGCGCCAGCAGTGCATGTAGCTGTGCACCATCGTATCGCACGCGTAGAGGGAGCCGGCCACGCGCATCGCGTCGCAGATCTTGGGCTGGGCCTTCCAGATCATCATGCCGCCGAACAAGGGCAGCCAATCGGCGTACACGCCGTTGCCCTGCACGGGGTTGAGGATCTCGTCGTTGGTCATGCCGTTGGCCTTGCAGCTGTTGAAGTCGTCAACGCCGTAGGCAGGAGCCGAGTGCACGCTGCCGGTGCCGGCCGAAACGTCGACGTACTCGGCAAGATAGACGGGCGAGAAGCGCTTGTAGCCCTCGTTGAGCTCGGCCAACGGATGCCAGAAGCGGATGTGGTCGAAGTTGCGGCCCTTGGCGGTGGCAACGACGTGGCCTGTGAAGTTGTAGCGCTTGAGGCATTCCTCAACGAGGCTCTCGACGAGAATCAGGTAGCGGTCGCCGCAGTCGACCAACGCATAGTCGAGATCCGGGTGCATGTTGAGCGCCTGGATGGCCGGAATGGTCCAGGGCGTCGTCGTCCAGATAACGGCAAAGCAGGGCTTGTCGATCGTCGTCGCCATGAACGACTCGACCTTCGGGCGGTCTTCGTCGGAGAGCTTGAAGGCGACGTCGATGGCGTAGCTCTTGGCGTCCTGGTATTCGACCTCGGCTTCAGCCAGAGCCGAGCAGCAGTCAAAGCACCAGTTTACGGGCTTGAGGCCGCGGTAGACGTAGCCCTTCTTGACGATGGTCGCCAGAGCACGGATTTCCTGCGCTTCGTTGGTGAAGTTCTTTGTGAGGTAGGGGTTGTTCCAGTCGGCGAGAACGCCCAGGCGCTTGAAGCCCTCCTTCTGACGCGCGACCTGTTCGTCGGCGTAGGCGCGGGCGCGCTTGATCACCTCTTCCTTCGGAAGTCCCTTGCCGAACTTCTTTTCGATCTGGATCTCAATGGGCATGCCGTGGCAGTCCCAGCCCGGGACGTAGGGCACGTCGTAGCCCGCCAGGAGCTTGGTCTTGTTGATGATGTCCTTGAGAATCTTGTTCAAGGCGTGACCCATGTGAATGTCGCCGTTGGCATAGGGCGGGCCGTCGTGCAGCACGAAGCGGCGGGCGCCTTTGCGCGCCTTGCGGATCACGTGGTAGATGTCCTTCTCCTCCCATTGCTTGACCCATTCGGGTTCGCGACGAGGCAGGTCGCCGCGCATCGGAAAGGAGGTTTCGGGAAGGTTCAGCGGATATTTTGCCGTCTGTGCGGCATCTTTCTTAGACATAGATTCTCCAGGCCCCCTCGGGCTCTTCTGAAGTTCAATCGAGACAAATTTGCGGTGCGCCCTAAAAAATCAGGGCGCGAAGAAAACGACTGAGTTTACAACGCTAGGGGCCGTCTTGTCACGAAAACGCGGGCAGACTCGGGGCTCCTGAAGGGCTCGATGCCCTTCACGTCTATCCTCCAAAGAGAATCTCGAGGCCGTCGTTGAAGGCGTCGAAACGTCATGCATCCGCGACAACCGCGATTTTCGGAAACACCTTGATTTAGTGAGAGTTTTACCGGGGAGGGGTGCTCATTCCGGGGAAATTACCGTTGTGTGAAGGGGGTAAGAACATATCAAATTAACCCCCGAAAGCGCAACGGCGATTTCGTCCGGTTTCTTCTGAAGAATCAACGGGCTTTGCACGCGGCGTTCGAAAAGAAAGAGAAGCCTCGGCGGGTGCCTTCATTTGGGTGAAGACGTGGCGGAAAGGCCAAAAGAGGTTTATGAAGCCTGCCTTGCGCCGTTGACGACGAGTTCATTTGCCAAGAGAGAAAGCGATATGGACGACAACAACAAGAATCCCTCGATGGACAACCCGTTGGACAAGACGCCGGAGGCTCGCGCCGACTGCCGAAAGGCCGCAGACGAAGCGCAGCAGCCCGCTGCCTGCCCCTATGAGCGCAGTCTTCCGGCGAGCTTTGCAAGCGAAGAGGTCAGACGCCGCGCCCGCAGTCTCTTTGAACAGGGCTACGGCTACAAGAGCGTGGCGCGCGTGATCGGACTATCCATTCACACGGTGCGCGACTGGGGACGCCAGTTCAAGCAGGGGCGCTTCAACGAGCGGTTTTCCGATTCGCTCGCGCGCTACGAGCGGGCCGCGCAAGATCACGTCTGGCGCTGCCACAAGCAAGGTTTGTCCCTGCGGGAAATTGCCCTTGAAACGGGAATCTCAATATCAACGTGCTGGAGCTGGATTCAGAAACGACGCGAACTTGAGAATGCCTGACAAAAGTTGTAATATTACGGGGTTGACGTATAAACAATACAAACATCTATCCACAACAAGAAAGGAAGAAATGATGGACGTGTATTACTTACCCCCCCTCCGAACAGGCTAGATATTCCTGCCGCAGTATTTATCGCACCGCTCAATATTCGCGTTCGATAACCTCCGTATCCGCAAGATCCGGCAGAACCGCCCTGAAGGCTTGCGTTCTAGCCGTTGCCGCCGCAATATCCGCAAGCGCCGACGCCGCCTATGTGGAGAGCATCACCAACAAAGACTTTGGTGAAACGAATCCTCCGAAGATCGAACTGAAGGAGGAGACGACTGCCGACGAAATCAATATCGATGTTAAAACCCCGGCCAAGCAAAGCAACTTTACCGTTATTGTTGCGGCAGATCTTACGGTGACGGGAGCAACCAAAATTCATTTGACATCAAATGAATTGGCAGATGGATGGGATCAGGCAACGCATGCACTGTATTCGTCAACGGCAGGCACGACAATTGCCCTCAAGGGCAACGTCGATTTGAGCATCCAATATTCGCCTGAGCTTATTGACGTGTATGGGGCCAACACTCTATATCTCACTCGGAAGGACATTCAGGCACCCCTTGGCAGTGAGGGTACAAAAACAAGAATTTGGAGCATTGCGGCAAGCCCCGAAGCCATCAGCGTAAAACTAGGAAGCTCACTGAAGTTTATTTCCACGACCAACCAAATCGTGGGTACGATCGATATGACTTCCTCGGGGAATAACGGCGCCGTTTCAACGGTTGAAGGAACTTTTGAAGGCAACGATTCCTACTGGTTTGGAGATGATGCTTCTCACCTCAATAGTACTGACAGACCCGAGCAGCAGGGCTATCTCAAGCTGACATTCAAAAACGGTGCCCAGTG
>USAL01000092.1 GCA_900552545.1 uncultured Sutterella sp. | reverse complement strand
GCGCTCACCATGATCACCGGGCCGTCGGCGCTCGGGTCGGAAAACGGAATGCCGAGCTCGAGGGCGTCGGCGCCTGCGGCAATGAGGGTCTCGAGAATCTCAAGGCTCAGATTCTCATTGGGGTCGAAGAGGTTGACAAAGGGTACGAAGGCGCCTTCGTTCTTGGCTTTCAGCGCTGCAAAAAGGCGCTCAAAACGTTGTGTCGTCATGGTCTTTTTAGTCCTTTTGTTTCAATGTCGACTGCCTTCAGAGCGCCTTACTCGGCAAGCAGCGTCTGCACGATGTTGTTCTTCAAGTGGCCGTCCTTCATGAGACCCTCGGCCTCAAGGCGCTTGGCGACCTGGAAGATGTCCTTGTCGCCGCGGCCCGAGAGATTGACGATGATCTTCTGCTCACGGTCCGGATTCTGGCGGATGAGCTTCAAGGCATAGGCAAGCGCGTGCGAGCTTTCAAGCGCCGGAATGCTGCCTTCCTTGAGCGAGAGCTCCATGAAGGCCGCCAGAGCCTCCTTGTCGGTGACGGCCACGTACTCGGCGCGTCCCGTCTCCTGCAGGTAGGCGTGCTCAGGCCCCACCGAGGGAAAGTCAAGGCCCGCGGAAATCGAGTAGGACTCCTCGATCTGGCCGTCGGCAGTCTGCATGTTCTTGCTGCGGGCGCCGAAGAAGATGCCCTCGATTCCCTTGCAGAGCGTGGCGCCGTGCTTGTTGGTGGCAAGCCCCATGCCCGCGGGTTCGACGCCGATCAGCTTGACGCCCTTTTCAGGCACGAAGTCCGTGAAGATGCCGATGGCGTTTGAGCCGCCGCCCACGGCGGCGATCACGGCGTCGGGAAGCACCTTTTCGGCGGCAAGAAACTGCTTCTTGGCCTCTTCGCCGATCACCTTCTGGAATTCGCGCACGATCGTCGGGAACGGATGGGGGCCGGCCGCGGTACCCAGCATGTAGTGGGTGTTTTCAAAGGAACCGGCCCAGTCCTTCAGGGCGGCGTTGCAGGCTTCCTTGAGCGTGCCCACGCCTTCGGTGACGGGAACGACCTCGGCGCCCATCAGCTCCATGCGAAAGACGTTGGGCATCTGGCGCTCGACGTCCTTGGCGCCCATGTAGATGCGGCATTCAAATCCGAGCAGCGCACAGGCTAGCGCCGTCGCGACGCCGTGCTGGCCAGCGCCCGTTTCGGCGATGATGCGCGTCTTCCCCATGCGGCGGGCAAGCAGCGCCTGACCCAGCACCTGGTTCGTCTTGTGCGCGCCGCCGTGCACGAGATCCTCGCGCTTGAGGTAGAGCTTGGTGCGCGTGCCCTTGGTGAGGTTGCGGCACAGCGTCAACGGCGTCGGGCGGCCTGCGTAGGTCGTCAGAAGATTCGAGAGCTCGGCCTTGAAGGCGGGGTCGTTGCGGGCCTCGACGAAGGCCGCCTCGAGCTGATCGAGGGCCGGAACCAGAATTTCCGGGATGTACTGTCCGCCGAAACGCCCGAAGTAGGGATTAAGCAGCATGATGATGCGTCCTTATGTTCAACCTTGTTGTTCTTTGATTTTGCCTGATCGGTTCTTGCGATGCGCCTCTGTCTCTTTAAGCGGCCTTGGCCTTGCAGCAGGCTTCGCTCTGGGCGGCGGCCGCCTTTTCGCGGGCAAAGGCGCGGTGCGCCTCGACCACCTTGAGGGCGCGCCCGTCGGCAAGCGTCTCGCGCGCCAGCGCGAGGCCCTCGGCCAACGTCTCGACGCGGCGGCCGGCCAGAAGAAGGAGCGCGGTGTTGGCAGCCACCATGTCATTGTGCGCGCGGCTGCCCTTGCCGGAGAGAATTGAAAGCGCAAGCTCGGCGTTCTTCTCGGGGAGGCCGCCCGCGAAGTCTTCTGCGGCGTAGGCGCCCGTGACGCCGAAGTCCGCAGGCGTGAAGCTACCGGTGAGGATGCGGCCGCCGTCTTTGAGTTCCGCGTAGTCGGTCTTGCCGGTGACGCAGACTTCGTCAAAGCCGCAGCCGTGCACCACGAAGGCGCGCTTCATGCCGAGCTCCTTCAAGGTCTTCGCAACGGGCTCGATGAGGCCCGGGGCGTAGACGCCGATCACGGCGTAGTCGGGGCGCGCGGGGCTCGTGACGGGGCCGAGGATGTTGAAGATCGTGCGGGTGCCGAGCGCCTTGCGCACGGGCATGACGTGGCGCATCGCGGGGTGATAGAGCTGGGCAAAGCAGAAGGCAAAGCCCGTCTTCATCATGAGGTCGGAGGCCTGCTGCGGGGTCGGGGTGATGTCAAATCCCAAGGCCGTGAGAAGGTCTGAGGCGCCCGGCTGCGAGCTCACGCTGCGGTTGCCGTGCTTGGCGATCTTGAGCCCGTTGGCCGCGGCGCACAGCGCCGAGATGGTCGAGACGTTGATCGAGTGCATGCCGTCGCCGCCGGTGCCCACGATTTCGCCGATTTCAATGCCAGCCGGGCGGGGGAACTTCACGGCCTGGCGCACCATGGCGCGGGCGGCGCCCGCGATTTCCTGGGGCGCCTCGCCCTTCATCTTGAGGGCCGTGAGAAGCGAGGCGAAGACGGCGGGATCGGTTTCGCCGTTGAAGATCTGGGTAAAGAGCTCTTCGGCCTGAAGAGCGGAGAGGTCCTGATGACGATAGAGTTGTTCGAGTGCCGGGGTCATGATCAAATCCTTTTAAGTAGTCGCTGCTGCGTGTGATGGTGTTGGTGTCGGTAAAGCGTGTGTCGTGTTTTGCGGGCTTTACCAACGCCATCGCGGCGCGGCTGAAGGATTTGTGCCGGTAGTCGAATTGTGCTGGAGGTGGAAAACCATTTTTGTTTCCTGCATCAGGTCGGTTGTTTGTGAGCCTTGTGCCTGAGGTGAGGGGGAAACTTTTGGTTTTCTTCGTCTGGATGCGAAAAACCCGCTGACTTCAGGCCGGCGGGTTTCGTTGGTTGGAATCGACTTTTGTCTAGACGTGCACCGATGGACACCCGCTCAGTTAAGAGAGGTGCCAGCGCCAGGACTGAGCCTGAAGAACGCATTCGGTGAGAGTGAACATTTGAGTCGTTTCCTGTAAGAGGATTGCTTGATGTTGGTTACTGTACCCGCACGCTGAAGGAAATGTCAATACGGCAATTGCCCTAGTTTCCCATCGGGGGCAAAAATGCGGCATTTTGGTCCTCAGCTGGTTCTGCGCGCTCCTCAAAGCTCCCAGGCGACGAAAAAAATCTTTGCCCGGGGCGTGGACACAAGCCTGCGGCTCGTGCAAGATACGCAAGGCCGATGACGCGCAATGGCGCGTCGATCAAACGAATCCATGGCCGGCAGCGCGCCCGACCGAAATCCTCCGGTTTCGTGCGGGCGGCAGATTTCGACTGCCGGCAAATTTCAACAGACAACGAGGTTGGTTAGACATGAGCGAGCTTCTCATCGAAGATCTTGAGCCGGGCGAAGGTCCGGAGGCCAAAAGCGGCATGCGCGTGACCGTGCACTACACGGGCACGCTCGAAGACGGCACCGTCTTTGACTCGAGCTATGGCCGCGGCACCCCCTTTACGTTTAATCTCGGCGCCGGTCAGGTGATCGCGGGCTGGGACATGGGCGTGGCCGGCATGCACGTGGGCGGCAAGCGCCGGCTCGTGATTCCGCCCGAGATGGGCTACGGCGAGCACGGTGCGGGCGGCGTGATTCCGCCCAACGCGACGCTTGTCTTCGAAGTCGAGCTCCTTGAGGTCGAAGAGCTCCCGCAGCCGGGCGAGCTGGTGATCGAAGAAGTCGAACCGGGCGAGGGCCTTGAGGCCGTGCCGGGCAAGACCGTTTCGGTGCACTACACGGGTCGCCTTGAGGACGGCACCGTCTTTGACTCGAGCTACGAGCGCGGCGAGCCGATCGAATTTCCGCTGGGCTCGGGCATGGTGATCCCGGGCTGGGAGATGGGCATCAACGGCATGAAGGTGGGCGGCAAGCGCAAGCTCGTCATTCCGTTTAATCTTGCCTACGGCGAACGCGGCTATCCCGGCGTGATCCCGCCCTATGCCACGCTCATCTTCGACGTTGAGCTGGTGGGCGTGAAGGACTAAGTTCCGGGCGCAATTTCCGACGACGTCAACAAGGGCCGTCTGCAGCATCCACTTTTGCGATTTGACATCGCGAGGCGGTCGCTGCGGGCGGATATTTTTTACTTTTGAAATCGAAATGCGCGCTATTGGGCGCAGAAGAACGCCAAAGAAGGCCCCGGTGAAGGACGTCGATGAAGGAGTCTATAGCGGCTTGATCGGCACGACGTTGAGAAACCCGGGCTTGGTCTTTTCGACGCTCACCGATACCTGGTAGACCTCGGAGAGGGCCTCGGGATCGAGCACCGCGGCGGGCGTATCGAGCATGCGCACGCCCCCGTCGGCCAACAGAAGCAGACGGTCGGAAAAGCGTGCGGCGGTGAGAAGGTCGTGTACGACCACGAGCGTGACGACGCCGTTTTGCGTCGTGTAGCGGCGCGCGGCGTTCATCACGACGAGCTGGTGTCTGAGGTCAAGGGCGCTCGTGGGCTCGTCAAGAAGCAGCACGCGCGGGCGTGAGACGAAGGCCTGCGCCATGAAGACGAGCTGCTTCTGGCCGCCCGAGAGGCGGCACCCGGGCGTCTGCGCGAGCTTGTTGATGCCCATGGCGTGAAGCGTCTCGTCGACCTGGTTGAAGATTTCCGGGGTGACGCGAAGCGAGAGGCTCTTTACAAGGCCGAGGAGCACCATCTCGAAGACGCTCAGGCGACTCGCGACGTGACTCAACTGCGGCACGTAGGAAATGCGCGGAGTCCCGCCTTGGTAGGAGTCGCCCGCTTCCTCGTCAACAATCGTGACCGTCCCCGCGCGGCGCGGCAGAAGGCCCGCCAGGGCCTTCAAAAGCGTCGTCTTGCCGCCGCCGTTTTGACCGATCACGCCCACAATTTCGCCCCCGCGAAACGTCGCGCTGATGTGCTTCAGAATCGGCCGTCCGCCGAGATCGACGCACAGATCGTTGATTGCAAGGCTCGTCATTGCGTGCGCCGTACCCTTCGCTGCGCCGTGCGTCATGTGGTGGCTCTCGTCGTGCATCATGTCGTGCGTCATGCCATGTTCTCCCGACGGGCTTTCAGAAGCAGAAACAACAGAAATGGCACGCCCACGAGCGAGGTGATGATGCCCACCGGAAGCATGGCGCCGGTGGAAAGAAACTTGGCCGCAATGGAGCTCGCAAGCATCAGGATGCCGCCCGCAATCACCGTGCCGGGAAGCAGAAAGCGCTGGTCTTCGCCAAGCACGAGCTTGGCGCAGTGCGGCGCCACGAGCCCCACGAAGCCGATGGTGCCGATAAAGCCCACGGCCGCCGCGACAAGGAGCGCACTTGCGGCAAAGACCGTGATGCGAAGCCGCGTGACGGGAACGCCCAGGCTTCTTGCGCGCTCCTCTCCCACCGTGAGCGCCGTAAGCGCCCAGCTCAGGCGCACAAGGTAAAGCGAGGCGCCTACCGTCACCGCCGCGGCCGCCGCCGTGCTCGTCCACGTGCTGCGCTCGAGGTTTCCGAAGGTCCAGCCGCTGATCACCTGCGCGATCTCGGGGCTGGCGCGGTACTGCAGGAACTGCTGCAGCGCCATGAAGAAGAAGTTCATGACGATGCCCGCAAGAATGAGGGTCGTCGGGTGCATCGACTCGCGGCTGCCGATCCAGAAGACCGCGGCCGAGACGATGAG
This sequence comes from uncultured Sutterella sp., assembly GCA_900552545.1. GTDB lineage: Bacteria > Pseudomonadota > Gammaproteobacteria > Burkholderiales > Burkholderiaceae_F > Duodenibacillus. The sequence continues at coordinate 1,575 of USAL01000092.1, read as the reverse complement.
CGCAAGGCAAAAGGCCGATACGGCCGTTCCGAGCCAGGCCTGCCCGAAGAGCGTGGCGCCGAAGGTGATCGCAAGCGCCGCGCCGAAGCTTGCGGCCGACGAAATCCCAAGCGTCGAGGGACTTGCAAGGGCGTTGGAGGTGATGTTCTGGATTTCAAGGCCGGCAAGCGCCAACGCTGTGCCGACAAATAGCGCCGTCAGCGTCATCGGCAGCCGTATCGACCAGACGATCACGGCGTCGATCGACTCGCCCCCGGGGCCCGCTAAACGAGCCCCTACCGCACGAAGAAGCGTGAGATCCGCGGCCCCCCCCGCAAGTTCGGCCACATAGAGAAGCACGAGCACCACGAGCGCCGCCAGCACGATTGCCGTGCGGTGCCTGATGCTGCTGCGGTAGGCCTGATGACAGCTCATACGCGGTGTTGATCCTTTGGTTGGTATGCTTTTGCGTGTTGCTTTGCGCTTAAAAAGTTTCTAGCGCTTCAACTGGGTGAAGAACGTCCCCTGGGCCTTCAACTCGGGAAGGTACTTGGCAAAGAACGAGGCGATCTCCTCGTCGGGCTTCATGTCGTCGAAGACGCCCGGATAGAGCACCTGCGCGAGATAGATCGAGAAGGCGTAGTCCATCATGCAGCGCAGGCTTCCGTGATCGATCCCGTAGAAGCGCCCGTTCTTGAGGGCGTCAAGATTCTGCCACATGGGCCGCTTGGCAAAGCCCGCAAGGCGCTTTTGCGCCGTCTCTTCACTGACGGTGAGGCCCATGCGCATGAAGTCGCTTGAGTCGACGTTTTCCCAGAGGCTTCCGGCCATGATGATCACCTGCGGGTTGCGGCCGACGACGAATTCTCGGTCAAGTGCGCCGTAGGGCTGCTTCATGTCGCGGGCCAGATTGTCGGCCGCAAGGTTTTCGAGAATGGCGCCCCAGAGCACGGTCCGATTGTAGGAGTTGCCGTATTCGGCCACGCCCCGGTTGCCGGCCTCGATGTAGACGCGCGTGTGCTTGCGGCTGTCGTCGAGCTTGGCGATGCGCGAGGCGATCTCCTGAAGAACTGAACGGTAGCGCTCGCACTGGGCGCGGGCGACGTCTTCGCGCCCGAGGAGCCGCCCGAGAATCTCGGTGCTTGCCGTGTGGTTTGCAAGCGTCATCGAGTGATAGTCGAGCACGACGACGGGAATGCCCGCGGCTTCAAAGATGCGCAGCCGCCCGGTGTTGTCGGCAAACTGCGTGCAGTTGACGAGCACCACGTCGGGCTGCAGGGCGAGGATCTTTTCGCTGTTGAGAATGCTGTCGTGGTAGCCCCCGATGCTGGGCTTGTCCATGAGCGCGGGGAAGGCGTCCTTCAAAAGCGTGTATTCGCCGCGGCGCGTCTCAAGCCACCCGTCCTGGGTGAGGCCCACGATCTTGTCGACCCCCGAGGCGCCCGAAATCATCAGGAAGTTGAGGATGTAGTTGGCAACGACGAACCGCTCGGGGCGCTTTGCGAGCGTCACGCGCCGCCCGGCGAGATCAGTAAAGCTGATGGCGCCTGATATCTGCGCGGCTTCCGCAGCGCTTGCGGCCGCAGGGAGCATGCG
>USAL01000091.1 GCA_900552545.1 uncultured Sutterella sp. | reverse complement strand
CTTCGCCTAGGAAATAAAAGGACTTCGCCTCGTTGTCGTTTTTGTTCTTGCGCACGAAAAGATAGATGCGGTTGTCGCGGTCGCGCTCCGTGCGCTTGTAGATGTGGTCGGCGTCGCTTGACTTCGTCGAGCGGTTGGTCTTTGAAAGCGCAATGATTTCGCGCGGCGACTCAAAGTGATCGTGATAGTTGATGTCGCCCTCGGCCTTGTCGTAGTTGATGAAGACCGGCAGCGTTCTCGTGTCCGAATCGTAGCGGTAGCCGCCGAAGAAGGAGGCGGGCATGATGCTCTTCCAGTTGAGAAGCCGGCAGACGTCGTCGTACGTGTAGCGCTCGTAGAGCTTGAAGGCGGTGTCGCGGTAGCGCGCGCTGTAGCGCTTGAGGTAGCGGTCCTTGACGAAGGCAACGAGATCCGCGAGGTGATGCCGGAAGTCGTCGTGGGCCTCAAGCGCCGCGACGAAGGCGGCTGCCGCGCGCCAGTCGCCTTCGTCGTCCTTTTCAATGAAGACGGCGTGCTCGAACTTTTTGCGCTCGGACTGATTGCGCGCAAAGTTGTTGGTGAGGACCTTGAAGCAGTTCTCAAGGTGCTCGGGCGTCGCAGAAAGGCCGAAGGTCTTGGACTCAAGCGCCTCGATGAGCTTTGCCTTCAGGCCCGTGCGGGAGTCCTTGAGGATCTCCTCGATGACGAGCGCCTCCGACGGGCGCAGTCCTGCGCCGATTCTCAAGCTTAAATAACGCAGCATCTCGCGCCCGAGCGCGCTCACGTTGGGACGGTCGGGGTTGGGGACGTCCTTGCCGTTGTCCTTTCTTTCCTTTTCCACCTTGTAGAGGAATTCGACATAGGAGTCGGCCTTGCTGAAGAACTTCACGGCATCAATCGAGCCGTGCTCGTCGAAGTCGCGCAGCGACGGCACGCGCCCGAGCTGGTACTTTAAAAGCCGGTAGGCGTTTCTCAAAAGCTCCCAGGAATCGGTGTGCGCACGGTCGATCGCCTGAAAGATCCGCTCGCGGGCGACGGCGTCAAAGTGCACCGTCGAGTCGCCCGGAATGATGCCGGCGACGATCACCTTGCGCATGCCGTCCTTTTGGTAGGAGCGATCGCCCGAGAGCGCCACCGGAATCATGTAGTTGTTGTCGTAGTTGCCGATGAAGTCAAGCACCACGACGAAGTCTTTGTCGGGGGACTTGCGCAGACCGCGCCCCAACTGCTGCACGAAGACGATCGGGCTTTGCGTCTGGCGCAGCAGCACGACCTGATTGACTTCGGGAATGTCGACGCCTTCGTTGAAGATGTCGACGGTGAGGATGTAGTCAAGGGGCGTCTCGCCCTGAAAGCTCTGGGCGTTCGTCGTCAATCGGCCGATGGCCCTCTCGCGCTGCTGCTGGCTGTCGGCGCCCGAAAGCGCCAGAGTGTGAAGGCCCTGGGCGTTGAATTTTTCTGAAAGCTCATCGGCCTCCTTGTTCGTGCCGCAGAAGATGAGCCCCTTGACGCGCGGGCCGCTGAAGCCGTAGCGCCGGGTGTTTTCAAGAATGTGCCTGACGCGCTGCTCGCTTGTGAGCCGCGCAAAGTCGGCCGGATCGTCGTAGCGCACGTCGCCCGCCACGAATTCCGAAATGCCGAAATAGTGAAAGGGGCACAGGAGGTTCTGCTCGAGCGCCTGCTGCAGCCGCAGGTCCAGAAGAATCTGATGGTCAAAGAGCGCGTAGATGTTTTCGGTGTCGGGGCGATCGGGCGTTGCCGTCATTCCAAGCCACAGGCGGGGCTCGAAGTACGCCATGATCTTCTTGTAGCTTGCCGCACCCGCGCGGTGCACTTCGTCGATCACGATGACGTCAAAGGCGTCCTTGGCAAAGTGCCCCTCGTCCAGGGCGTTTACCATCGACTGCATTGTGGAAAAGACCGCGCAGTTTCCCTCCATGATCTCAAGCGCCGAGTGGTCCTGGGCGATGAAAAAGCCGTACTTGTAGCTCTCGCCCAAGACGGCGCGATAGCTTTTCTGCGACTTGCGCGCGATCTGCTCGCGGTGCACGAGAAAGAGAACGCGTCGGGGCCCGAGCGAGCGCACGGCAAAGGCCGAGGCAAAGGTCTTGCCCGTGCCGGTGGCCGAGATGAGAAGCGCCCGGCGGGCGCACTGCCCGTTGCGGTCGGCCTCGGCCTCCTCGCCCAACTTCATGAAGTCGGTGATTTTGGTGATGAGCTGCGTCTGCATCAGGTTGGGTCTGAGCAGACCTGCGGCGAACTCTTCACCCACGGCGGCGGCCGCGATCTTGGCGCGCACGGCCTGCTGCTTGAAGTAGCGCTCGCTGTAGTCGTCGATGATCTTGTCGACCGGATGGGTGCAGCGGTGATTCCAGAGCGCCTCGAATTCCTCGAGCACGCGCCGGGTGATTTCACCCTTGTCGTTGGCTACGAGCTTGACGTTCCACTCGTGGTTGCTCTTTAAGGCCGCGGCCGTGAGGTTGGAGCTGCCGACGATGAAGCGAAACTGCGTGCCGCTGCGAAAGATGTAGCCCTTGGTGTGAAAGCCCGCCGCGGACTGATCGAGGTCGTTCGTGCAGAACATGCGCACCTCGATGTTGGGAAAGTCTGCGAGGCGCTTCAAGGCCGCCGGCTCCGTGAACGTGAGGTAGTCCGTCGTGAGAATGCGCCCGCGCACGCGCTTGCCGTCGGGCCGCGGCTGCATGAGTTCCGAGAGCGTCATCAGAAGGGGCGTGAGGCCTGACAGAGTCACGAACGCAACGCTGATCGCAAATTCCTCGCACGTCTGAAGACTAGCCTCGATCTCGTTTAAAACCGAGCGCCCCTCGGATTCCTCGTTGACGACGAGACGAGCGCGCAGCGCCTCGTCGGACTCAATGCGCTGGTCGACGAAGGCGGTTTGCAGGCTCTTCAAAAGATCGTTGTTGGACATAAATGCCAGGAAAAATGCCAGGAATTACGAAGATGACGAGGGAATGGCGCTCCGATGACGCGGTGATGATGCAGGGGCGGCGCAAAAAAGGCGACGCGTCTGCTGCAGCGTTTGCACAACTGCAAAACTGTAGCAAACGGCTGCTGCCTCGTACAGGGTAAGGCCCGTCGTTGCGGGATAAACGAGGAAGAAGCGAGAAATAAATGCGGCTTCAATGGCGCATCTATGGAGCTTGAAATCAATCGGCTCCCGCAGCGACCTCGTCGTCCTTCGGGGCATCCTGGGCGAGGATCTCGATCAAGGGCGCAAGCCAGCGGCTTTGCTGCTTGCGCCGGGTCGACAGAGCAATGCGAAGCCGCCGCTGCGCCCAAGCGTCGGTAAGTTTGACGATGCGCGTTCTTCGCAGCTCAAAGGCGCGCGTGGCCGCTCCGCTGATGACGGCAATGCCCGCGCCCTGCGCGACGAGGCCCACCAGAAGCGACTGCTCCCCGACGTGAATGCGCGGCACGATCTTGTGCCCGAGCATGCGTGCCTTCTCAAAGATGAAGCGCTGCATCGCGCTTGAATTATCCAGACACACGAACTCGTAGGCGAGGCTTTTTTCAAAGGGAATGCTCTTGAAGGCCGCCAGCGGATGATCCTCAGGCACGATGAGCACGAGTTCGTCGTTGCGGTAGGGCAGAAACTCAATGCCCGGGAAAGTGCCGCGAAAGGCTCCGATGCCGATGTCGGCGCGGTTTTCCGCCACGAACTGCACCACTTGGTCGGACCCCATCTGCACGAGCTCGACGTTGACTTCGGGATTGGCGACGAGAAACTGCGCGATGTTTGCAGGCAGGTAGTCAAAGGAAGCGCCGTAGTTGGCAACGACGCGGATGACGCCTGCCTCGTGCTTGGCAAAGGGCACGAGCTCAAGCTTCATCTGCTCGATGCTGCGTGCGATCTGTTTGGCGTAGCGGTTGACAATGCGGCCGGCTTCGGTGAGCTCGACGCCGCGTACGCGGCGAGCCAGAAGCTCCACGCCGAGCGCGCTTTCGAGGTTTTTAATGTGCGCCGAAGCGCTTGAAGTGACAAGGTGCATGCGGCGCGCGGCTCGGGTGAGGTTCTCTTCATCGGCTGCCGCCGAAAGCACTTCAAGATCAGTGAGTGAAAAACGTTGCATGACGCACAAAACCTAGCGTGATTTGGGGAAAAGATTTGAATCGGACGATGGCGTTCGGATTTTTCGAAGGCTGGGTTGAAAATATACTAATGGCACATCACCTAAGGTTGGCGTAATAATGATGGAGACTCAGCTGAAAAAACAGCAAAATCCTTATTAAATCAAAGATTTTTACAGGATTTGCAAATTTCTCAGTCATTTGCTCCGAACCAAGAGTCATGCATTGAATGCATAGGTGCGATGGTTCGGAAAATTCAAAATAAAAAATAGGAGATGAGCATGAGAACGTTTCGAATTTCCATGCTTGCCGGCGTGACCCTGATGGCGATGGCGTTTGGCACTTCCGTAGCTGCCGCCGGCTTCTCGTCTGACGTCGTCAAGACGTATTCCCAAGGAGAGATGGCATCGTTTCTGGCGGGCGGCCACATGAAGATGGGCCTGAACTGCGCGACTTGCCACGACAGTGACAAGGTTTCCGATTCGGAAACCGAAATCAACGCCAAGTGCACCATGTGCCACAACCCGGCCGATGTTGCAAAGAAGACCGAAAAGGAAGGCATGCCCAACCCGCACAAGAGCCACTTGGGTGACGTTCAGTGCACGGCCTGCCACTCCGGACACAACCCGTCGGTTGCCTACTGCTCGAACTGCCATGACTTCCCGAGCATGAAGGACATGAAGTACGGCAAGGGCGCCAAGGTTCCCGGTCAATATGAGGATCTTTCGGTCTACGCCAACGCCAAGCCCGAAAGAACCGAGACGACCGATATTCTCGTCGTGGGTTCTGGCGCCGCCGGCTTCATGGCTGCCTTTACCGCGCAGGAAGCGGGGGTGAAGAACATCATCATGGGTGTGAAGATGGCCGTTCCGGGCGGCAACAGCCTGCTTGCCGCCGGTGGCATGAACGCTGCGGGTACCAAGTACCAGCAGGCCAAGGGCGTCAAGGACACCCCCGACATGATGTTCAAGGACACCATGAAGGGCGGCAAGAACGTGAGCAACCCGGCGCTTGTGAAGATTCTCGCCGATCGCTCCAATGAGTCGATCGAGTGGCTTGCCAAGCGCGGCGCAGAGCTCTCGCACGTCGGTCTGGGCGGCGGTGCTTCGGCCGCACGCATGCACGGTCCTGACGGCGGTCTCTTCGTGGGTCCCTATCTCTCGAAGTTCTTCCGCAACCATGCTAAGGAAACCAATCTTGACCTGCGTCTGAACTCCAAGCTCGTCAAGCTCTACACCGACGACAAGGGCGTCGTGACCGGCGCACTCATCAAGGGCAAGCATACGGGTCTGTATCGCATCAATGCCAAGGCCGTCGTGCTCGCCACGGGCGGCATCGGTGCCAACAGCAAGCTTGTGCAGTCGCTGCGTCCCGACATCAGCGCTGATGTGAAGACCTCCAACCAGCCCGGCAGCCAGGGCGACGGCATGATCCTTGCCGAACAGCTCGGCGCGGCCGTCGTTGACGCCAAGGAGATCCAGCTCAACCCGACGCTTCTGGTCGGCTCCCCGGTGATCATCTCCGAAACGGTGCGCGGCGCCGGTGCGGTCTTCGTCAACCGCGAGGGCAAGCGCTTCATCAGCGAGCTCACCACGCGCGATGTCACGAGCGCTGCGGTTTCCAAGCAGACGGGCGGCGTTGCCTACGAAATCTTCGATGAGAAGGTGAGAAAGGGCGTCAAGCAGACGAGCGCAGCCTTTGAGCTCGGCCTGGCCAAGCAGGGCAACACGCTTGCTGAACTGGCCAAGAACGCCGGCATCGATGCCAAGAACCTTGAAGCGACGATCGCGCAGTACAACAAGTACGCCGACGCCGGCAAGGATCCGGACTTCAATCGTCCCGGCATCAACGCCAAGATCAAGGTCAATACGCCTCCGTACTACGCCATCGAGATTACGCCTGCCATCCACTACTACATGGGCGGTCTGAAGTTTGACGAACAGACCCGCGTGATCAACAAGCAGGGCAAGCCCATCGAAGGCCTCTACGCTGCAGGTGAAGTCACGGGCGGCGTGCACGGCAAGAACCGCCTGGGCGGCAACTCGATCTCCGAGACGATCACCTTCGGGCGCATCGCCGGTGAAAGCGCGGCAGCCCGCGCCCTCGGCAAGTAGTAGTCAACGCGCCTGACGCTGCGGCCGCCAAAGCCTCGCCCACATCTCGTCCACTTTCAAAAGAAGACGATGGCGGCGGCCGCAGATAAAAGCTCCGAAAGGGGCGAGCCCTTTCGGGCCGGGCGCAGATGCATCAGTCATCTCTCTCCTCCTCATCGGCCGCGAGCCTCCCTTTTCCCCGGGGACGGCAAGCGGCTTTTTTTATTCTTTTTTCGAAAGAGACTGCGCGCTGATCGGCTCGCTTCTGTACATGCAGTGCAGAGGCGGGCCGAGCTGTTTAAACGTTGAAAGGCTGATTGCTTGAGAAACCCGGGCGCAAGCCTACGGTGCCCACAGCAGGCTGCCGTCGGTGCGCACGAGCGCTTTGCGCGGCGGCTGCTGGCTTGCAAAGGCAAGCGCCGAGAGGTTGCGGGCGTAGCTGCCTGCGTTGGAGATCGTGATCAGATCGCCCACGGCAATGTTGGCGGGAAGCTTCACGTCGTGGCCCAACGTATCGCAGGCCGTGCAGAGGTTGCCGACGAGCTCGACCGCAAGCTCCTTGCCCTGGCGCGGACGTCCGCAGGAATCAAACGCATGGAAGGCAAAGCACTCGGGCGCGGTGAAGAAGGGCTCCTGGGCGGCAGCCTTGGCGTTGTTGTCCATCGCAAGCGTTGCGTAGACGGGCCGCAGAAAGCCGTTGGCGCCGTTTTGCACGATGACGTAGGTCTTGCCGTAGCAGTGCTTGACGTCAAGCACCTGCGTGACGTAGGTGCCCGCCTCGCAGACGATGTAGCGGCCCGACTCAATGAGTACGCGCGCCTCGTGCAGGTTTTCGTAGCTTGCAATCGCACGGGAGAGCGCCTCTCCCAATCTGGAGAGATCAAAGGGCGCGTCGCGCGTCGTGTTGTAGGCAACGCCGACGCCGCTTCCGAGGTTCAGAAACTGCGCCTTGGTGCCCAGGTGGCTGAAGACGTCGGCAAAAAAGCTGCAGGCCCGGTCGTAGTAGGCCGCAATCGCCGCGGCATCAAGACACTGGCTTTGCAGGTGCATGTGTAGCCCCGTGACGCGGATGTGGGGGCGCGCCTTCAGGAGCTCGACCATCTTCTCGCCGTCGGAGAAGGGAATACCGAATTTCGAGGGCTTCTTGCAGTAGCCCACGAGGTCGAAGTCGGGCGTGCAGCGCACGCCGACGGCAATGGGTTTGTCCTTGGCAACTTCCGAAGCGGCGGCGACAGCCTCAATGCGAGCGGGCTCATTGAGGCTGTCGGCGATGATCGTCGCCCGCCCGAGCGTGCGGGCGATGTCCCC
>USAL01000090.1 GCA_900552545.1 uncultured Sutterella sp. | reverse complement strand
GAGCAGTCGATGGAGACCGTCCTGGGCCTGAAGGCCAAGGGCGTGGCCATCCTGTTCGTGTCACATAAACTGGAAGAGCTCTTTGAGCTCTGCGACCGTGTGACCGTCATGCGTGACGGCGAGCACATCATCACCGAGGATACCGTGAACCTCACGGAGGACTCCCTCATCAACGCCATGGTGGGCGAAAAGGTCTCGATTACCTCCAAAAAGCCCCAGACGACGCGCGACCGCGTGCTCGGGGTCGTCACCGACGACGACGCGCAGATCGTCTTCGTCGATACGCCGGGGTTCCAGTCGCGCTACAGCTCCCAGCTCTTAAAGCGCATGAACCGCACGGTGCGCAGCGCCTTGGCTGACGTCGACTGCGTTCTTTTCGTGATCGACGCCGCGGGCTGGAAGGCCGACGACATGGAGGTTCTGAAGCTTCTTGACCGCAAGGCGCAAAACGTCATTTTGGTGCTTAACAAGATCGACCTTGTGCGCGACAAGAAGCGCCTGCTGCCGCTCATGGCCGACTCGATGCAGCGCTTTCCCTTTGCGGCGATCGTGCCCGTGAGCGCCGAGAAGTCGAAGATGCTCCCCGATCTCACCGGTGAAATCAAAAAGCACCTGCCGCAGTCGGCTCCGTACTTTGATCCGGATCTTTATACCGACAAGTCGCCGCGCTTCATGGTGGCCGAGACGATCCGCGAGAAGGCCTTCCGCCTTCTGGGCGACGAGCTTCCCTACGGCGTTGCGGTGATGATCGAGTCCTGGAGCGAGGACGACACGCACGCCGACATCGTCGCCGCCCTCATCGTCGATCGCGAAAGCCACAAGCCGATCGTAATCGGCGAGCACGGCGCCAAGCTGCGCGAGATCGGGCGTCTGGCGCGTGCCGATGTCGCCAAGCTCCTTGATAAGCGCGTGCACCTTGAAATCTGGGTGCGCGTGCGAAAGGGCTGGAGCGACGACGCACGCGTGCTGAAGTCGTTGGGCTACGAATAAGACGGTTTCCTTTTTCGACCGTCTGAGCCCGCAGATACTGGCCAAGCTAAGCCGCAAGATTCGTGATGCGTGACGAGATTGAGGAAAGCCCGAGCGCGCCCGCACATCCCTCCGCAAATTTCGGGCGCGAGGCGCAGGCGCTTGCGCTTCTCGAAGGCGCGGCGGCTCAGACTCCCCGCTCGGGCGGGGTGCGCGTCAAAAACGAGCCCGCCTATATTCTTGCCACGTGGCCGTGGCGGGAGACGAGCGTCGTGGCCGAGCTTTTTACCGAGCATCACGGGCGCGTTGCCGTCACCATCAAGGGCGCCAAGCGCCCCGGGGGAAAGTTTCGCGGCCTCATCAATGCCTTTGCCCCGCTTCTTGTGAACTACAGCGGCGCCGGGGAGGTGAGGAACCTCACCGACGCGAAGTGGTTGGGAGGCCTTTCGGCCATTCCGCCCGAAAGTCTCGTCTCGGCCTTCTACGTCACCGAGCTCGTGCTGCGGATGACGGTGCGCGAGGATCCCAACAGCGCGCTTTTTTCCGCCTACACCAAAGTTCTCACGCACTTGGCCCACGACAAGGGAAGCGCCCTTGAGGCGGCGCTGCGCACGTTTGAAGTGCGCCTTCTCACGGCCCTTGGCTGGGGGCAGCCCGCGGGGTTTGATGAGGTTGAGCGTGCGCATGAACGACTCTGGGCGGTGCGCAAGGGGGTGCTTCGCACGGTCGAGAGCCTCATGCCCGACGAAGCGGCCGTGCCCTTTGATGTGGTGCGCGCCATTGCGCACTGCGACTTTGAGGAGTCCGCGACGATACGCCGTGCGCGGCCCGTGTTGCGCGCGATTATCGGCTACTATGTCGGCGATCGGGGCCTGCAGCCCCGCTCGACGATCGCCCGCTGGGCAGGGCTCTAGGCTCTTCTAACATTCAAGCGGCGCGACGATTCCTCTTATTTTTTTTTGGGTTTTTCCTGGAGACGATTCATGCTCGGACCCGTCGTCTGCGACGTCGCTTCAACGCAGATCACGCCGCACGAGGCTCAGCGCATTGCGCACCCCTTGGTCGGGATGGTGATTCTCTTTACCCGCAACTACGAAGATCCTCAACAGTTGACGGAGCTGTGCGCAGCCATTCACGCCGTCAAGCCCGGCGTTCTCATCGCCGTCGATCACGAAGGCGGCCGCGTGCAACGCTTTCGCAAGGGATTTACCGAAATCCCGGCCATGCACGACTATGGCGACCTTTATGCGCGCGACCCCGAACGCGGGCTTTGCGCGGCTTCGGCTGCGGGCTACGTGCTTGCAAGCGAACTGCGCGCCTGCGGCGTGGATCTCACCTTTGCGCCCGTGCTTGACCTTGACTGGGGCCGCAGCGAAATCATCGGCGCGCGCTCCTTTTCAAAGGACCCCCGCATCGTTGCGCGCCTGGCCGCGGCCGTCACGCACGGCTTTCTCACGGCCGGGATGGCCAACTGCGGCAAGCATTTTCCAGGCCACGGCTGGGCTTTGGCCGACAGCCACGTGGCGCTGCCCGAAGATGAACGCAGCGCCGAAGTGCTCGAGACGATCGACGCCATGCCCTACGCGTGGCTTGGGATCAATCTCGTCTCGATCATGACCGCGCACATCGTCTACCCGCAGCTTGACTCGGAGCCCGCGACGTTCTCGCCGCGCATCCTTCAGGGCCTCCTGCGCGAAAAGCTGGGTTTCAAGGGCTTTGTCTTTTCCGACGATCTCTCGATGCAGGGCGCGCGCAACGCCGGCACCTATCTTGAGCGCGCCGAGAAGGCCCTCTCCGCTGGGTGCGACGGACTCATCTGCTGCAACGCGCCCGACGAGGTCGATGCGATGATCAAGGAGCTGCGCTTTACGGCGACAGACGCCTGGCGCGAGCGCGCCGAGCGGTTGGCGCCTATCGGTACGGCTCCCAGGCGCGAAGAGCTTCAGAAGTCGGCGCTTTACCGCCGCGCGGTTGAGCTGATGCGCGTTGCCTAGCGCTATAGTAAAAAAACACGGTTCGGACATTCGTGACGAAGCGCCTTGGGAGGGCTCTGAGCGGGCGAAATGCCAGGCGTCACGAATGCCGCACGACTACAGGCACACAAAGAAAAAATGATCATCGAATCCCTGCTCGACACCGACCTCTACAAGTTCACCATGATGCAGTGCGTGCTGCATCAGTTCCCTGGTGCAAGCTGCACCTACCGCTTTCGCTGCCGCACCGAGGGCATCGATCTTTCGCCCTACGTCGAGGAGATTCAGGCTGAAATCGAGCACCTGTGTTCGCTTACGCTGCGTGAAGACGAGCTTGAGTACCTGCGCGGGCTGCGCTTCATCAAGAGCGACTTCGTCGAGTTCCTGAGCCTTTTTCACCTCAAGGCGAAGTACGTGCATGTAAGCCGCGACCCCAACGGGTCGGCGGGCATCAACATCACCGTCGAAGGCCCGTGGCTTCATACGATTCTCTTTGAAATCCCGGTGCTTGCCATTGTCAACGAAGTCTATTTCCGCCATCTCATGCCCGTGCCCGACACGACCGAGGGCATGAAGCGGCTTCGCGCCAAGATCGGCATGGCCTTGAACGAGCCCGACAACGGCAGCCTCAAGATCAGCGACTTCGGCACCCGCCGGCGCTTCTCGTGCCGCTGGCAGAAGCAGGTGATCGAAACCCTCATCAGCGAGATGGGGCGCGACATCTTTGCGGGCACGAGCAACGTGATGTACGCCAAGGACTACGGCCTCATTCCGATGGGCACCATGGCGCACGAATACCTTCAGGCCTGCCAGGCGCTCGGACCGCGCCTGCGCGACAGCCAGACCTACGGCTTTCAGATGTGGGCCAAGGAGTACCGCGGCGACCTCGGCATTGCGCTGGCCGACGTCTACGGCATGGAGCCGTTCTTGAAGGACTTCGACATGTACTTCTGCAAGCTCTTTGACGGGGCGCGCCACGATTCGGGCGATCCTTTCGTCTGGGGCGAGCGCATGATCGAGCACTATGCGGCCAACAAGAGCGATCCGAGAAGCAAGACGCTCATCTTTTCCGATGCGCTCACGTTCCCGCGCATCATCGAGCTCTACCGGCGCTTCAACCACCGCATCCGCATGGGCTTCGGGATCGGCACCAACCTGATGAACGACCTCGGGCCCCAGCCCTTGAACATCGTCATGAAGATGGTGCGCTGCAACGGCCAGCCCGTGGCGAAGATTTCCGACACGCCAGGGAAGGGCATGTGCGAGGACGAAACGTATCTTGCCTACCTCAAGCAGGTCTTCGGCATCAAGGCGTAAAAAGGAAAGCTTGGACGGCCCGCCGCGGGAAGAGTCTTGCGGGGTAGGCCGCCAAAACGATGAGCAAGCAATAAGCAAGGGCGCAGGGGAGGGTTTGCCGCCTTCTCCCCGCGCCCTTTGTTTTTTCGCGTCGGTTTCGGGCCTTCCGCGCACGGTGCGGCGCGGCGGATGGTAAATATTTAACGAAATGTAAAGACGCCGATTTTTTTTGGCTAAAATCAAGCCCGAATGCAAGTCGGGCGGCAATCCAAGGTTTCGCCTGGCTTTTGGTCAATCTCCTGAGGAGAAGAACAAAGTGAACCTTGTGAAATTTCTGGCGGCCCTGCCGGCGGCGGCTCTGCCGGCGATGGCCTCGGCCGCCTCGCTCAACGGCAGCGAGCTCTCGATCGTCTGGGCGATTCCGTTTGCCGGCATCCTGCTTTCGATTGCCTTGTTCCCGCTCTTTCTGCCGCACTTCTGGCATCAGAACTACGGCAAGGTGGCCGTGTTCTGGGCGCTGTGCTGCGTGATTCCGGTGCTCTACGTCTACGGCGCGGGCGTTGCCGCGGCAAGCGTCGCGCACGCCATCATCGGCGACTACGTGCCGTTCCTGCTCTTTGTGGGCGCGCTCTTTGTCGCCGCAGGCGGCATCCACATCCGCGGCAGCTTCGTGGGCAAGCCCATCGTCAACGCCGGGTTCCTCCTTGTGGGCGCGGTGCTTGCAAACCTCATGGGCACCACGGGCGCGGCCATGCTTCTCATCCGTCCGCTCATTGCGGCCAACGAGAAGCGCCGCTACAAGATGCACACGTTCATCTTCTTCATCTTCATCGTGGCCAACATCGGCGGCTGCTTGACGCCCCTGGGCGATCCGCCTCTCTTCATGGGCTTTCTGCGCGGCGTGCCCTTCTTCTGGACAACCGGCCATCTGCTCCTGCCGCTCATCTTCGTTCTGGCGATCCTGATGGCGATCTACCTTGCCGTCGACACGTACTTCTTCAACAAGGACAAGCGTGAAGGCAATTTCGTCGAGCAGACGCAGGAAAAGACGAAGTTTGCGATCGAAGGCAACATCAACCTGCTGTGGCTCGTGTGCATCGTCTGCGCGGTGCTGATGAGCGGCATCTGGAATTCGGGCATCACCTTCAACGTGCTCTCCGTTGAGCTCACGCTGCAGGGCATCGTGCGCGACGTGCTCTTCCTTGTGATCGCCGTGCTGTCGCTGAGGACGACGCCCAAAGCCGCACGCATTGCCAATCAGTTCACCTTCGCGCCGATCGTCGAAGTCGCCAAGCTCTTTTTCGGCATCTTCGTGTGCATGGTGCCCGTGCTTGAAATGCTGCGCGCGGGCTCGCACGGTGCGTTTGCCTCCGTCGTGGCGCTCGTCACCGACGAGGCGGGCGAATTCAACAACCAGATGTTCTTCTGGCTCACCGGGTCGCTCTCGGCGCTGCTTGACAACACGCCCACGTATCTGGCGTTCTTCAACCTTGCCGGCGGCGACGCCGTCGAGCTGACGACGACGCACGCGCATACGTTGATGGCCGTTTCGATGGGTGCGGTGTTCATGGGCGCCGTCACCTACATCGGTAATGCGCCCAACTTCATGGTGCTCAGCATCGTCCAGGAGCGCGGCATCAAGATGCCCACGTTCCTCGGCTATATGCTCTGGTCGGTGGGCATTCTGTTCCCGACGTTCTTCATCGCCGACATGATCTTCCTCTAAAAGGCGATCCAACTACCAAAATCCCTCCGAGACGCCAGTCAATGCGACGATTACGGCGCCTCAATCGACAGGGGAGTCTTCCGGTACATGGGAGGCTCCCCTGTTGCATTTTTGCCCCACCAAATATCTGTAAGTCATTGATTCTTCGTGAGCGGCTCCGCAGGCCGGCGTTGAAATGCGGCGAAATCCCGATTCTCTCGGCAGACTTGCGCATTTTTCAACTTGACACGGAGGTATCGTGCCAATCGATCATCATCGATTAAGACCGCTGCTGCGCGGTCTTCTCGCTGCCGGCATGGCAGGCGTATTCTTCCAAACTCTGCCTGCCGACGCGGCCTTGGTGACCATTACAGATTTTGGGGAAACAATTTCCTCGGATGATGACTCTTACGTCATCACTGACACAAGTGACGGGTTTACTTCGATTCGTTCCATTCGTATTCCTAGCGATGAAAGCATGGAAAGAGGAACTGTTGGAATTGAGGTCAAGGGGTATGCGGGGGTTGCGTCTGAGGATCCGGACGTAAAAGCGCTTGACGTGGATCTCGGCAGCGTCCCGGATTCCGTCGGAATTCTGCTTTCTGCCGATCCGAAACCAGACCCTGAACAACCCGCTCAATCCACCGTGTCGGTTACGGGCAACGCCGAGATCAGTGCCGCGACGGCGATCAAGGGCGACCAGGAGATCATGTTCCTTTCAGGATCAGATGATCCTTCTCAGGTACGCATTCACGGCGCCCTCGACATGGCCGAAGGAACGATGAGTCTTTCGGCGGCAGAAGTGACTTATGCGGGCGACGGCAAGCTCGGCCGTCTGGATACGAAGTTCTCCGGTCAGAAGTCCACGTTCAACGTCGGCGAAGGGGAGGGCGGCGCAAGCGCCCTCCTGCGCATTGAGACGCTCAATCTCACCCACGGGAATGTGGCGGTGCAGGGCGACGCGGCGGCAGCTTCAGACAACCAATGGCGTCTTGGCTCGGCGCTTCTTGTCGGCGCGATCACCGATGACGTTGCGCCGGCCTATGGTGGTACGGAGGATAAGGCTGAGTCCTCAAGCATTTCGGTAACCGGCAACGGGACGCTCGCTCTCGGCACGCTCCTTGAGCGTCCCAACGAGCGGCTCGATGCATCCATCCGCGAAAGCATCGCGGGCTTTGATGATTTAAGCGAATCCGAACAGGTCCGGGCCCGTCTCTCGCACATTCTGGCCGACGTCGACGTGCTCACGAACAACCCCCGCAAGAGCACGCTTCTCACCGCCGCGGGGCTCACCTCGCAAGCCGTTCCCGAGAACGTCACGATCACCGTGGGTACCGTGAATGAGACCGGGGAAAGCGGCATCTACCTTGGCGACGACGCCCGCTGGGTGATCTACTACGGGGAAGAACCCGCTGCGGCCAAGGACGATTCGGAGAGCTCTCCGATCACCGTCAATGCCGGTAAGGACTCGCAGCTTGTCATCTATGGCTGGGACGGCGTGGCGGCGCTTCCCGATCTGACGCTTCTGGGCTTTTCGGCGCAAAACGTCTTTTCGCTCAACGGCGTGCGTACGCAGGTGGTCGACGGCGCACTGCAGCGCCTGTGGTGGTGGCAGATGCCGGGGCTTGAGACGAGCGCCATCGTCAAGCATG
>USAL01000089.1 GCA_900552545.1 uncultured Sutterella sp. | reverse complement strand
GGTCGCGGCGGGCGAGGTGGTCTCGATCGTCGGGGCGAGCGGCGCCGGCAAGACGGCGCTGCTGCAGATTCGGATGGAAGATCTTCTCGCCCAAGGTGCGCAGACCGGAGGGGGCCTCGACGGCAGCCGCGAGCGGCTTCTGACGGTGACTAGCGACGTCTTCATCGCCGGCAACCCCGCCATCAACTTCAAGGGCTACCTTCTTGCCACGCTCGTACCCGGCGTCGTGGCGCTTGCGGCCATTCTCACCGCCGTGGGCGTTGCAAGCCGCGACATGCGGCGGCGCACCGCGCGGCTTTTCTACACCTCCTCGCGCTCGGTGCGCGCGGCCATGCTGGGGCGCCTCTTTCCCTGGTGGTGCCTCTATGCGGTCTATGCCGTGGGGTACGTGAGCTGGTTTGCGGGCTACGAGGGCTGGGCGCCGCAGGGAAGCCTCGCGGCCTGGTGCCTTGGCGCGGTTCTTCTGATGAGCGCGATGTTCGGCATTGCATTGATGTTCGTCACCCTGGCCCCGAGCTGGATTCTTGCGATGTCGGCTGCGATCTGCCTCGTCGCCCCCACCTTCCCCTTCACGGGCTTTTCGTACCCCATCGACTCGATGAGCGGCTCGGCGCAGGTCTTCTCAAACATCTTTCCGCTTACGTGGTTTCTGCGGCTGCAGTCCTCGCAATGGGTGCTTGCAAGCGACCTCACGCACACGCTCTATCTGCTGGCCGTGCTGGCGGCCTTTACGATCGTGCCGCTGGCCGTTGCGCTGGTGCTCCTTCCCTGGAGGCTCAAGCGCCTTGCCAAACACGAGTTGAAGCCTCTTGTTCGCGACATGAAGAGTCCCCGCAACTACTTTGCTGCGGCGATCGACGTCCTCTACAAGGGCGCGTTTTCGCGCGACACCTTTGCGATCTTTCTTCTGGCAACTGCCTTTTATCTTGTCTTTTACGCCTGGCCCTACGCCAATCAGTCGATCACGACGATCGATACGGCCGTCGTCGACCTCGACCACACGAGCGCATCTCGCGCTCTTGAGCAGAAATTTGCCGCTGCGACCACCCTGAACCTCAAGGTGCGCACAAGCGATGCGGCGCAAGCCCAGGACCTCTACAAGCGCGAAGCCGTGAGCGCCGTGATCACGATCCCGGCGGGCTACGAGGAAAGCCTTCTTGGGGGCAAACCCACGGCGGTAAGGCTCACCACGAACGGCGCCTTCCCCGTCAAAAGCCGTGCGGTGTCGGCGGCCGTGATGTCGATCATTGCCGAGGAAACGATGGTGTCGGCCGCAGAAAACCTCGTGAGGGCAGGCGCACCCCTTGAGTCCATCGCGAAAATCAAGACCGCGCCGGTCTCGGTGGTCGATCAGAACCTCTTCAACGTCCTCTCGGGCTACGCGGGCTACATCGTCCCGGTCGTGATGCCCGTGATCCTGCAGGCCGTGCTCCTGATGAGCATCACCATGGCCTTGGGCGACTGGATCAGCGCAAGGCCCTTGGGAGGCCTTGCGCGCAAGCTCTACGCGTCGCCTGCGGGCTTTGCCGCGCTTTTCGGCGCCTTCTGGTTCTTCGGGATGCTCTGGATCGGCTATGCGTTGGGAATCGATTTTGCGCTGTTTGACTTCAGCTCGATGCGAAACCCCGCAGCCTCGCTCGTTCTCATGGCGCTTTTTATCGCCGCCGTCGTCTCCTTCGGGCTTGCAGCGACGTTCCTACTCAACTCCAACGCCTACTGCGCGCAGTTTCTCGTGGTGATCTCGGCGCCCTCGGTATTTCTCTCGGGAGCCGTCTTCCCGGTCTCGGGCTTTGCGTGGCCTGCTGACCTCGTACGGTTGTTCCTGCCGAGCACCCCGGGCATCAATGGGCTTGTGGCAGCCGCGCAAAACGGTGCGGATCTTGCGCTTGTCTACCCGCAGGCGCTGCATTTGGCTATTCTTGCGCTTGGCTACGGCATTCTTGCCTACTGGCTCATGCGCCGCCGCGCGCTGAGCCTGCACGCAGACCTCAACGCAAGCCGCAATGAAATCTCGCTTCCGCAGGCATGAGGATCGATTTCGCCGCAGTCCACTTTTGATTGATGCACGACCAACACACCACCATGTCCAACGCCTATGAGCCCGCCCGCGTGCGCGCCCGGCTTCGCATTGATGCGCTTGAGGCCGGGGCAAGCGCCCCTGCCGATGCCGGCGGCCGCCCCGTGGTGGAGCTCTCCGACATCCGCGCCTGGCGGTTTTTCCGCGCAGCGCCCCAGGACTTTCTTGAGCAGTACGCACCGGGCTTCATCATCGCCGACGTGCATCTCGCGCAGGGGTTCTTTACCTTTGCGCTCGACTTTCTCGTGCGCAGGCCCGAGGCCACTCTTTGGATTCGCGAGCGCGTCTCACGCCGCGAGCTTCTTGCGACGGTCGCCGCCGCCCGAGAGGCCGGGATCTCCTGCACCGTGCATCAGTACGCCACGCGCCGGGCGCTGAAGGCCCGACTCTCGCCCGAGGGAAGAGTTGAAGCCCTCGAGCTGCGAGGCCAGGAGACTTATTCAACCGTTGCCGCCGGAACCCCGGATGCGGCAAAGCGCCGCACGCTCTTGGCGCAGCTTCTTGCCGCGGGGCCCGAGGAGGACGAAAAGCGCTTCTCGGCCGTGCGTTGGACCTCTTTTTTCAAGCAGCTCTGGTACGAGGATCTTGCAAGTGCCTTGAGGCTACGCGACCGCTCAAGTTTTTTCAGCTTCATGAAGGTACTTGCCAACCACACCTCGCAGGCGCTCAACTGGGCTGAAATCGCCGCGCAGTCGGGCATTTCCGCTCCGACTGCCAGGGACTGGTCGCGGCATCTGGAGTCGATTGGCCTGTGCGAATTGATCGAGCCTCTCACCGCCCGGCCGCCGCGGCGCGCCAAGCTTCGCCCCAAACTCTACTGGACGACGCCGGGGCTTGCGCTGTGGCTTTCCGACGAAATGACCTCCCCCGGAGAAGTGCTCTCGGCTAGCCTTCTTGAAAACGCGCTTTTTCTTGCCTTGAAAGATGCGCTTCCCGAGGCGCGCTTCATGCACTTTGCCGACACGAACCACATCGTGGCGCCGCTTGTGGCGTTGGTCAAGGCCGACGATGGCACAGTCCTTGAGCCCTTCTGGTGCGCGGCGGACGATGCCGGCAAGGCTACCGCCCGAAAGGCTCTCAAGTCGCTTGCGCGCGCTTCGATTACGGACGATGCGGGGTCACTTGTCGTTCTCAACATGACGGATGCTTCGGAGCTTCTCACCGTTGAAGCGATCAGCATCGGGTGACCCCGGAGCCCTCTCCAAACCAATTTCTTACTCATTCTTCAACCGACACCACACCAAGCATGCTTACACGACACTTGAAGACGATGGGCCTTGCGGCGGGCTGTGCGGCCGTTCTGGCCGGCTGCGCCGGCATGGATCTTGACCGCAAGCGCGAGGTCTCGATGACCACGATCGACGACAACCTCTATCTCTACACGGTCTACCTTCCGTACGAAACGCGCGCCTACCGCGCCCGCGAATATGCGGCCGGCGAAGCGATGGACTACTGCGGCAAGACGAAGCGCGGCTCGCAGCCCATCGAGGCCACGACCAAAGCCCGCAAGGAAGGCGGCTTTGAAGTGCGCTACGTGTTTCGGTGCGTGGGCTACCTTCCCGCGCCCGAGCAGCCCTTTGTGGACCACAACTCAAGCGTGAGCTAGCCTCTATCAGGGCATCTGTTACGCACATAAAAAGGCCGCCCGGCCCTTTTGAAAGCTTCAAAAAACTTCTCAAAAGGTGAGCCGGGCGGCCTTTTTGCCGCAGCTGCAATCAGCGTGCGGTTAAATCTTCTTGAAGATCAGCGTGGCGTTCGTGCCGCCGAAGCAGAAGTTGTTCTTCATCGCGGCGTTGATCTCCATCTTCACCGGCGCGTTCTTGGCGAGATTGACGCAGCACTCGGGATCCTGGTTGACGACGTTGATCGTGGGCGGAGCCACCTGATCGGCAATCGCCATGATCGTGAAGATGCTCTCGATGCCGCCTGCGCCGCCCAGAAGGTGGCCGGTGGCGCCCTTGGTGGAGCTCACCACGAGCTTGTCGGTATGGTCGCCGAACACGCCGCGGATCGCCTTGCACTCATTGATGTCGCCCACCGAGGTCGAGGTACCGTGGGCGTTGAGGTAATCAATGTCCTCGGGCTGCATGCCGGCGTGGCCCAGGGCCACCTTCATGCTGCGCATCGGACCGTCGGTCGAAGGCGTCGTGATGTGGTAGGCGTCGGCCGAGAGACCGTAGCCTGCGATCTCGCAGTAGATGTGCGCACCGCGGGCAACGGCGTGGTCGTAGTCTTCGAGCACCACAAGGCCTGCACCCTCGCCCATGACGAAGCCGTCGCGATCGGCGTCAAAGGGACGCGAGGCATGCTGCGGATCGTCGTTGCGGTGCGAAAGGGCGTGCATGCTGTCAAAGCCGCCGATGCCGTCCGGGCAGACCGTGCCTTCGGCACCGCCCGCGAGCATCACGTCGGCGTCGCCGCGGCGGATCATCCAGCTCGCCTCGCCGATGGCGTGCAGACCCGTCGAGCAGGCCGTCACGGTCGTGAGGTTGGGGCCGCGCATGTTGTGCTGAATGGAGAGCATGCCGCTTGCCATATTGATGATCGAGCCGGGAATCATGAAGGGCGAGATGCGGCGCGGACCACGTTCGAGGTAGCTCTGGAAGATTTCGCAGATGAGGTACAAGCCCCCGATGCCCGAGCCCACGAGGCAGCCGGCGCGGTTGGCCTTCTCGTCGGTGTCAAAGACGAGCCCGGCGTCTTCGAGCGCTTCCTTGCCGGCGACGGCGGCAAACTGCACGAAGCGGTCGTAGCGGCGCGCATCCTTGGGCGGCATCGCCACCGTCGGATCGAAATCCTTCACTTCGCCTGCGATCTTGCAGCCGAAGGCCGAGGCGTCAAACTGAGTGATGGGTCCGATGCCGCACTTGCCTTCGAGCAAAGCCTTCCAGCTCGAGGCGACATCAAGGCCCAGAGGCGTAACCATTCCCAAACCGGTAACTACAACACGGCGCATCTTTGTTCCTTATAAATTCTTCAGTCCTGAGTCACAAGACGGCGTTGCGGCACGCAACGGGCGAAAAAAGGGGCCTCTAACGGGGCCCCTTGCTTCACGCACAATCTTCACCCCCTCCTTGACGAAGAGGATGACAGAGCCGTATTAGGCCTTGACGTTGGCGCGGATGAAGTCGATCGCCTGCTGAACGGTGCGCAGGTTTTCCTGCTGTTCGTCGGGGATCTGAACCTTGAAGGCATCTTCGAGGGCCATCACGAGCTCAACGGTGTCGAGGCTGTCGGCGCCGAGATCTTCGATGAAGGAAGCTTCATTCTTGATGTCAAGCTCGTTCTTGCAGGCATCGGCCTCCGCCGTCTCCTGATCCACCCCCAGGCGGACAAGGAAATTGGTGAGGGTATGGTGGCGATCCAGCATTTCCCGGGCAAAGGCCCGCCCCTTGGGCTCCAGAGTGATGAGGCCCGTTTTGTCCATGGTGATATAGCCGCTCTCCCGCAGGCGCTTGGTGGCGTAGCTGACACTGGGCTTGGTGACGCCCAAATGCTCCGCCACGTCGATGGAGCGGATATAGCCGTGCTTCTTTTGCATCATCAGCATGGTCTCCAGGTAATCCTCCGAAGATTTTTGAATTTCCATAATTGGTACACTCCATCGTTTATTTTATCCAGCGTAGCACACCGAGGCCAAAAAAACAAGGGAAAGTTAAAAATATTCAGCGTGTCGAAAAATCTTTTCGCCCCGCTGCCTAAGTTTTTGAAACTTTGAAAAAGTTTCAAAAACTACTGATTTTAATAGTGAGGGACACCCTTCTTGGGTTTCCCTCACACTCCTTTCCTTACCAGTGTCGTAATTATGCTCCTTTATCGACAGTCTGAAAATATTTTCAAAAACCTATTGACAAAGTATGCTTTTAGGGGTATTGTAAACATACCTAATAAGTAGGCTTTAGTTTTTCATACCAGGAGGACCAGCGTATGACCATTTATACCGACAATGCAGCCACTACCAAAATGAGCGACACCGCTCTGGCTGCCATGCTCCCCTGTCTGCTGGACAATTATGGCAATCCCTCCAGCCTGCACTCCGTGGGCCAGCGGGCCGCCGAAGCCCTGCAGGGCGCCCGGGAGACCGTGGCCCGGTGCCTGGGCTGCGACCCCAAGGAGATCATCTTCACCTCCGGCGGCAGCGAGGCCGACAACCAGGCCATTATCTCCGCCGCCCGATGGGGTGCGCTGAAGGGCAAAAAGCACATCATCTCCACCGCCTTTGAGCATCACGCCGTGCTCCACACCCTGAAGAAGCTGGAAAAAGAGGGCTTTGAGGTGGAGCTGCTGCCTGTGGGCACCACCGGCACCATTACCCCGGAGCAGGTAGCTGCGGCCATCCGGCCCGACACCGCCCTGGTGACCATCATGTACGCCAACAACGAGATCGGCTCCATTCTCCCCATTGCCGAGATCGGCGCGGTGTGCAGGGAAAAGGGAGTTATCTTTCATACGGATGCCGTACAGGCGGCAGGCCACCTGCACATTGACGTAAAGGCTCAGAACATCGACATGCTCTCCCTTTCCGGCCACAAGTTCCACGGGCCCAAGGGCTCCGGCGTACTGTATGCCCGGAAGGGCATCCCCCTGGTGAATATCATCGAGGGCGGCGCCCAGGAGCGGGGCAAGCGGGCCGGCACGGAAAACCTCCCCGCCATTGTGGGCATGGCAGCTGCCCTGCAGGAGGCCTGCGACCACATCGACGAAAACGCCGCCAAGGTCTCCGCCCTCCGGGATAAGCTGATCAGCGGCCTGTCTAAGATCCCCCATTCCGCCCTCAACGGCGATCCGGTGCATCGCCTGCCCGGCAATGTGAACTTCTGCTTTGAGGGGATCGAGGGGGAGAGTCTGCTGCTTCTGCTGGATGCCAAGGGCATTTGCGCCAGCTCCGGCAGCGCCTGCACCTCCGGGTCCCTGGACCCCAGCCATGTGCTGCTGGCCATCGGCCGCCCTCACGAGGTGGCCCACGGGTCCCTGCGCCTGAGCCTGTGCGAGTGGAACACGGAGGAGGAGGTGGACATCATTTTGCAGGAGGTCCCGAGGATCGTGGAGTACCTGCGCAATATGAGCCCCATGTGGAAGGACCTGGTCAGCGGCAAGAAGCCGTTCATGCTGTAATAAGGAGGCAGATATCATGGCACTGTATACCGACACTGTAATGGACCATTTCATGCACCCGAGGAATGTGGGCGAGATCAAAAACCCCAGCGGCGTGGGTGAAGTGGGCAACGCCAAGTGCGGCGATATTATGAAGATGTATCTGGACATTGAAAACGATGTGATCAAGGATGTGAAGTTTGAGACCTTTGGCTGCGGCAGCGCCATTGCCTCCTCCTCCATGGCAACGGAGATGATCAAGGGCAAGACCGTGGAGGAGGCCCTGGCCATCAGCAACAAGGACGTGGTGGACGCTCTGGGCGGTCTGCCCGCCCACAAGCTGCACTGCAGCGTCCTGGCGGAGGAGGCTATCAAGTCCGCCGTGAAGGACTACTACGACCGCAATGGCATCCCCTACGACCACAGCCAGTTCCCCG
>USAL01000088.1 GCA_900552545.1 uncultured Sutterella sp. | reverse complement strand
CGCAGGCCGCACTCATGGCCCCGACCGAGCTTCTTGCCGAGCAGCACTATGAAAAGCTCTCGGCCTGGATGAAGCCGCTCGGCATCGACGTGCTCTGGCTCTCCGGCAGCCTCAAGGCCAAGGAAAAGGCCGAACGACAGGAAATGGTCCGCTCGGGCCAGGCACGCATGGTGGTGGGTACGCACGCTCTTATTCAAGAAGCCGTGCAGTTTGAGGATCTCGGTCTTGCGATCGTCGACGAGCAGCACCGCTTCGGCGTCAATCAGCGCCTCAAGATGCGCTCGAATTCCGCCTCGGGCATGATGGCGCATCTTCTTGCGTTGTCGGCTACGCCCATTCCCCGCACGCTCGCCATGAGCTACCTTGCCGACATCGACATTTCGGTGATCGATGAGCTGCCGCCCGGACGCACCCCTGTGACGACAAAGGTGATTTCGCTTGAGCGACTGCCCGACGTCGTCACCGCCGTACGAAACGCCGTTGCTGCAGGCGGCCAGTGCTACTGGGTGTGCCCCTTGATTGAAGAAAGCAAGAAGGCAGACCTTTCGGCCGCCACGATGCGCGCCGATTCCTTGATGGAGGCTCTCCCCGAGGTGCGGGTCGGCCTCGTGCACGGCGGCATGAGCGCCGAGGACAAGAACAACCGCATGGCCGCCTTTACCGCAGGCGAGATCGACGTCCTCGTCGCCACCACCGTGATCGAAGTCGGGGTCGACGTTCCCAACGCTTCGCTCATGATCATCGAGCACGCCGAGCGGTTCGGCCTTTCGCAGCTGCATCAGCTTCGCGGCCGCGTCGGCCGCGGGAACCTCAAGAGCTACTGCATTCTTCTTTTTGACCCGATGCTCTCTCCCACGGGGCGCGAGCGGCTTCGCATCATCCGGCAGACCTCGGACGGCTTTGCCATCGCCCGCGAAGATCTTCGTCTGCGCGGTCCCGGCGAATTCATGGGTGCACGGCAGTCGGGAACGCCGGCGCTTCGCTTTGCCGACGTGCAGACCGATGGCGACCTTCTTGAAGCCGCCCGCGACGATGCCGCCCGCTGGATTGCGGCCGACGAAAAGAAGGCGCTTGCGCACGCCACCCGGTGGTTTAGCGGCGAAACCAGCTACCTCGATGCCTGATGAATCAGGCTTTGGAACAGATCTTTTACGGCAGCCCTTGATCAACGACTTTCTATGGATGGAACAACAGCATGACGCTTACTGAACTCAAATACATCCTTGCCGTCGCACGCGAGCGCCACTTCGGCCGAGCGGCCGAAGCTTGCCACGTCTCGCAGCCCTCGCTTTCGGTGGCGGTCAAAAAGCTCGAGGACGAACTTGAGGTGAAGATCTTCGAGCGCAGGAGCTCGGAACTCACCATCACGCCCATCGGCGAAGTGATTCTTGAAAAGGCAAAGCGCGTGCTTGAAAACGCCTCCGAGCTGCGCGAGCTCGCCGCACAGGGGAAAGACCCCTTGAGCGGCCCGCTGCGCGTGGGCGTCATCTACACCATCGCGCCCTACCTGCTGCCGCAGCTGGTGGCCTCGATGCACAAGAAGACCCCAAGCATGCCGCTTATTCTCACCGAGAGCTTTACGACGACGCTCTTGGAGCAGCTCAAGGCGGGCGAAATCGACTGCGCGGTCGTCGCGCTTCCGATCTCGCAGCCCGGACTCATGATGCAGCCTTTGTACGATGAGACGTTCGTAGCCGTGGTGCCTGCCGATCATGAGCTTACCAAGGGCGAGTCGATCACGCGCGAGCAGCTCACGCGCGAGCCCATGCTCCTTCTCGGATCCGGCCATTGCTTCCGCGACCAGATCCTTGACTTCTGCTCGGACTTCATCCACGACGACTGCGGCGGCAAGCGCACGCTCGAGGGCACGTCGCTTCAGACCATCACCTACATGGTGGCGCAAGGCCTGGGCGTCACGGTCCTTCCCGCCTCGGCCGTGCCCTACTACCGCGATTCGCCCGACATCAAGATCCTGCCCTTTGAAAAACCCGCCGTTCCGAAGCGCCGCGTCGTGCTCGTCTGGCGCAAGTCGTTCCCGCGCATTGCAGCCATGCAGGCCATCCGCGACGCCATGAAGACGGTGTCGCTTGAGGGCTCGGTCATCCTCACGGGGCTGCCGCCGATTCCTGCGTAGCCTTCGGCTTCGTCAACAATTTGACGCCTTGAGCTCCCGGCTCCCCTTTCTGACTTCAAAAAGTCGTTTTGGGGAGCCGTTTTATAATCTACGGTTGATTTTCCGCCAAGAGCCGGCGCCGCCCACTACGAATCCTTTACGCCGCCGTCCTCTTGAGCCCTGAAGAACCCCTTCGACAAAGACTTTTCCAGCATGACGCAAGCCTCGCGCAAGCCGCACGACACGAATTCGGCAAAAGACAACGCCGCCTCGGGCGCTGGTTCCTACACGGAACTTCCCGTCATCTACAACCCCACGATCTGCGTGCTGCTCACGCTGATCTTTACGCCCATGTTCGGCGGCTTCCTGCAGGGGCTCAACTGGCGTGCATTGGGCGACACGAAGATGGCCGACCGCAACATGGCCTGGGTGCGCTGGACGTTTTTGACCTTCATCGTCTACACGTTTGCCGAGCCATTCATCCGCGACACGTTGATCGGGCGCTACCTCATGATTGCGCTCTTTTTCGGCTTCTGGCTGAGCTGGACCTTCTCGCTCGGCATCAAGCAGATTCGCTTCGTGCGCGAGTTCGTGGGCAAGAACCGCATTCCGGGTCGATTCGGCCGCGCCATCATGATCGGCGCCTTCGGCTGGGTCGGGTACTGCGCTCTCGCGCTCACGCTCATTCTCTTTTTGCACATCACGGGCATTGATCCGCTTCCGGCCAATGCGCCGATCCTGCAGCAGTAATTTGAGCTTTGGGAGCATTCGAGGGTGAAGAACAACGTCGACCTGCGCTTTACGCTGCCGCAAGCCCGTCGGGCTCCGGCAATGTCGCGCGTGCTTGCTTTGCTCGACGGCCGGGCGATGCCGCAGGCCGAGGCAAGCGCGCCGCACGACGTCGCCCTCTGGCAGCGCGAGGCCGCCTCGGGAAGCCCTGAAGCGCAGTACGAACTTGCCAAGATGCTCACAAGCGGCAATCCGATTTCGGCCGACAACCGCGCTGCCGTCAAATGGCTGCGCAAGGCCGCTGAAAAGGAGCATGCCGCAAGCCAGCACATGCTGGGCGTTCTCATCGCCCGCGGTCAGGGCGTGCGCGCCAATCCGCAGCAGGCCGTGGCGCTTTTCAGGTCCGCGGCGATCGTGGGCAATGCCGACGCTCAGTACGACCTCGCCCGCGCCCTCGACTGGGGGTTCGGCACGCCCGAAAATCCCCGTGAAGCGCTCACGTGGTACCGCCTCGCCGGCGCCCAGGGCCATACGGCCGCGCAGTTTGCCGTGGGCCGCGCCTACAGCATCGGCCGCGGCGTCGAGCCCGATCTGATTCAGGCCGCCTCGTGGCTTCGCAAGGCCGCAATGGCGCACAACGCCGAGGCAAGCCACCTTCTGGGGCTTCTTTACCTTCGCCCAGACAATCCGCAGGCCAACAATCAGGACGCCTACCGCTGGATTTCCGAAGCCGCCCGCGCAGGGCTACCGCGCGCGCAGTACGATCTCGCGCTTTTTTACTGGTCGGGCCGAGCCGTTGCAAGAAACCCGCAGGAAGCCTTCAACTGGGCCGTGCGCGCGGCAACGCAAAAAGACGTCAGGGCGCTTCTTTTTCTCTCGCGGCTTTACGAGTCGGGCGTTGGCTGCACGCTCAACCGGTGCGGAGCCTACGCGCTCGCGCTCAAGGCCGATGAACTTTTAAAAGCCGTGAAGGACGAGCAGGAATCCGCCCAATTGGGCGCCGAGCGCGAGGAAGCGCAGCTGCGCCTGCGCGAGCTTTCGGCCGTGCTCGAGACAAGCGAGATTCAGGCGGCCAAGATGCTTCTAGCCGACCGTCCGGAGGCGGCCGACCTTCTCGAGAGCCTGCGCCCGGCCAACATCCGCCGCTAGGCCCTTCAGGTTCCACGATTACGCCTACCCTCTTCAACGCTCACAGGATGTGGGCGTTTATCATGGGCGTTTTCTGCGTCCCCGGGAAAAAAGCAAAAAAAGCCACTGCATGCTCCTCCAGTCCGAGCGCCCCGTTCCGACGCCTGCCCACCGATGCACTTCCACCTCTAATCCGCAGTTCCCGCTACGGACTGAAATGCATCCCGGACAAAGAAGGTTTCGAAATCGCTTTCGCTTCCTTCGACTGAAATCTCATGCAGTGGCCATACCACCAAAGGAGATGTCAACGAGCCGATATTCATCCTATCTTTTTCGTTGACCCTGTCATTAAACCATTGTTCATCGGCCTTTTCAATAAGATAAAGGTATAAAAGTACTAACAATTGTTTCTACTACCATAACCATTAAGAGGTATGTTTATTCTCCGCTCCACTACAAGGGTTTGTCTGAATGCGACAGTCGACTTTGCGTGAAGGCAACGCGCACACGGGGGTGGGTCACACCGAAGGCGCCGCTGCAGCGCTTTCACCGATCCCGTCGCTGCCGGCGGCCATCGTCGACGGGCGTAACGACGGGCATAACAAAAGGCGGACCCTCAACAAAGGAATCCGCCTTCTTATGCATTTGAAATGCCGGCCACCCGTTGCGGGCGCAACATTTCAATCAAGTGAGTCAGAAAGTAAGAAAACCGCCGACTACTTCTTGCCGCAGCACTTCTTGCAGTTGACGGCGTTCTTGAACAGTGAGCCGGGAACGAACTTCGGCACACTGGTTTCAGGAATCTGGATTGAAGCGCCAGTAGCAGGATTGCGGCCAGTACGAGCCGGGCGAACTTGCTTCTTAAACGTACCAAAACCGACAAGGGTCAGGGGATCGTCATTCTTGACGGCATCCATGATTTCTTCGGTAATCGTCGTCAAGATTCGCGCGGCTTCAGCCTTCGAAAGGCCATGCTTGTCCGCAATCTTTGCAACGAGTTCAAGACGATTCATAACTAGTTTTCTCCTTGTAACCCCATGGGATCAAAACTACAAATGCGTCCTGGCTCCGAGCATCAAGATGGCTCTGCACACTAGCCGAGACGCCGACGATGTCAAGGATCACTCCGTGTCTGATGTCTGAAGCGCACCATCGACTAACCGATATCGATGATACCGCGCCGACAAACCCTTTGAAAAGGCGCAAAGCTCATAAGCAGCGCCTGCTCTTGACTTGAAGCGAAAAAAGCACCAAACGTTCGCCGCTTTCCACCGACCCTGCGGCCCCGTCTCAGGGGCCCCCGGAGGGTGCGCGATCGTCTTTGCCGCTCTGATGTTCGATTTCCACCCCGGAGCTTGGCCGCCCGCGCAACACAGTGCGCATTCTTGTCGGCCGCCGACCTCAAAGCCGCCGCATTGAATCTGCGATAATTTTGGGTTGCGAGTTCTTTTTGCCCCCCAATCGACACCTCTTTAAACCACGATCACCATGTTGCACAGATCACGGACGGTTCTTCTTGCAGCCATTGCCGCCTCGGCGCTTCTAGCGAGCGGCTGCCAAATCCCGCGCAACAGTCCCACCGAGGCCGAACTCATCGAAATGGCGAAGTCGCTTCCCTCCGAGGATGATCTGCGCGAGCGCTTTCATCAGGTGGGCAACGTCATGCGCGAAATCTGCAACGCCCCTGAGTTCGAACCCTATTTCGAGAAGACGCCGTGCCTGCCTTCCATGATCACTGAGAAGCAAAAAAGCGACGGCACGCGCATCAAGGACGACCAAAGCACGGCCATGCGTATGGCCCTTCGCGAGTTTGAGGAATTAAACCGCATCACGCGGCGCATGATGGTGCAAAGCCAAATCGACGACTACGTCAAGCTCGCGCACCGCGCCGATGAAATCGACATCGACACGCACATCAACCAGCGCAGGCTTCTCAACGGGGAGATCACCTGGGGCGAATACAATACCGAGCGCGAGCGCCTCGCGCGCCTTTTTCTCGATGCCGCGCACACCATTGCCAACGATGAAGACGCTGCAGCAGCGTCTCAAAGCACCGAGGGCGACCCCGCTCAATCCTCTCAAGAGGCAGCCAAGCAAGCGGCAAAACAACCTCGCTCTTAATACACAAGAAACAAGGCCTGAGCTCCTCATACTCCCATGGGTTTGGAAGCCAGGCCTTTGCAATTTCAATCGATCAAGCAGCACGTCTTTTCTGCAACGAAACAAAGCCATGCAGAGCTTCTCTTCCATCTTCCCCTCTTTGCCGCGCCGTCGCCTTCTCGTCTCGACCGTCGCCCTTCTTGCGGGCGTCGCCGCGGGCCTTTCGCCTGCGTACGCCAGGACGCTTACCGACGACCTCAACCGCAGCGTCACGGTGCCCGACAATCCCCAGCGCGTGGTCGTAGCCGACATCTTTCCGCTTGCCTCGCTTGTTGCCATGCTTGTTCCCGCGCAGCACATCGTGGGCATGCATCCGGTGTCGATGACCGCAGCCAAGGCGGGACTTCTCTCGCGCATTCACCCTGAGATTCTGAACGCCGACACGAGCTTCATGAAGGGCTCCGAAGCCAACGTCGAATCCTTGATGGCGCTTGCCCCCGACGTCGTCTTCGTCAACGCCTCCAACAAGACGCTTGTGAAGCGTCTTGAAGCCGCCGGCATCACCACCGTGGCCGTGAGCGCCACGAAGAAGGACTACGACGTCTTTGCCACCTTCGAAGGCTGGATCGACATCCTTCACGGCGTGTTCGGCGACGCGGTCAATACGGCTGCCTTTGATGCGGAAGCAAACCGCATCCGGTCTCTTGTCGACGCACGCGTCAAGGACATCCCCGCAGCCCAACGCCGGCGCGTTCTCTTTCTCGTGCAGTACGACGAGCGTCGCATCGTCACGAGCGGCAAGCGCTTTTTTGGTGAGTTCTGGTGCCGCGCCGCCGCGGCCGACAATGTCGCCTCGGGCATCACCGCCGAAAACGCCAACGCCGTCATCATCATCGAGCAGGTTTACGAGTGGAACCCGGACGCGGTCTTCGTGACGAACTTCACGGCCGCAAAGCCCGACGACCTCACGAGCGGCAAGTACCACGACTGGTCAAGCGTCAAAGCCGTGCAGGATGACGCCGTCTACAAGATGCCCTTGGGCCTTTACCGCAGCTACACGCCCTCGGCCGACTCGCCCTTGACGCTTCTGTGGCTTGCGAAGACCCTTTACCCCGCTCGCTTTGCCGACATCGACATGGCCAAAGAAACGAGCAACTACTACAAGGCGCTCTTTGGCGTGACGTTGACCGAGATCGCCGCGCAGGCGCTTTTCCCGACGCGGGCGGACGGAAAACAATAAAGGAGTCCGCAGATGACCTCCGCCACTGCCGCGCCGCAGATCAAAAGCGACGCCACCCGCAGCCGCTATCGGCTCTTCATGGCCTTCGGGCTCGTGTTAGCACTCGTTGCCGCCCTTGTTGCCCTTGCGCTCGGGCGATTCCACTTGACGCTCGCGCAGACTGCCGCAACATTGATCTCGCCGTGGCTAGACGAGTCGTCGGTTACGCCTGCGATGCAGTCAGTGATCTTCAACGTCAGGCTCCCGCGCGTGCTGCTCGCGCTCGCAGCCGGTGCGGGCCTAGCCGCAGCGGGCGCTGCGGTTCAGTCGCGTTTTTCCTATCCCCTTGCCACGCCCGACACCCTGGGCGTGGCGACGGGCTCGGCCT
>USAL01000087.1 GCA_900552545.1 uncultured Sutterella sp. | reverse complement strand
CACCTTCTTGTCGCGGCCGATCTTGACGATCGCAGACTGGTGGCGCGAGCTGTTGATGATGCTGTCGTCGGGCGGGTCGTAGTCGACCGAGTTGACGTGCGCCCAGTTGCGGCCCGGGCCCGTGCCCACGATGTCGCCGAACTTGTCGCTGGCGTCAAGCTTGGCGATGTCTTCGGCCGAAAGCGTCTTGCCGGCCTGGCTCGCGTCGATGTTGAGGCACACGGCACCCTGATCGAGCACCTTCATGACGTTGTCGCGGTACGGATCGAGAATCTCCCACAGACGGAATTCGTCGCCCACCTTGCCGTTGCCGTCGACTTCGACGCTCACGTCGCGCACCGTGCGCACGCGCTTGTTGTCGGGACGGCGGTAGTCGCCGCTTGCGGCGCGGATGAGCATGTGGCCGTTCTGCGCATTGTCAAGCGAGTGCGAGAAGTCGATGTAGCCCGAGGGCAGGCGGCGGTTGAAGATCTCGCGGCCCATCAGGTCGTACTTCACGTAGCGCTGGCCGTAACCCCAGGTGATGTTGCCGTCCTCGTCCTGCTGAAAGCCCATCATCACGCCCGAGCGGTACATCTGCTCGACGTCGTAGATCGGCTCGACGTGCATGTACCAGCGGACTTCGCCGCGGGTGTCGATGATGGCGTTCATCGGGTAGAAGTTCCACTCCATGGCGCCGCCGTTGGGGTTGTTCCAGATCATGCGCGTTGCCTTGGCGTACTGCTGCATGAGGTTGTTGACGAGATAGAGACGATCCGAGAACTTCGGATCCATCTTCACGACCTCGGTCTCAAACATGTTGTGCGTGAGCGTCGGGTCGCCGTTGACCTCGTGGTAGACGGGCGCGGTGTAGATCGTGTACTTCTCGGAAATCTTTTCGGACTTGCCGTTGAACTTGCGCGTGTAGGTCACCTCGACCGTGTTGTTGTAGTCGGGATAAAGGCCGAAGACCGGAATGCCGGCATGGGTGAGAAGCTCGCTGCGGCTTACCTTGTACTTGATTTCCTGGCCGTCCTTCTTCGGGACGATGCGCACGGTCGCTTCGGTGAGCTCATAGCCGCCGTTCTTGATGATGGCCGTAAGCGGCGCAATCTTGTACGGGTTGACGATGATTTCGCCCAACTTCCCCTGCGGGGCGAAGGTCACGCGCGGGCCGGATGCGCCGCCCGAGGCGGCCGCGTGTCCGGAAAAGGAACTCGCTACGACGGCGGCCATGGTGCTCAGAACCAAAGTGCGGCGGCCGATATTGACTGTCATGATGTCTATCTCCTCATTGTGGATGGCGTCCGGGCAAAGCTCATTTCTCATTGAAAGAAAAAGGAAATTTCGCTTTGCCGGCGCTCTGTCAAGAAGTACTGTAGGCGTCGTGCAGTTTTTCTGAAATGGTCGGTTTCCTTTCCTATTTCGAGAAAAATGAAATAAGCTTTTATCGAAAATCGAAAACTTCTCGGGCGTTTGAACGGGCATTGAAAACCGACGGGACGATCCTTTTGCTAACGAAAATTTCGCTGCAATGGGTGCCCCGAAAGGCTTAAGCAGGATTCGGTCGATCGGATAAGGCGGTTTGTTCGCACGATCAAGGGTGATTCAAATCGTCGCAAAATCGCGACTTTGGCCTTTTTCGTTGGTGCCCAAAAGAAGTGCTTTTTTGAGTCGCTCAAAGGGGAGGCAAGAGGTCTGTTTTGAACGACGCTCCGTTGGTGCGGTGCGTGAAAACCGCTTGAGGCCGCAGGTGGAGAGAAGAGGAGAAAGAGAAAGATGCTTGACGTACGCTTCAGCGAGCTTTTTGTCATCAGCCGCATCTACGAGACGAGGTCGCTCTCAGGCGCTGCCCGAAGGCTCAACATCACGATTTCGGCCGTAAGCCGCGCGCTGGCCAAGTGCCAGAAGGCCTTTGCCGACGATCTCTTCGTGCGCAACAACCGCGGCATGGCGCCCACCGAGAAGAGCAGCCAGATCATGCCGGCAGTCAATCGCATTTTGGGCGGCTTTGGCGAGCTGGTTTCCGAAAAGGCCTTTGATCCTGCGGCAATCGAGCGCACGCTCTCAATTGCCTCGGCCGACAATGCCGTCGTGGTGATCCTGCGCCCGGTGCTGCGCGCCCTGGCGCAGAAGGCCCCGAAGATGAATTTCCGTCTGCTGCCCCTGGTGGACACGGTGCTCCGGGACCTCGCCGACGGCAGCGTCGATCTGGGGCTCTTGCCGACATCGATCTGCCCGAGGCTCCCCGAGCACTACTTCGGGCTCAACCTTTTCGATGTGCGGCGCGTCTGCCTCGTCTGGCGCGGGCATCCGCTTGCCGAGCGCTTTGCGCGGGGCGAAAAGCTCACGCGCCGCGAGTTTTTGAAGTACCCCAAGATTGCCGTCGAATTTCGTCAAAGCGGCCGCGAGCCCGTCTTTGACGTTGATACGGGCACGACGCGCCAGCAGCGCAAGGTGATCGAAATGCCGCATTTTCTGGGCGCGCCTTATCTGCTCAAGGAGACGATGGCAACGCTCGTGCTTCCGGATCGCACGGCTGAGTTCTTTGCGCGGATGCTGCCCGAGGAGCTTGCCATCGTGCCCATTCCTGGTGAACACCGGGTGTACTCGACTCGCCTCATCTGGCACGAGCGCAACCATGCTTCGCGTGAAATGCAGTGGATCCGCAGCATGTTCGTAACCATCCTGCGACCGGGGCAGGAAGGCGAGCAGGCAGTGGGAATCGCCGCTGAAGAAGCGCCTCCCATCCCTGCGGAGCTTTTAAAGAAGGCTCTCGGATAAGTGCCTCACGGCCGAAGGCGTAGACTCAAAGCGCATCAAAGTGATTTGAGCGAATCAAGCGTTTTCTGGTGACCCACCTTCCTATGCGCGCTTTTGCAACCGACTCGTCGACCGCCGCAGGCATTCTTGCCTCGGTCGTTGCCTACTGCTTCTGGGGCCTGATGCCCCTTTACTGGCGGCAGCTTGCTGAAGCCGCCCCGGTGGAGATTCTTGCTCACCGCATCATCTGGTCGTTTGTGTTCATCATGGCGGGTCTTGTGGTTGCGGGAAGGCTCCCGAGCGCAGCCCGTGTGCTCGGTCGGCTTTTGCGCTCGCCGCGCGAAAACGGCACGTTCATCATCGTGCTCGCGGCGGCCTTTGCCTCGGTGAACTGGCTTGTGAACATTCTCGGCGTCAACACCGGGCGCGTGGTGGAGCTGGGGCTGGGGATGTTTCTCACGCCGCTTGCGACCGTCGCGCTGGGCGTCATCGTCTTTTCCGAGCGCTTGAGCGGATTGAGGCTCGTGGCAGTGCTCCTTGCGGCCTGCGGCGTGGCGGTGCTCATTGCGGGGCTTGACCGCTTTCCCTGGATTGCCATCGGGGTGTCGGCCTCCTGGGCGATCTACGGCGCGCTCAAAAAGAAGGTGACGATCGATGCGGCCGACAGCGTGGCGATTGAGCACGGGCTGCTTCTCGTGCCTGCGCTTGCCTACATCTTCTTTGCACCGGGCGGCTACGCCTCTCACTTTGCGGGCGGCTTTTCCTCGGGATTGTCACTTTTGCTGATCGGTACGGGCATCATGACCTCGATTCCGATGGTGCTTTTTTCCGTCTCTGCGCAGAAGCTTCCGATGACGCTTCTTGGCATCATCCAGTACCTCAACCCGGTGCTCACGCTCTCGGTGGGCGTGGTGGTCTTTGCCGAGCCCGTGACCGATGCCGAGAAGGCGGCACTGGCCTTCATCTTCGCCGCGGTCGTGCTCTACGTGGTGAGCTCGCGGCAAAAGCAGAACCCGGCGAGCTAATTTTGGGATGATTTCGGTCGCACGCGTTCCTGCCGGTGGCGGTGAAGCCTCCTGCCCTCCGGCACGGGACTGCTACACTTTTTTGAGGCCGACGAGGTTTCGTCGCGCTTATAAAAAGATTCAAATGAAGGAGGGCCCGACGATGTTTGCGCGCTTTCTTTTCTGCGCCTTTGCTGCCGTTCTTATGACGCTTGGCGCTGCGGTCGTGGAGGTTGCCGATCTCGATGTCGGGGCGGTTGCGGTTGTTGCGACTGCGAAGGCCGCGGGCTTTGACAACAACCGGGAGCCCGGCCGCTACTACGACAGTCTCGGCCGCTACAAGGGCCGCACCGACGCAAGCGGCCGCAGCTACGACAGCCTCGGCCGGTATCAGGGACGCCAGGATGCCAACGGCCGGTTTTACGACGGCCAGGGGCGCTACCAGGGCCGGCAGGACGCAAACGGGCGCTTCTACGATGAAGCCGGCCGCTATCAGGGGAGGGTGGACGCCAACGGTCGTTATTATGATGAGGCAGGACGCTATCAGGGGCGGCAGGACGCCAATGGACGCTTCTACGACAGTCAGGGCCGCTACAAGGGCCGCCGCCAGCCGTAGGACTTGAAGGTGCTTTCTGCCGCAGCGCTATTTTTGAAGCGGATTGCCGTTTCCTTTTAGAGGGGCGGCGTCCGCGGAACAGACAAGACAAAGAAGGAGAGATTCTTTATGACCGACATTTCCCGCCGCAGTGCACTTGCGATTGCTGCCGCCGCCGTTTCCGGCGCCGTCGTTCCGGCCGTGCACGCCGCACCGGCCAAGGTGCCCTCCATCTGGGACGGCAAGATGATGTGGGAGACCTTCTCCAAGTCAGCCCACGGCTTCAGCTACCCGGGCCCGGCCGGTCGTCCGAAGGCCTACGTGGCAATCGACACCCAGTGCCCGGACTGCATGCGGCTCATGGAGCACATCCGGCCGCTTCACGCCAAGATCGACGTCGTCTACTGCCCGATCGCCTGGATGAACATTCACTCCGACGCGCAGGGCGCGATGATCTTTGCCTCCGACAAGCCCTGGGAGGTGCTCGCCGCCCAGCACGAGCATTTCCGTGACGAAGGCTTCCGGGGCCTGCGCTACGACATCACCAAGCTCTCGGAAAAGTTCCGCAACTGGTGCTGGGACAACTCCAAGCTGCACCGCCGCTGCGGCTGCCGCGCCGTTCCCTACGGCGTCTTCAAGAACTCCAAGGGCGAGTACGTGCCCTTTGACGAGAATCTCACCACCGCCGAGCTCGCCAAGATCTTTGAAGTGACGCTCTAACGGCGCTTTTCCTCTGCACAAGCAGGACGGCCGCCGAGGTCTGGTTTTTCCTTCAAAAGTCGGACTGGGCGGCTTTTTTCGTGCACGTTTCGTACGGTTTCCTGCGTTTTCCCGTGGCTTCATAGGGCGTTTGCCTCAAGGCGGCCGAAATCCGGACGACTACAATGACCGAATCATCATGCACCGGGAAAGAGCCCGAGACGGCGCGCGGCAAGGGACTTTGCCGCAGCAGCAAAGCCCTTGGATGACATGCAGGGTCCTTTGTTTTTCCGGTGCGGTTTTGGGAGAGAAAAAAATGCAGTTTGTTCATGCTGATCGCGTGTTCCCCGATCTTCTGCGCTGGGGCGACGAGTTGGTTGCCTTCCGCCACGAGGTGCACAAGACCCCTGAGCTTGGATTTGATACGGCTCGAACCGTCGAGCGCATCGTGAAGACCCTCAAAGAGTGGGGAATCGAGTCCGTCGACACCGATCTCGTTGCGGGCGGCGCTATCGTCGTGATCGAGGGTACGCGCCCGGGAAAGACCGTGGCGCTTCGCGCCGACATCGACGCGCTCGGCATGAACGACACCTCGGGCAAGCCCTGGGCAAGCTGCATTGCGGGCCACGCGCACGCCTGCGGCCACGACGGACACCAGACCTGGCTCATGGGGGCGCTGCGCTACCTCAACGCGCACCGCGACTTCCCGGGCCGCGTGGTCGGCATCTTCCAGCCTGCCGAAGAGCCCTGCAAGGGCGCACAGGCGGTTGTGGCAAGCGGCCTTTTTGAAAAGTACGCCATCGCCGAAAACTACGGCGCGCACACCGAGCCGATGTTGGACAAGGGCGTCTTCGGCTTTCGCGTGGGGCCCCTTCAGGCCGCGGCCGACTACTTCTGGCTCACGATCAAGGGCAAGGGCACGCACGGCGGCCGTCCGCACCTTGGCATCGACCCGATTCCCGTGGCTGCGCAATTGATCAACGCCGCCCAGACGATCGTCTCGCGCAAGGTGAACCCGATCGACACCGCGGTGCTCAGCATCTGCGCGGTCAGCGCCGGCCGCTACGAGACGCCCACCGTGGTGCCCAATGAAGTGAAGGTAAGCGGCACGGCGCGCACCTTCCAGCCCGCCACCCGCAAGCTCGTCGAGGAGACCTTCAAGGAGATGCTCGCCGACACGGCCCGCGCCAACGGCTGCACCTCGGAAATCAAGTGGGAGAACTCGATTCCGCCCGTGATCAACGACGAGGCGGCCACGCGCGCGGGCATTGCCGTGGCAACCGAGCTCTACGGCGCCGAGTCCGTGCGCCCCAACATCGATCCCTTCATGAGCTCGGAAGACTTCGCCGAATACCAGCAGCTCGTTCCGGGCACGATGATGCGCGTGGGCGTGCGCGACAGCGAGCACACCTCCTCGGTGCACAGCACGTCGTTTGACTTCAACGACGAGGTGCTGCCGGCGGCTTCAACGCTCCTTGCGGCCATTGCCTTGAAGCGACTTGAGGCGCTCGCGGTCTAGCCCCAGCGCCGCGCGCGGTTTTGCGCTTGCGGCTTAGCCGCAAAGCTCCCGCGCTTTTTTGCGATCGCGTGCCGCCGCAGGCCGACATGAGCCTCGCGCGGCACGCCGCGTTTTGGAAATTCACTTTCGTCGATTGACCGAAAAAGAAAGAAAGGCAGTTAAACGATGACGGATGCCGTTGAATTCGTACATGCCGCAAGGCTTGATCCCGACATGCTTGCCTGGGGCAAGGAGCTTGCAGACCTGCGCCGCGAAGCGCACAAGAACCCCGAGCTTGGATTTGATACGCCCCGCACCGTCGAGCGCATCGTGAGAACCCTCAAGTCCTGGGGGATTGAGGACATCGACACCGATCTCGTTGCTGGCGGCGTGATTGTCGTGATCGACGGTAATCGCCCTGGGAGGACCGTGGCGCTTCGCGCCGACATCGATGCGCTCGGCATGAACGACACCTCGGGCACACCTTGGGCGAGCTGCATCGCAGGCCGCGCGCACGCCTGCGGGCATGACGGCCACCAGACCTGGCTTCTGGGGGCGCTGCGCCATCTCAACGCGCACCGCGACTTCCCGGGACGCGTGATCGGAATCTTTCAGCCTGCCGAAGAACTTGCCAAAGGGGCGCTTGCCGTAGTGGCTAGCGGCGTGCTCGAAAAGTATGACGTGGCTGAAATCTACGGCGCGCACACCGAGCCGATGCTTCCCAAAGGCGTCTTCGGCTTTCGCGTGGGGCCCCTTCAGGCTTCGGGCGACCTGTTCTGGATCCGCATTAAGGGCAAGAGCACGCACGGCGGCCGCCCGCATCTGGGTGTTGATCCGTTGCCCGCTGCAGCCTCGCTTGTCGACGCGCTGCAGACGATTGTCTCGCGGCGCGTCAACCCCATCGATTCGGCCGTGGTGAGCGTGTGTTCGTTCAACGCCGGACGCTACGAGACGCCCAACGTCGTGCCCGACGAGGTGCGCCTGAGCGGGACGGTGCGCGCCTTCGCACCGCAGACGCGTCGCATGATCGAAGAAAACATCCGCACGATGGCCGAGAACATCGCCCGCGCGCACGGCTGCACGGCCGAAATCGACTGGCAGAGCGCGGTTTCGGCCGTCATCAACGACGAGGCCGCAACGCAGGCGGCCATCGCCGTGGCGCAGAAGCTTTTCGGCACCGAGGCGGTCAATCCCGACATGACGCCCTTCATGAGCTCGGAGGACTTCTCGGTCTATCAGGAAAAAATTTCGGGCTGCATGCTGCGCGTGGGCGTGCGCGATGAGGCGCATCAGGCAACCGTGCACAGCACGGCCTTTGACTTCAACGACGCCGTGCTGCCTGCGGCGGCGCAGCTGCTTGCGCGCATCGCCGCGTCGCGTCTTGAGACGCTTGCGCAAAAGTAAAAAATCCTTCAGTTTCTGACTAAACGAAAACCGGGGCCGCCGCAGCAGAAGAACTGCGGCGAAAAAGCCCCGAGAAATATCTC
>USAL01000086.1 GCA_900552545.1 uncultured Sutterella sp. | reverse complement strand
GCCTCCTGCGGACAGGGCGTGCGCAACCTGCGCCGCAGCATCAGTGAGTTTTTGAAGCACCCGGCGGTGCCGCCCATGAAGCTCGCCTACGGTGCCGAAATCGATAAGGCGGCGGCCGACGTCGCCCGAGAGCTTGCCGCGGCCGGCACCCGCCATCCCGCGTGGTGCGCCGTTGAGCTTCTTGAGGAAGCGCCGGGGATGGATGCGATGCTGCCGGCGGGAGCCGGTGAGCGCGTCGCTCCTATGATCGAGCGTTTCCGCACCGGTTTTGATGGCGAGGCCGATATCGCCATTGCCGAAGCGCGCTATCGCTTTGCGTCGGAAGCGGCCGAAAAGGCCGTGCTGCGCGAAGGCACGACCGGCGTGACGATGACCGATAGAATCGATCGCGTGGTCTTGAACCGCTGGCTGGGACTGCCGATCTTTCTTGCGGTCATGTACGTGATGTTTCTCTTTACGCAGAACTTCGGCGGCGCGTTCATCGACTTCTTTGACATTCTCTTCGGCGGAATCTTCGTCGACGGCTTCGGGACGCTTCTCACGAACCTGGGGGCGCCCGAGTGGCTCAAGGTCATTCTTGCCGACGGCATCGGCGGCGGTATTCAGACCGTCTCGACCTTCATCCCGCCCATCTTCTTTCTTTTCTTCTTCCTGGCCATTCTGGAAGACTCGGGCTACATGGCGCGCGCCGCGTTCGACATGGATCGCATGATGCGTGCGCTCGGTCTGCCGGGCAAGGCCTTCGTGCCGCTTCTGGTGGGCTTTGGCTGCGGCGTTCCGGCGATCATGGCCACGCGCACGATGGATCGCGCGGTCGACCGCATCGTCACGATTCTGATGGCGCCCTTCATGTCGTGCGGCGCGCGTCTGCCGGTGTACGTGCTCTTTGCCACGGCATTCTTCCCGACCAATGGTCAGAACCTCGTTTTCGGAATCTATCTTGTCGGCATTCTTGCCGCGATTTTCACGGGCTTTCTCATCAAGCGCTTCGTGCTTCCCGGTGAAGCCGCAGCCTTCGTGATGGAGATTCCTCCGTATCATCTTCCGACGGTGAAGGGCGTGATGATGCGTACCTGGGATCGCCTGAAGGCCTTCGTCAACCGTGCCGGCCGCGTCATCGTGGTCATCGTGGCGGTGCTCTCGTTCCTCAACTCCTGGGGTACGGACGGCAGCTTCGGCAATGAAGACACTGATCACTCGGTGCTGTCCGAAATTGGCCAGACCATCGCGCCGGTTCTCTCCCCGATGGGCGTGACGCAGGAAAACTGGCCTGCGGCCGTGGGCATCTTCACGGGCATTCTCGCCAAGGAAGCCGTCGTGGGCACGATGAATTCGCTTTATGACGCGATGGCCCGCACCGAAAATGAAAAGAACGCAACAGCCGCGGACAGCGTCGGCGAGGGTGCCGCTGCGCAGGAAGAGGAGGATTCCGGCTGGTCGCTTGGCGCGATTCTTTCCGAGGCCGGTACGAGCATCGTCGACAATCTCCAGGGCATGGCCGGTGCTTTCATCGATCCTCTGGGCGTGAGCGTGGGCGACCTGTCGGATACCGAAGCCGCTGCCGAGGAGCAGGGCGTGGCTGCCGACTCGATTGCCGTCATGCAAAAGCTCTTCGGCTCGCAGCTTGCCGCCTTTGCCTACCTCATGATGGTGCTTCTCTACATGCCGTGCGTGGCCGCAATCGCAGCGGTCTATCGTGAGGCGGGTGCGGCCTGGACGCTCTTTCTCGCCGCCTGGACCACGGTGCTCGGCTATTCGGCCGCCACCATCGTCTACCGTGTGGGAACGTTTGCTGAGGATCCCGCCTACGCGGTGACTGCCATCGGCATCTCGGTAGCGCTTCTTGCCGGACTCATCGCCTTCATGCGCAACTGGGTCCGCAAGAACCGCGGCAAGGGTCCGCGCATCATCCCGATTGCCGTGAGAGCGTGATGAACCAAAAGCGGGTGTCGCTGTTCGGGCACCCGCCGACGGAACCTGGACGTAGTCGGCGTTCGGGCTGGGGGTCGAAGGAAGTGAATTCCTTCGCCCCTTTTTTTTTGAATGCTGCGGGAAACCGTGTGCTGATTTCGCGTAGGGCGACAATCGGAAGGATCCGGGTCGGAAGGATCCGGGCGAGACGTTCTTCGTCGCGCTCTTTTGCTGCTATAGGAAATCGCCTACTTCTTCTGACACTTGCCAAACAAACCCAACGCGATGCACGGATTTTTGAACGAAGGTTCGGGTTTTCGTGAATAATCGATGAATGTCTGCCGTGTTGCAAGGGGTTCCCTTGCCTGGAATGGAAGCAATTTGGAAAAGCGCGGCAGCAACAGGAAGGCTTTCAGTCAAAGGAAGAAACGCGTCATGAATTCCCTCATTCGCAACTGTGCATCGATCAACGAACTGCTTGCCCGCTACGGGGTGAAATTCGGCATTTACAAGAACGGGACGTTTCACGAGCAGCTCTTTCCCTTTGATCCGATGCCGCGCGTGATCGAAGCCGACGAGTGGGCCGAGCTCTCGGCGGGACTCGCGCAGCGCGTGCGTGCTCTCAACGCCTTTCTTGCCGACATCTACGGCGCAAAGAAAATCATCGCCGACGGCGTGATCCCGTCGGACTTCGTTTTTTCCTCAAGCGGCTTTCTGAAGGCCTGCGACGGCGTTACGCCCCCGGGCGGGGTCTATGCGCACATCGCAGGCATCGACCTCGTGCAGGCCGTCGACAAGACTTGGTACGTGCTCGAAGACAACCTGCGCATTCCTTCCGGTGCGTCATATCCTCTGATTGCCCGCGAAATCTGCCGGCGTGCATCGTCGCAGACTTTCCGCGCCGCGGGGATCATCGACAACCGCACCTATCCGGAGCTTCTGGCTGACATGATGAAAAGCGTCGCCTGCGACGGCATCTGCGTGGTGATGACGCCGGGCCGCTACAACGCCGCTTTCTTTGAGCACAGCTATCTCTCCGAGCGCACGGGCTTTGCGCTTGCCACCAATGAAGACCTCTTTGTCGAGGACAACAAGCTCTACTTCCGCGACTGCGCCAAGGGACGCGTCAAGGTGGGCGCGGTGTACCGCCGCATTTCCGACGACTATCTTGATCCGCTCACGTTCCTCCCGGAGAGCCTGATCGGCGTTCCGGGCATCATGGATGCCTACCGTGCAGGCAATGTGGCGATCATCAACGCCCCGGGCAACGGCGTGGCCGACGATAAGGGGATCTACTACTTCGTGCCGAAGATGGTCGAGTACTACCTGGGCGAAAACCCGATTCTGAAGAACGCCCCCACGTACCTGCCCTTTTACGAAAAGGACCGGGAATACGTCCTTGAGAACCTTCATAAGCTCGTCATCAAGGACGTGGCCGAGGCGGGCGGCTACGGCGTCGTCTTCGGGCGCGACATGGATGAGGAGACCTTGGCCGAGTGGCGGCGCAAGATCATCGCCGAGCCGCGGCGCTTCATCGTGCAGGAGGTGATCGACTTCATCGATCTGCCCGTCTACGAAAACGGCGAGACCGTCTATCGCAAGGCCGACCTGCGCGCCTTCGTTCTGACCGGTGCCAACGGCACCAAGGTCTGGCCGAGCGGCCTCACGCGGTTTTCGCGCGTCCCCGACAGCTTCGTCGTCAATTCCTCCCAGGGCGGCGGATTCAAGGACACGTGGGTGAAGGCAGAGTAGGCGGTACGAGCCTCGGAACCTTTTTCGAAAGCACTCCAACAAAGACGAAACTGCAGCAATGACACCGATTGAACAAGTCATCAGTACCATCTCGGCCGAGCAGGCCGACCGCCTCTATTGGCTCGGCCGCTACGTCGAGCGGGTCTTTTCCACCCTGCGGCTCTTTAACCGCTCGCTTGATCGGATGATCGATCAAAACGGCGACGATTACGTGAATTTTTGCCGCCGGCTGTCGATTCCCTCGGAGATCTACGCCGGGCCCGAGGACTTCGAGACGCGCTACCTCTTTGATCCGGCCAATCCCGACTCGATCTATTCCAACCTTTCGCGCGCTTATGACAATGCGATCGTCTTGAGAAACTTCATCACGACCGAGACGATGGCCTACATCCAGCTTGCGCTCGATCAGCTGCAGCATGGCGCTCGCGAGGACTCGGCCTTTCTTGAAACCCAGCGCGTGGCCGACTGGCTTCTCGCGTTCTGGGGATCGGTCGACGATCGCGTGGCCGACGTCGAGCGCCGCGACCTCCT
The DNA here is from genome assembly GCA_900552545.1 of uncultured Sutterella sp. Lineage (GTDB taxonomy): Bacteria > Pseudomonadota > Gammaproteobacteria > Burkholderiales > Burkholderiaceae_F > Duodenibacillus. Next base: position 3,871 of record USAL01000086.1, on the reverse strand, counting down.
GAAGGTCGGAAAGTATTCCGAGCGTCTGGATCTTCTCATTCGCCTGGACTTTCCCGAGTACGCGGTGGAGGCGCTCCTGCCGCGCCTGCTGTCGCACACCAAGCGCGTGGAGGCGCTCCTGGAAAAGCCCGTGCTGGAGGAATTGCGCCAGATGACGGAACCGGGCCTGCCCCAAAACCGCACGCGTCTCCTTAAACTTGTGAACCTTTTGCACTGAAGCACAAGGATCTGCCGGCCGACGTCGGGAATCAAAAAAAGGGTAGGGATCTCCGGCAGAACGTGCCGACAGGTCTTCCCCAAGTTCCGACGAAGGCCGCGGGCCGCTGTCCGAGGCGGTATAAGCCTGCTTTCGCGCCGAGGCTCTGTCTGACACAATTGATGCGTCGAACAAACGCTGTCAGGTTGACAGCGTATTCAATCTCCGACGCGAGGTGCCGGAAATCGGGTTCGACGGTCGCGTCATGGACAATTCGTGCATCGCTTCATTTGGAGACGCTTTTGAGAGTTCGCTTTGCGCTCAGCACAAAGTTCTGCTTTTCTGAGCCTGTCACCGGCCATGTGTTCAGACTGCGGCCTGTGCCGCCGGAGCTTTCCCGTCAGCATGTCGAATCGTTTGTGCTGCGCACGAACCCGGAGGTGAAGCTCTGCCCGCTCACCGAGCCCGTCCTCGGCAATCTGACCTGGACGGGGCGCATTGATGCACCGCACGAAGCCTTTGAGATCTGCTGCGAGGGCGTGGCCGAGTTGTCTGCATCAAACTCCATGAACGTGCGTGCGCTGGACCACAACACCATGACGGGCCGTGCCTTGGGTGCGGTGAATCCCGCGCCTTATTTCGTGCGGCCGACGACACTGACTGCCCCGGGACAGCGTCTGCTTGCGCTCTGGGAGTCGTTGAGAGCCGATGTCGATGCTCTGGCGGATGTTCGGGAAAAGGCTCTCTTTCTGATGCATGCCGTGCACCGGACACTGTGCTATCAGCCGGGCTCCACCACGACGCAGACGACGGCCGAGAAGGCGCTTGAAATCGGTTCGGGCGTCTGTCAGGACTATTCCCACGTGCTGATCGCATTGCTGCGCCTTGCCGGAATCCCCGCGCTTTACGCGGCCGGACTCGTCGAGGGCGTGGGCGCAACGCACGCCTGGGTCGAGGCCTGGGTGCCGTCGGACTCGGGAGATTCGCGCGGCTGCGGGACCCACCAGGTGCTTGCGCTCGATCCAACGCACGACGTCGAGGCATGCGGCGCGTACGTGGTGCTTGCCCGCGGATGCGACTTTGCCGATGCGGCGCTTGAGCGCGGCATCTTCCGCGGTCGTGCTTCGCAGTCGATCGTCACGCGCGCCGAGGTGGTGCCGCTGGGGGATGAAACGGACTGATTTTTATGTGTAAAGGCCCCTCGCGGTGATGCTCAAGCATCTCTCTGCGGGGCGCCGATCAAGACTGAACAAGAAAAATGATCGAGAACGTTGTTTCCATCCGCATGCCGGTGGCCGAGCGGATGGTGATTCGCAAAAACCGCCTGTTGCCGCCGGGAATGACGGAAAAGGAGGCGCTCGACAAGGGGCTGCCCCGCATCTGCGTGACGACGGGCACGCACGGCGACGAACTCGAGGGCCAGTACGTCTGCTGGCGCCTGAACCGGATTCTGTCGGAGCAAAGCGAGTTTCTCACCGGCATCGTCGACATCTATCCGGCGATCAATCCCCTAGGAATTGACTCGATCACGCGCGGGATTCCCGGCTTTGATCTCGACATGAACCGCATCTTCCCGGGCAATTCCCGCGGCACGACCGAGGAGGCGATCGCCTCGCGCATCGTGGCCGACATGAAGGGGGCGACGTGCGTGGTGGACATCCACGCCTCGAACATCTTCCTGCGCGAGATCCCGCAGGTGCGCGTCAACGTCAATACGGCCGAGCGGCTGCTGCCGCTTGCAAAGGAACTCAACTGCGACTTCATCTGGGTGCATGCGGCGGCGACAGTCTTGGAAAGCACGCTTGCCTGGTCGCTCAACAGCATCGGCACGCCCTGCCTTGTCGTTGAGGCGGGCGTGGGCATGCGCATTACCCAAGCCTACGGCAAGAAGCTTGCCGCGGGCCTTCTGCGCCTCATGAAGCGCCTCGGAATCTGGTCGGGACCGGTTGAGAAGGTGACCGAGCCCATCGTCTCCACCGATGGCCGCGTGGGATTTGTCAACGCCAATGCGCCCGGCATCTTCATTCCCCTGGTCGAGCACTGGATGAACATCCACGAGGGCGAGATTCTGGGACTCATCGCCGCTCCCCCCGCCGGGCGCGTGCTTGAGGAGGTCAAGAGCCCCTGCAACGGGCTTGTCTTTACGCTTCGCGAGTATCCCGTCGTCAATCCCGGCTCTCTGGTGGCGCGCGTGCTTGACGTCGAGCACGAGGAAACCGGAGAGGTGGTGAAGTTTTCTGATGCGCAGACGATCAACCGTGCCGGGGAGGAGAGGTGATGAAGAAGGTGCGTGTATTTGAAATGCCCTCGCTGTACCGGGAGCCGCTTGAGATCACGGGCTACCGCTTCGGGCGGGGGGAAAAGAGCGCGGCCATCGTGGGCGCGATGCGCGGCAACGAAATCCAGCAGCTTTACATCTGCTCGCAGCTTGTGAGAAAACTCAAGGCGATCGAGGCTGCGGGCGGCCTGCGCGAGAACGTGTGCATCGAGGTCATCCCCTGCGTCAATCCCTATTCGCTCAACATCGGAAAGCGCTTCTGGGCGATGGACGACACCGACATCAACCGCATGTTTCCGGGCTACAACCAGGGCGAGACCACGCAGCGCATCGCCGCGGGGGTCTTCGAGCACCTCCAGGGCTGGAAATGGGGCATTCACTTTGCCTCTTTCTACCTCAGAGGCGACTTCGTGCCGCACGTGCGCATGATGCAGACCGACTTCGGCGACCCGCAGGGGGCGCGCGACTTCGGGCTTCCCTTCGTGCTCGTCAGAAAGCCCCTTCCGATTGATACGACGACCTTAAACTACAACTGGCAGATCTGGGACACCCGCGCCTACACGATCTTTACGAGTGAAACCAGCCGCATCGATCCGGCTTCGGCAAGCGTGGCCGTCAATGCCGTGCTGCGCTTTCTCGTACGGCGCAATCTCATCGACTACCGCATCGACGGCGGCCGCGTGCCCGAGATGTTGAAGGAATCCTCGGTTCTTTCCGTGCATGCTCTAGCCGCCGGCATCTTTCGCCGCGTGGCGGGCCCGGGAAAGCAGGCGCACAAGGGCGAACTTTTGGGCGAAATCATCGATCCCTGCGAGGGAAACGTGCTGCGCGAAGTGCTCGCGCCGGCCGACGGGCTCGTCTTCTTTGCCTGCCACGATGCGCTCGTGATGCAGCGGCAGATCCTTTTCGGGCTCATCAAGGATTTCCATGCGGGTTAGCGGATAGTGGTTCCGATGAAGTACTGATAAAAAAGAAAGGCCGGTAGTGATGAACTGTCCCCACTTTGCGAGAAAGATTTTTGATCAATCGGATGTTCAAGCCTGTCGAACTACCGCTTCCCTATATTGCTTAGGAGAACGGTAGTTCAACTTGGCTTGGATGCGTTCCTCATTGTAGTAATTGCAATATTCAAGAATTTTCAATTTGGCCTCGTCAGCCGTCAAAAGGTTCTTGTGATAACGGTTGTTTGGATGGTAAAGCCACTCCGTTTTCAAGACACCGTTCCACCCCTCCATCACTGCATTGTCCCAACAATTGCCTTTGCGGGAATAGCTTTGTTTGACAAGAAGATCTTCGGCAGCCCTGCAAAAGGCGCAATGGTGTTGCACGACAGCATAAAGTACCCACCAATCGACAACCGAAATGACCCACCCCGGTTGTCGAAGGAGGTACTTTCA
>USAL01000085.1 GCA_900552545.1 uncultured Sutterella sp. | reverse complement strand
GTCGCTTATTCGGGAGGTGCAATATGTCTCGTATTGGTATGCATCCCGTTGAGCTCGCGAACGGCGTTTCCGCCACGATCGCTGACGGCTTCATCACCGTCAAGGGCCCCAAGGGCGAAGTGAAGATGCACATCCTGCCGCTCGTTTCCGTGGAGCAGGAAGGCAATGTTCTGAAGTTCGTGCAGCTTAACGACAGCCGCGAGTCCAACATGAACACTGGCACGATGCGCGCTCTCGTGGCCGACATGAACAAGGGCACCAGCCAGGGCTTTGAGAAGAAGCTCACCTTGGTCGGCGTCGGCTACCGTGCGCAGGCTCAGGGCAACAAGCTCAACCTGCAGCTCGGCTATTCGCACCCGATCGTGCACGAAATGCCCGCCGGTGTGACCGTCGAAACCCCGAGCCAGACGGAAATCGTCGTCAAGGGCGCCGACAAGCAGAAGGTCGGTCAGGTTGCCGCCGTGATCCGCAGCTACCGTGCTCCCGAACCCTACAAGGGAAAGGGCATCCGCTACGCCGATGAGCGCGTGGTGATCAAGGAAACCAAGAAGAAGTAAAGCGGGGTAGTGAGACTATGATCAACAAAAAGGAAAACCGCCTGCGCCGCGCCGGTGCCACTCGCGCCCGCATCAAGCTGCAGAAGGTCAATCGTCTGTCGGTGCACCGCACCAATCTTCACATCTACGCCAGCATCATCTCGGCTTCCGGTGACCGCGTCCTGGTGAGCGCTTCCACGGCTGCGGCCGAAGTGCGTGCCAAGCTCGCCGCCGAAGGCAAGAACGGCGGCAACATCGCCGCCGCCAAGATCGTTGGCGCACGTCTGGCTGAGAAGGCGAAGGCCGCCGGAATCGAATCCTGCGCCTTTGACCGCTCCGGTTATCGTTACCACGGCCGCGTTGCCGCGCTGGCCGAGGCCGCGCGCGAAGCCGGCCTCAAGTTCTAATAGGAATCGAGGCTTATGGCTAAGGTTGACAAGAAGAACGCCGTCGAAGAAATCGATGACGGCATTCGCGAAAAGATGATCTCGGTGAACCGTGTCACCAAGGTCGTGAAGGGCGGTCGCATTCTGGCTTTCGCCGCTCTGACGGTTGCCGGCGACGGCAACGGTTCCGTCGGCATGGGCACGGGCAAGAGCCGTGAAGTTCCGGCTTCCGTGAGCAAGGCCATGGAACGCGCCCGCAAGAGCATGAAGAAGGTTCCGCTCAACAACGGCACCATCTTCCACGCTGTTGAAGGCCACCACGGCGCCAGCCGCGTTCTGCTGATGCCCGCCGCTGAAGGTACCAGCGTGATCGCCGGCGGCCCGATGCGCGCTGTGCTCGACGCCGTTGGCGTGCGCAACGTGCTTGCGAAGGCCTACGGCTCGACCAACCCGTACAACATGGTTCGCGCCACGTTGAACGCGCTCAGCAACCTGCACTCTCCGGCCGACATCGCTGCCAAGCGCGGCAAGTCCGTCGAAGAGATCACGGCGTAATCGAGGAGAACAGACACTATGTCCGAAACCAAGAAGACCGTGAAGGTCACGCTCGTCAAGAGCCCCATCGGCACCGGCGCCAAGCATCGCGCCACGCTGCTCGGTTTGGGTCTCAAGAAGATGCACCAGACGCGTGAACTCGAGGATACGCCCGCCGTTCGTGGCATGATCACCAAGGTGGCGTTCCTGCTGCGCGTTGAATGATCTGGGAAGGAACAAGAAAATGCGTTTGAATACCATCAAGCCCAATGAAGGCGCCAAGAAGGCCGCTCACCGCATCGGCCGCGGCGTCGGCTCCGGCTGGGGCAAGACCGCTGGCCGCGGCCACAAGGGTCAGAAGTCCCGTGCCGGCGGCTTCCACAAGGTCGGCTTCGAGGGCGGCCAGATGCCGCTGCATCGTCGTCTGCCCAAGCGTGGATTTACGTCGCTCACCCGCCGCTTCGTTGAAGTGGTGCGTCTCAATGAACTTGAAGCCATGCCCGTGGACGTGATCGATCTGGCCGCTCTGAAGCAGGCCAACGTCGTCTCGACCCTCGCGCAGGACGCCCGTGTCATTCTGTCCGGCTCCATCACCCGCAAGGTGACGGTGCGCGGTCTGGGCGTCACCAAGGGTGCCAAGGCTGCCATCGAGGCTGCCGGCGGCACCGTTGAAGCCTAATTTCTTAGGTTAACCAACGCTTTAAGGACACAGACGTGGCGACCAGCCCTAGTACGACGAAATCGACGGGTTGGGCGAAGTACGGCGACCTCAAGGGTCGCCTGATCTTCCTCCTGCTCGCACTAGTGGTGTACCGCATCGGCGCTCACGTGCCGGTGCCGGGCATCGATCCCGACATGCTTCGCCAGCTCTTCAGCGAGCAGCAGGGCGGCATTCTCGGGCTGTTCAACATGTTCTCCGGTGGCGCTCTGTCGCGCTTCTCGGTGTTTGCTCTCGGCATCATGCCCTACATCTCTGCATCGATCATCATGCAGATGCTGTCGTACGTGCTGCCGAGTCTTGAAGCGTTGCGTAAGGAAGGCAATGCCGGCCGTCGCAAGATCACCCAGTACACGCGCTACGGCACGCTCGCACTCGGGTTCTTCCAAGCGATCGGCATTGCAGTCGCTCTCGAGACCCAGGCCGGTCTGGTCATCAACCCGGGCTACATGTTCCGCTTCACGTGCGCCGTGAGCCTCGTGACGGGCACCATGTTCCTGATGTGGTTGGGTGAGCAGATCACCGAACGCGGTCTCGGAAACGGCATCTCGATCATCATCTTCGCCGGTATCGTGGCGGGCCTGCCCAATGCGGCAAGCGGACTGTTCCAGCTTGTGAGCACGGGCGCCATCTCGCCGCTGGCGGCGATCTTTGTGATCGCGGTCGTTGTTCTCGTGACGGCCTTCGTGGTCTTCATCGAACGCGGCCAGCGCCGAATCACCGTGAACTACGCGCGGCGTCAGATCGGCAACAAGATCTACGGCGGCCAGGCCTCGTACCTGCCGCTCAAGATGAACATGTCGGGCGTCATTCCCCCGATCTTCGCTTCATCGCTGATCCTGTTCCCGGCCACGCTCGCCGGTTGGTTCACGAGCGGCGACTCCACCCGTTGGATCCGCGATCTGGCAGCGGCCCTGAGCCCCGGCCAGCCGCTGTACACGCTTCTTTACGCCGCTTTGATTATCTTCTTCGCCTTCTTCTATACGGCTCTTGTCTTCAATCCGAAGGAAACGGCGGAGAACTTGAAAAAGAGTGGTGCGTTCGTTCCGGGCATCCGTCCGGGCGAGCAGACGGCCCGCTACATCGACAAGGTGCTCGTGCGCCTGACTCTCGGCGGCGCCTTCTACCTGACGTTCGTGTGCCTTGTGCCCGAATTTCTGAACCTTCGCTTCAACGTTCCCTTCTACTTCGGCGGCACCTCGCTGCTGATCGTGGTGGTCGTGACGATGGACTTCATGAATCAGGTCCAGGCCTACATGATGTCGCACCAGTATGAGAATTTGCTCAAGAAGACCAACTTCAAGGGCTTTGGCTCCGGTCTCTGATTTCCAGAGTTCGTAGCCGCAACAACCTGTGTCAAGCGGGCTGCATCCCAACCAGAGTGCAGCCCGTGCACATGGGAAAATCCCCAAAAAAATTTGAATCTCGGGTTTTCGAGCGCTCGACGCACAATGTAGTGTCAGGCGGCAAAGTCCGACCCAGTACTGGGGCTTTTGAGAAGGTGCACTACGCCTTTTCGTGTAAAAGCCACAGCGGCTGGTCTTGTTTTTTTGGGAAAAACGGATAGAATTCCGTGCTTTCCCCGTGTTGGCACTCTTTAATGACGTCCCCGTTCCCACAACCAGAGGGCGGCGGACTGGAGATGAACAATGAAGGTTAACGCTTCGGTCAAAAAAATGTGCCGCAAGTGCAAGATCATTAAGCGCAAAGGCGTTGTGCGCGTGATCTGCGAAGACCCGCGTCACAAGCAGCGTCAAGGCTAATGAGGTAAAAACAAATGGCTCGTATCGCCGGTATTAACATTCCGCCGAATCAGCACGCCGTGATCGGCCTCACCGCCATTTATGGCATTGGTCGTTCCCGTGCTCAGGAGATTTTGGACTCCTGCGGCATTGAATATTCCAAGAAGGTCAAGGATCTGACGGATGCGGAACTCGAGAAGATCCGCGACGCCGTCGGCAAGTTCACCGTTGAAGGTGACCTGCGCCGTGAGGTTCAGCTCTCGATCAAGCGCTTGATCGACCTCGGCACGTATCGTGGCTTCCGCCATCGTCGCGGTCTGCCCGTCCGTGGTCAGCGCACCCGTACCAATGCCCGTACCCGCAAGGGCCCGCGCAAGGTCGGTGTGACCCTCAAGAAGTAATCAATTCAGAGAAGGTAAGCTATGGCTCCCAAGTCTCAGCAGGCCGCTCGCGCCCGCAAGAAGGTGAAGAAGGTTGTGACCGAAGGTATCGCCCACGTGCATGCTTCGTTCAACAACACGATCATCACCATTACCGACCGCCAGGGCAACGCCGTCGCCGCTTCTTCGGCCGGCGCCCAGGGTTTCAAGGGCTCGCGTAAGTCCACGCCGTTCGCCGCCCAGGTGGCTGCCGAACACGCTGGCAAGATCGCCCTCGAATACGGTTTGAAGAACGTCGAAGTCCGCATCATGGGACCCGGCCCCGGCCGTGAGTCCAGCGTTCGTGCGCTCAATGCCCTCGGCATCCGCGTCACGAGCATCCAGGACGTCACGCCGATTCCTCACAACGGTGTTCGTCCCTCCAAGCGTCGTCGCGTGTAATTGAACTAATTTTGAAATTCGTATCCTGGGTTCGCGTCGTCCATATCGTCGAACGCGGACTGAATGCGGTTTGATCCGCAGGATAGAAGAGGTAACAGATAAAATGGCACGATATCTCGGTCCCAAGTTGAAGCTCTCGCGTCGCGAGGGTTCCGACCTCAATCTGAAGAGCGCCCGCCGTTCCTTCGACTCCAAGGTCAAGGATGCCGGTGTCAAGCCCGGCCAGCACGGCAAGATCTCCGGCCAGCGCCTTTCGGACTACGGTACGCAGCTGCGTGAAAAGCAGAAGATCAAGCGTATCTACGGCGTCCTCGAACGCCAGTTCCGCCGCTACTATGCAGAAGCGAGCCGCCGCACGGGCAACACGGGTGAAACCATGCTCGCTCTGCTCGAAAGCCGTCTCGACAACGTCGTCTACCGCATGGGCTTCGGCTCGACGCGTGCTGAAGCGCGTCAGCTCGTGAGCCACTGCGCGATCCTCGTGAACGGCAAGAAGTGCAACATCCCGTCCTACTCCGTCAAGGCCGGTGATGTCATCTCCGTGCGTGAGTCCGCCAAGAAGCAGACCCGCATCATTGAAGCTCTCGACCTCGCCAGCCAGAACGGTTTCCCGGGCTGGGTGAGCGTGGATGCCAAGAAGATGGAAGGCACGTTCAAGAACGCGCCGGCTCGTGACGAAATCACGGGAGACATCAACGAGGCTCTCGTCGTCGAATTCTATTCGCGTTAATCTGGTTGACGTTGCCGCCGCGGGCGGGCTCTGTAGTGCAGGGTCTCAAAGCCTCGGCGGTGCGACGAATTCGCAGCGTCCGGCTCTTTTCGGGGTGCCGGACGCGTCGCTATATTCAGAACCCCGATTTTTTCCCACTGTTTTCAGCCTTATCGGTGTAACGAGCCGAGGGTATTGAAAGAGGAAATTCACATGGCTAACACGACGCTCTTGAAGCCGACGACGGTCGAAGCCGTCATCGACGAAAAGAACCCCAACCTTGCCGTCATTACGCTCGAACCCTTTGAGCGCGGCTACGGTCACACGCTCGGCAATGCGCTGCGCCGCATCCTGCTCGCCTCGATGGTGGGCTATGCCCCGACCGAAGCCACCATTGTCGGCGTCGTTCACGAATACTCCCAGATCGACGGCGTCATCGAAGACGTGGTCGACATTCTGCTCAACCTCAAGGGCGTGATCTTCAAGCTCGAAGGCGGCCGTGAGGACGTGATGCTGCGTCTGACCAAGTCCGGTACTGGTCCCGTGACCGCCGCCGACTTCGAACTGCCGCACGACGTCACGATTCTCAACCCCGAGCACGTCATCGCCAACCTCTCGGGGGGCAAGCTCGACATGCAGGTTCGCGTTGAAAGCGGCCGCGGCTACCAGCCCGGCGACATGCGCGCCTTCCGCGACGACTACAGCAAGCAGACGATCGGCCGCATCATCATGGATGCGAGCTTCTCGCCCGTGCGCCGCGTTGCCTACTCGGTGTCCGCCGCCCGCGTGGCCCAACGCACCGACCTCGACAAGCTCGAGATGACCATCGAAACCAACGGCGTCATCAGCCCCGAGGACGCGCTCAAGCAGGCCGTGCACATTCTGCAGGACCAGCTCTCCATCTTCGGCTCGATCAAGACCGAGAGCGAAGCCGAGCAGCAGGAACCGGAAGATGTTCCGCCGCCTCTCGATCCGATCCTCATGCGTCCGGTCGACGACCTCGAGCTCACGGTTCGCAGCGCGAACTGCCTCAAGGCCGAAAACATCTACTACATCGGCGATCTTATCCAGCGCACCGAAAACGAGCTGCTCAAGACCCCAAACCTCGGCCGCAAGTCGCTCAACGAGATCAAGGACGTGCTCGCAAGCCACGGCCTCACGCTCGGCATGCGTCTCGAGAACTGGCCGCCCGCCAATCTCGAGCACTAATCGCCTTTTGGCATTAGTGAATCGCTCCCGCGGATGTCCTTTTAATCTGCGGGAGCCTTGATAAATTTTGATTTTTCCCGTTTTGCGCACTTAAATGGTGTACAATCCGGGACTTTCGACAAACCGAAACCCGCCCGCCGGCGACCCGCTTGTAGGGCCTTCGGATAGAAGAGTCGGGGGATCGTCCGCAAGGCACGTGCCCTGCGGTTCAGATCAAAGACTTTTTATAGGACTATTTAAAAATGCGTCATCGTTCTGGTCTTCGCAAACTCAACCGTACCTCCGCGCATCGTCTCGCGATGCTTCGCAACATGATGAACTCCCTCATCGAGCACGAAGCCATCAAGACCACCCTTCCCAAGGCGAAGGAACTGCGCCGCGTTGTCGAACCCATGATCACCCTGGGCAAGACCGATACGGTTGCCAACCGCCGTCTCGCTTTCAACCGTCTCCGCAACCGTGAGATGGTCACGAAGCTCTTCAACGTGCTCGGCCCCCGCTTTGCCAACCGCAACGGCGGCTACACCCGCATCCTGAAGATGGGCTTCCGCCCGGGCGACAACGCTCCCATGGCCTACATGGAGCTCACGGAGCGTGCTGAAGCGGTCGAAGCCGTCGAAGAAAACAAGACGGAAGCCAAGGCTGAGTAATTGACGAGTGTCCTTCCTCGTCGGAAGGGCGTTTGAAAACTCTGCACTTGCCGCAGCGCCGGTGGTCTTTTGCGAAAGATCCCCGGCGTTTTTCTTTGTCTTGAATCTTGGGGCAATCCCCTCGCTTTGAAGCCTTCAGCAGTCGGCTTTCCGCGTACCCTTCTGCGTACTTCCCGGGTGGATAATACACATTGCACCGGCGTTGGTTGTCCCGGTGAACTCCATTGTCATGCAGACGATTTTTTGCACAGTCGAGAGGGCGTAGTGTCTGCAGCGCTAGCCAGAGGAGCTTTCGATTTGCGTCGAGGAGTACAACTATGCAGTTCAAGACTCTCATTGCCGCCGCAGTCGTGGCCGCGGTTGCCGCCGGTGCACAGGCTGCCTTGCAAGGTGCTGAATCCACGAAGGATATGAAGGCGAATTTCGGCCGTGCCCGTAATTACGGTGAGCGTTCCATCGGTTATGCTGATTCCGGCGCCTCATCCTGGTCTTGTATGTTCGATGCATTTGCAAAAGCGTTGTAGTCATACTGTCAACCTGCTGTAATATATAGAAACTAAATAGATAAAATAGATAAGAAAAATGGCTGATTTAGATGATTTGAGAGAAGGTTGCGACTTCGGTTTGGGAGTTGCTGCTGCCAATAATGGTTTTCATGTGAAAGGTGCGGAAAATCTTCCTTGGGGGATGAAGGACCGTCTGTCCCGTATTTTTAATCACAGGACAGGCAGGACGGTGATGCTTGCCTGCGACCACGGTTTCAGCATGGGACCCGCTGCCGGT